>JADGQW010000063.1 GCA_017881505.1 Gemmatimonadales bacterium
CTCGGCGACCGCAACAGCCTCGTCTCGTTCCGGGCCCCCGTCGCGGGGCGGTACACGATCCTCGCCTCCAGCTTCGGCGAGGAGCTCCGCGCCGGGGTGTACCGCCTCACGCTCCTCGAGGAGACGGCGACGTTCCCCGATCCCGGGTCCGCCGCGATGATCGCGGCGGGCGAGACGAAGTCCGGCCGCCTCGAGACGGGGGACGCCGTCGGGACGCGCGGCCTCGAGGACCACTGGAGCTTCGCGGGACGCGCCGGTGACGTCGTGCGGCTCGACGCCGTCGCGACGGACTTCGACGCGTACCTCGTCCTGCGCTTCGGCGCGATGGTGGTGGACTCCAACGACGACGGCGGCGGCGGCCAGAACGCGCGCATCCTCGCGGTGCTGCCGGCCACGGGGACGTTCACCGCGACCGTCTCCGGGTACTCCGAGGGCCGGACCGGAGGGCGCTATACCCTCGCCCTCGCCTCGGCGGCGGCCCCGGCCGCGGCTGGCCGGACGGCGCGCATCGCCGTGGGCCAGCGGCTCGTCGGGCGGCTGGAGCGCGGCGACCAGCCGCGCCCCGAGGGTGGTGTCCAGGACGCGTGGGAGTTCGACGGCCGGAGCGGCCAGGACGTGACGATCGAGCTGCGGTCCCCCGCCTTCGACACCTACCTCGAGCTCCAGGACCCGCGCGGGGTCACGGTGGCCGAGAACGACGACGGCTTCGGCGAGGGGACTGACTCCTTCATCGCCGCCCATCTCTCGCGCGACGGGCGGTACCGGATCGTGGTGCGCGGCTACGGGGAATCGGAGGCGGCGGGACTCTACGAGCTCGCCCTCGCGCAGGCGCCACCGCCTGCCCCGGCGGGACGGGTCGCCGAGGTGCGCCTCGGCGAGACGGTGACCGGCCGCCTCGAGGCCGGGGACAGCGCGATGGGGGACAGCAGCTACGCCGACGTCTTCCTCTTCCGGCCGGCGGCGGCGGGGCGCGTCGTGATCCAGCTCCGCTCGACCGATTTCGACGCGTATCTGCTCCTCCAGGACGCCGACGGCCGCACGCTCGCCTCGGACGACGACGGTGGGTCGGGCACGGACGCGCAGCTGACGTACGAAGTGGAGGCGGGGCGGACCTACCGGATCGTGGCGAACAGCTACGGCGACGAGCGGAGCACCGGCCTCTACCGGCTCACGGTGCGGCCCGGCACGTGAAGTCCCGGGGGGGATACGGCGCGGCCACCGACCGCGCGCTCGCGCTCTGGGTTGCGCTCGCCCGCTGCGCGGCGTCGGTGCATCGCGTCTCGGCGCGGGACATCCAGCGCTACGGGCTCACCCAGCCCCAATTCGCGGTGCTCGAGGTGCTCTACCACAAGGGGCCGCTGCCCCTCTGCACGATCGGCGAGAAGCTGCTCGTCACCAGCGGGAACATCACCTACGTGGCCGACCAGCTGCAGAAGGCGGGCTACCTGCGGCGCGAGCGGAGCGCTGAGGACCGGCGCGTGATCCGCGCCCGGCTCACGCCGAAGGGCGCGCAGCTCATCGGGCGGTTCTTCCCCGAACACGCCGGCGCCATCGCGCGTGCGGCGGCGCACCTCTCCCTCCGCGAGCAGGCCGCGCTCACGCGGCTCCTCAAGAAGTGGGGCCGCGCCGTGCAGGCCGCCGAGGCCTAGCGCGGCCCCATCGGCGCGGCGGGCTCCCCCGCGCCCATCCCCCGCAGGACGGGGCGCGCCGCCACCGCGCGCCACGACATCCACGCCGCCATCGCCAGCATCACGACGCCCGCTCCGCGAAGGAGACGCCGCCGTGCCGGTACGCGCAGGCGCGCGAAGACCACGGTGACGCTCCCGAGGAGCGGCACCGTGCCGAGCCCGAACGCCAGCAGCAGCAGCGCGCCGCGCGCCGGCGATCCGCTCCCCGCGGCGAGCGCGTACATCGGATAGAGGAGCCCGCACGGCAGGAGGCCGATCGGCAGACCGAGGAGCAGCCACGCGTAGGGGCCGCCGCGGCGGCGCACGGCGCTCACCAGCCGCATGGCGGCGCCGGCGCCAGGCTCGAGCCAGCGGCGCGGGAAGGCGCCGAGGAAGGCGAGGCCGAAGAGGAGGAGGAGGACCGCCGCCACCAGGAAGCGGAGGCGATGGAGGCCGAGCGCTGCGCCGCCGAGGTCGAGTCCATGTCCGGCGAGCCCCGCTGCGGCACCGAGCGCGGCGTAGCCGGCGAGGCGCCCGGCGTGGAACAGCCAGCCGCGCCTCCCCCCCGCCCCCGCGACGAGGACGAATCCGCCGCACATGCCGGCGCAGTGCGCGCCGCCAAGCAGGCCCGCCCCGAACGCCAGCGCCAGGTCCGTCAAGAGTCTTGCTCCAGCCGCATCGCGCTAATATGATAGCCCATCCACTCCCGGGAGTGCCGCCTTGCCCGATCCCTTCCTGAGTTCTGATGAGTACGATGAGCGTGCTCACCAGTTGTACAACGAAGGGCGTTACGACGAGGCGATCGACCTGCTGCGCGAAGGGCTTCAGCTCTACCCCGACTCCGTCGAGCTCGAGGTGGGGATGGGCTACGCCCGCCTGGCCCGGGAGGAGTTCGCGTGGGCGCGCCGCGCCTTCGAGTCGGCGCTGGTGGAGGATCCCGAGCACGAGGAGGCCCTCGCCGGACTCGGCGAGGTGCTGCTGAAGGTCGGCGAGCGCCAGGCGGCGGTCGGGTGCTTCGACCGCGTGCTCGCCCTGGGTTTCGAGGAGGACCTCGACCTCGTGCTCCAGATGGGCCGGGCACTGTTCCGCGAAGGGCTGCTCGAGCCGGCGCGCCGCTACTTCGAGCTGGCCGTCCGCTCGCACGCCGACAGCGCCGAGGCGGCCGCGTGCGTGGGCTACGCGGCGCACCGGCTCGCGCAGGAAGCGGACGCGCTGCATTGGCTGCGGCGCGCCCTCGAGGTGGACCCGGAGCACGCCGAAGCGCGCGTCTACCTCGCCAATCTCCTCTACGATCGCGGGGACTACGAGCAGGCCCTCGGCGAGTTCGAGGCCACGGACCCCGACGACCACTGGGACGAGCTGGGGATCTGGCGCGTCCTCGAGCTCAAGAAGTCCGTCTACCGGCTCCCCGATGACGACCCCGAGCTGCGGCCGTGGTTGGTGCGCCTCGCCGACCTCGCCGGCGACGAGGACCCGACCGAGATGCTCCTCGCCGAGCTGGAGGCGATGGGGCCGGACGGCACCGGCCCGCGCGACCCCGCGCAGCTGGAGCTCTTCAGCACCCTCCTCACCGAGCTGCAGGAGATGCACAAGCGGAGCCGGGGAGGCGAGGTGCACCGCATCGCCACCCGGGAGGGCGTCCACTTCATCGGCACCTGGGACGAGATCGTGCTGGGGATGCGCGACCGGGACGCCGCGTACGTCGGGCGCCCCGTCGAAGAGTTCCTCGCGGGGGCGGCGGCGCGCGGGCGAGCGCTCACCGGCGTGGCGATCCCCGCCACCGATGCGGAGAGCTTCCTCCGCGGCTGTGCCGAAGCCGGTCTCCTGCGCATCGTGCGGTGAGGCGCGCGGGCACCCCATCCGCCCGTTAACTTCCGGCGTGCTCGACGCCATCCTGAAGCCCCGCTCCATCGCTGTCGTGGGCGCCTCGCGGCGTCCCGCGAGCATCGGCCATCAGATCCTCGACAACCTCCTCCGCGCCGGCTTCCAGGGCCCGGTCTTCCCGGTGAACCCGAAGGCGACGTCGGTCCACTCCCTCAAGGCGTACCCCACCGTCGCGGCCATCCCCGATCCCGTGGACCTGGCCGTGATCGTGGTGCCCAAGGACGAGGTGCTGGCGGCCGCGGAGGAGTGCGGCCGGGCGGGGGTGAAGGGCCTGGTCGTGATCTCCGCCGGCTTCGCCGAGGTCGGCGGCGAAGGGGTGGCGCGCGAGCGCGCCCTCGTCGAGACGGTGCGCCGCCACGGCATGCGGATGGTGGGCCCCAACTGCATGGGGGTGATCAACACGGCGCCCGCCGTGGGGATGAACGCCACCTTCGGCTCGGCCGTCCCGCCGCACGGCGCCGTGGCGATCATCAGCCAGTCGGGGGCGATCGGGCTCAGTATCCTCGAACTGGCCGGGGAGCTCGGCATCGGGGTCTCCCAGTTCGTCTCCATCGGGAACAAGCCCGACGTCTCGGGGAACGACCTCCTCGAGTACTGGGAGCACGACCCGGACGTCCGGGTCATCCTGATGTACCTCGAGAGCTTCGGGAACCCGCGCCGCTTCTTCCGCCTGGCGCGGCGCATCGGCAAGACCAAGCCCATCTTCGTCGTGAAGGCCGGGCGCACCGCCGCGGGAGCGCTGGCCGCCTCCTCGCACACCGCCGCGCTCTCCGGCGCCGATCTGGCGGTGGACGTCCTCCTCCAGCAGTGCGGCGTGCTCCGCGCCCAGACGGTGGAGGAGCTCTTCGATTACGCGATGGCCTTCCCGCGCCTCCCCCTCCCGCGCGGCGGCCGCGTCGCCATCGTGAGCAACGCCGGCGGCCCGGCGATCATCCTCGCCGACGCCTGCGAGTCGTCCGGGCTCGCGGTCTCGGCGCTGGCCCCGGAGACGCAGCAGGCGATCCGCGAGCGGGTGCCCGACGAGGCCGCCGTCCGCAACCCCGTGGACCTCATCGCCTCGGCGACCGCCGCCACCTACCGCGATGTCCTGTCGATCGTGCTGCGGGACCCGGGGATCGACGCGGTCATCGCGTCGTTCATCCCGCCCCTCGGGATCCAGGCGAAGGACGTGGCCGACGCCATCGTGGAGGCCGCAGCCACCCGCCCGGACATCCCCCTGGTCGCCGTCCTGATGGGGCGCGCCGGCGTCTCGGCGGGGATGCGCACCCTCATGGACGCCGGCATCCCAGGGTACATGTTCCCGGAGTCGGCTGCCCGGGCGCTCGCCGCGCTCAACCGCTACCGCGCCTGGCGCGAGCGGCCCGACGGCGTGGAGCAGGCCTTCCCCGCCGACAAGGAGCGGGTGGCGGCCCTCATCGCCGCCGCGCGCGCGGAGGGGAGGGCCAGATTGACGGAAGCGGAGTCGCTCGCCGTTCTCGACGCGTACGGCGTGCCCACGGCGCCTTGGCGCCCGGTGCGCTCGGCGGAGGAGGCGATGCTCGCGGCGGCGGCGGTCGGCTACCCGGTGGTGCTCAAGGTCATGAGCGACCAGGTGGTCCATAAGAGCGACGTCGGTGGCGTGGTCCTCGACCTCAAGACGGTGGACGAGGTGCGCGCAGGCTACGCCCGGCTCGTGCGGCGGGTGAAGGAGCGCACCGGCATCGCGGTGCAGGAGGTCCTGGTGCAGCGGATGCTCCCCGGCGGCCGCGAGACCATCGTCGGCATGAGCCGGGACCCCCGGGTCGGGCCGCTCCTGATGTTCGGCCTCGGAGGCATCTTCGTGGAGGCGATGCAGGACGTCGCGTTCCGGGTCCACCCCCTCACCGACCGCGACGCGCACGAGATGGTCCGCAGCATCCGTGGGTACCGGATCCTCGAAGGGATGCGTGGCGAGACGACCGTGCACCTGGTGGGCCTCGAGGAGGTGCTGCAGCGCGTCAGCCAGCTCTCCGGGGACCACGACGCCATCCAGGAGCTCGACGTGAATCCCCTCGTCGCCTTCCCCGACCGGGTGGCGGCGCTGGACGCCCGCTTCAGGATCGCCGTCTGAGGCCCGCGGAGCGCGGGATCAGAACATCGACATCGCGAGGAAGGACCGGAGGTTGTCGTTGGTGACGCGGAGCCGCGAGGAGAGGAGCCGGACCACGGCCCACAGCACCTTGTACGCGACGTCGCGATTGAAGTCCATCAGCAGCTCGAAGTCCGAGCGGGTGATGGTCAGCAGCACGCTGTCGGTGTTGGCGATGGCGTCGGTGGAGCGCTCGGAGCGGTCGAAGATCGCCATCTCGCCGAAGCACGCGCCCTTCTTGAGCACGGCGAGCGCCTCTTCGCCGCTCCCGGGGATGTTGCGGCTGATGCGCACCTCGCCCTCGGCGATGATGTACAGCCGGTTCCCGGGCTCCCCCTCCTTGAAGACCGTCTCCGCTCCCTGGAACTTCTGCTCCTTGCAGACCTCCAAGACGCGCGTCAGCTCGCCCTCGTCGAGGTCGGCGAAGATCGCAGCCTGTTTCAGGAGCGCTATGTCCATATGATGTCCGAAGGTACGGCCCGCGCAGGGGGGCGGCAAGGCCGCATGGGACGCATCTGGACCGTGGCGAACCTCCTGTCGGCGTCGCGGATCCCGCTCGCATTCGCCTTCGCGGTCGTGCAGGATGCGCGCGTCCGGCTCGCCGTTCTCGCGGCGGCGGCCGCCACCGACCTGCTCGACGGGTGGACGGCGCGCCGCTTCGGCCCCTCGAGCCTCGGCGCCAAGGTGGACCCGGTCGCCGACAAGATCTTCTCCCTGACCGCGTTCGGGGTCCTCGCCCTGTCGGGTGCGCTGTCGGCGCTCGAGGTGCTCGGCGTCCTCCTCCGCGACATCCTCACGCCCTTCGGCTACCTTGCGAGCGTGGTGGCGCGGCAGCCCTTCACGACGCCGGCGCGCGCGGGCGGCAAGGCGGTCACCGTCGGGCAGGCCCTGACGCTCTGCGCCTGGCTGCTCGACTCCCCGCTCCTACGGCCCCTGGCTTGGGCCACCGCCGCGATGGCGCTGTACGCGATCTGGGACTATGGCCGCCTGGCCGTGCGCGGGGCGGAACGACCGACCGATTGACGAGGAGACCATCATGATCCGCCGTGTCCATCTCGCCCTGATCGCCGCCGGCCTCGCCTGCCCCTTCGCGCCCGCCGCCGCGCAGGACTTCCAGCCCCCCGCGTCGGGGTCCGGCTCGTCCTCCAGCGGTGTCCGTTTCGACCTCATCGGCTTCTCGACCCGGGTGGGCGTCGACGTCTCGGCCGGCGGCGCCCTCGTCCTCGGCGCCGCGTTCGACGTCGCGCAGCTCTGGTCGCCCCAGGTGCGGCTCCGGCCGTCGTTCGAGTTCAGCGGCTCGGGCACCAGCACGGCGCGCCACTTCGCGCTGGAGGTGGTGTACCGCTTCCAGCCCGACCGCGCTCCCGCCATCCCCTATTTCGGCATCGGCGCCGGCTACTTCTCGCAGGCGAGCAGCGGGCAGCGCACCGTCTGGCCGACCCTCGTGATGGGCTTCGAGCTGGCGTTCCGTCCTTCGTTCAACTGGCTCCTCGAGTACCACGCACTCGACCGCTTGGGAAGGCACCGCTTCCTCATCGGGCTCTCGACCCGGGGCGGGGGCGGCGACTGATGCCGGGTCCGGCGCACGTCACTCTGCACTGGAAGGAGGGGATGCTCTTCGAGGGGGGCAGGCCGGAGCGCCCCTCCGCGGTCATCGACGCGGACGGGCAGCAGGCCCCCTCTCCGATGGACGCGCTCCTTCTCGCCCTGGCCGGCTGCACCGGCGCCGACGTCGTCTCGATCCTGAAGAAGAAGCGGGCCGACCTCCGCGCCTTCCGCGTGGAGGTGGTGGGGGAGCGCCGCGCGGAGCACCCGAAGCGCTACACCGCGATCACCCTCACCTACCACGTCACCGCACCCGGCTTCGCGCGGGACCAGGTGCTGCACGCCATCGAGCTCTCGCTGGGGAAGTACTGCTCCGTGACCCACTCCCTGGCGCCGGACATCGCGCTGCGCCATGAGCTGGTGCTCGAAGCGTAGCCGCGCCGCCGCCCTCGGCCTCCTGGTGGCGGCCGCCCCGGCGGCGGCCCGCGCCCAGAGCGTGCGGGAATCGCAGGTCCAGCTCCTTGGCATCGCCTCCCGGCCGCTGTTCGGCGGCGCGGGCGTCGGCTTCGCGTGGCGCGACGAGTCCCGCACGCGCTGGCAGGCGGCGGCGACCCTCGGCGCGCTCGACGGGCACGGGCTCGCCGGCCGGCTGGACGTGGCCTACCACTTCCTGCTCGATCCCGCCAAGCGACGGGGGAGCGCCGTCTACGGGGGCGCCGGCATCTCGGTGCTGGCGGGGAACGGGCGGCTCACGCCGTACGTGCTGGTCGTCCTCGGGGCGGAGAACGCTCCCGGCGGGAACGGCGGGTCCTTCGTCGAGATCGGGGTGGGGGGCGGCGTGCGGGTCGCGTGCGGCTATCGGTGGCGGAAACGAAACGCCCCGGGGCGATAGCTCCCGGGGCGGTGCACCTGCTGGTCGCTGCGGCGCTTCAGGCGACGCCGGCCTCGACGCTCTCGCTTTCCTTGCGTGCCACGACCGGCTGGCAGTACCGCTCACCGAGGGTGCGCAGGTCCTTCAGCTCGGCCGCCGTGAGATCCTCGTAACGCTCCGCGAGATACTCCATCGTGTCGTCGAACCACTCTTTCCGCTGCTCATCCGCCGCTTCCAGCACACCGCAACGCAGGATGTGACTGAACAACTCGTCTCTGGCCTGCTCGCCCGCGGTGGGTACGTACTCCTTACGGCGGCTCTTCCGCTTCGACATTACCCCTCCGGTAGGAGCGGGGGACATCCCCAGCCCGCTGAAATCTACCAAGGGCGCCCCGGACACGCAAAGCTCACAATAGTGACGCGGCGAAGGTCGCGACCGCCTCGGCGATCGCCGCCAGCTCGAGCAGCGCCCGCGCCGACGCGAGGTGCGGAGACGAGTTGGCCTGCGGGGGCAGGCTGGGTATCATAGGGTGGCGCGGGCCAGCGAGCGAGGCCCGCCCGGCGCCGAAGGCGGGGATGAGCGACGAGACCTACGATCCGGAACGCGCGAAGCGGCTGGTCGAGATGCTCCGCGAAATGGCGCAGCGCCTCCTGGCCCTCGACGCGCAGGGCCGGCTGCTGGACGAGTCCGCCGAGCTCCTCCGCATGATGGGGGACCTCCGGTCGGAGCTCTTCCGCTACGAGGTCCGCCTCACCTTCGACACGCCCGAGACCGCCGAGCACCGGCGCATCGTGGGGGAAGCCTCCGAGGGCTGGTCCCCCGACGCCGACCACGACAGCGACGAGGAGGATGGATGGCCCCCCGCCGGCCGATGAAGGCCTTCTACCTCACCCTGGGCATCCTCGCGGTGCTCGGCGCGATCGGGATCGCGTGGCAGGCGGGCGTCTTCGCCCCCAAGCGCTCCGTGACCGAGACCCTCGCCTCCGCCCCCGTCGCCTCGATGGCCGGTGTCGCGGCCACGGGCCACGTCCTCGGCGCCGACTCCGCCCCCGTCGAGATCGTCGAGTTCGCCGACTTCGAGTGCCCCTCGTGCGCCCGGTTCGCCATCCTCGAGTGGCCGGAGGTGCAGCAGCGGCTCATCCCCACCGGCCGGCTCAAGTGGCGCTTCATGGACTTCCCGCTGCAGGGCCACACGGCGTCCCCCCCGGCGCACCTCGCCGCCGGCTGCGCCGGGGAGCAGGGCCGGTTCTTCGAGATGATGGACGCCATCTTCAATCGCCAGAACCAGTGGGCGACGGAGCGGAACCCGGCCCGCGAGATCCGCGGCTATGCCAAGGGCCTCGGCCTCGACATGAAGCGCTTCGACACGTGCGTCGAGACCGCGCACGCCCAGCCGGGCGTGGACGCCGACTACGCCGAAGGGGAGCGGCTGGGCGTGCACGAGACGCCCACGTTCTTCGTGAACGGCCGCGAGTGGCCCGGCATCCTCAACGTCGACCAGATCCAGGCGATCGTGGATTCCCTCGCGCCGGTGGGCGGCGCGCCGCGCGCCGCGGCGCCCGCGCGCCGGAGGTAGCCGATGCGGCACCGGATGACCGTCGCGGTGCTGGCACTGCTCGGGCTCCTCGCGTCCCTCTACCTCTGGCTCTACAAGCTGGGCGTGGTGGGGTCGCTGGTGTGCGGGGGGAGCGGGGCGTGCGAGCGAGTCCAGAACAGTCCCTATTCGCAGTTCCTCGGCGTCCCCGTCGCGGCGTTCGGGGTCGCGGGGTTCGCCGCGCTGCTCGCGGTGGCGCTCGCCGGCCTCGGCGCGCGCTGGGAGACGAACGCGGCGCCGAGCCGCCTCCTGGCCGCCATGTCGGGCGTGGGCGTCCTCTTCGCCGCGTACCTGACGTATCTCGAGATCGCCGTCATCCACGACGTCTGCCGGTGGTGCGCGTTCTGCGCGCTCCTCATCACGGCCATCCTCGTCGTGGCGCTGCTCGGGGCCCGCTCCTTCAGCCGCTCACCCGCACCGTGAGCACCGGGCACGCGGCGGTGCGCACCACGCGCTCCGCCACGCTGCCCAGCAGCAGGTGCAGGACCCCCGTGCGGCCGTGGGTCGCGACCACGATCAGGTCCGCCTCGTGGCGCAGCGCCGCGTCCGTGATCGCCTGCGCCGCGGGACCCGAGGCCACCTCGGGCGTCCACGGCACCCGCCCCCCGATCTCCCGGCCCCCGAACTCCTCCAGCTGCTCGTGCGCCATCGCGGCGAGCCCGCGCAGGGCGGCCTTCCCCGGATGACTCGGATCGGTGGACGGGGCCTCCAGAACGTGGAGCAGGACCAGCCGCGCACCGAACTTCTCCGCGATCGCCAACGCCGGCTGCATCGCCACGGCGCTGTTGGCCGAGAAATCGGTGGTCACCACCAGGGTGCGGAACACGCGTTCCCCTTGGGTTGTGAGGCGCCGAAGTAGCAGGGACTCTTGCGCTTAGAATTCACGAATCTTAGAATCGTGGCGCTCCTGTACGGATCTTCGCCCCCGCGACGGCGGGCGGCCAGAGATTCGTCGTCAGGTGCCACCTGTATGAGGAGTTAGGTATGTCGCGCATCACCGGCCGGGTCAAGTGGTTCAACGATGCCAAAGGGTTCGGGTTCATCGAGCGTGAGGGGGGGCCCGATGTCTTCGTCCACTACTCGGCCATCCAGGCGGACGGCTTCAAGTCCCTCAAAGAGAACGACAACGTGGAGTTCGAGGTCCGGGAAGGCCCCAAGGGTCTCCAGGCCGCGAACGTGACGAAGATCTGACCGCTGCGAGGACAGAAGAAGACAACGGGGCCCGGCCGACGCCGGGCCCTTTCGCTTGGTGTATACTGCATCAGAAGTGCAGCGCGCAACTTCCATCCCGCCTTGCGAAACGCAAACGAAAGGCGCGTGCCGCGCATCACTCGATTGCAGATAAGTACATTCATGACAATGTTTTGAACAATGTGGCACCGTTCCTTCTCTTGTCTTGCAGTGATATGAACGGCTTCGTAGTGCACTCTCCCGCATCGTTGGGTCGCGAGACCCGCGGAATCTTCCGGCGACAGGCGCTGGAAACGCTCGAGGCGTTGGAAGCCAGCGGCGGGGCGAGCCCCCTGCTCGTCGATCTTTCGGCGACGCGGATCGTGGACAGCGCGGGTCTTGGCGTCCTGGTGCTGCTGCAGCGGCGGGCGGCGGAGGTGCGGCGGTCGGTGCACCTGTACGGCGCGTCCGAGGAGCTGCGGTTCCTCCTCGTGATGACGCGCCTCGACGACCGCTTCGTGTTCGTGGACACGCTCTGATCTAGGAGGCGCGACGGCGCGCGTTCGCGCCTGTCCGCGCGTCCCCCTCGGCGTATATTGCGGGCCACCATGCCCGCCCTCATGTCCATCCCGACCTCGTGCGAGCGCGCGGCGCGGAGGCGTCGCTGACGGCGGCGGCGTCCCCGGCCGCGGACCGCTCCGCGCTCGAAGTGCGGTCGCTGGAACGCAGCTTCGGACACGTGCGAGCGCTGCGCGGCGTGAGCTTCGCGCTGGGCGCCGGCGATTCGCTGGCGGTGTTCGGCCCCAACGGGGCCGGGAAGACGACGCTGCTGCGGGTCCTGGCGGGCCTCCTCCGCCCGCAGCGGGGCGAGGTCCTCCTCGACGGCGCGCCCCTGGCGCGCGCCGACGCGGCGCACCGGCGCCGGGTCGGGCTCATCGCCCACTACTCCCTCCTCTACGACGGCCTCTCGGCCGCGGAGAACCTCGCGTTCTACGCGCGGCTCTACGGCGTGGCCGACCGTGCGGGAGCGGTGCGGCGCGCGCTCGAGGGGGTCGGCCTGGCGGACCGCGCCGACGACCTCGCAGGGACGTTCAGCCGGGGGATGGTGCAGCGTCTCGCGATCGCGCGCGCGCTCCTCCACGCGCCCAGCATCGTGCTTCTCGACGAGCCGTTCAGCGGGCTCGACCAGCGGGCCGCCGCCACGCTGCGCGAGGTGCTGATGCGGCTGCGCGCCGAGCGGCGGACGATGGTGCTGGTCACCCACAACATCGACGAGGGGCTCGAGCTCGCGACCCACGTCGCGATCCAGGTGGCGGGGCGCTTCGCCGAGTGCGCGCCGGTGGACGGCGACCTCGCGGCGTACCGGCGCCGCTACGCGGAGGCGACGGCGGCCCGTGGCTGACCTGCTCCGCGCCGCGTGGGCCATCGCGGCCAAGGACGTGCTGCTCGAGTTCCGCAGCCGCACCGCGTTCGTCTCGGCGCTCGTCTTCACCGCGCTGGTCCTCGCGATCTTCAACTTCGCGCGCGACCCCACCGCGGTCAGCGCGATCGACCTCGCGCCGGGCATCCTCTGGATCACCTTCACCTTCGCGGCGATGCTCGGCCTCAACCGGGCGTTCGCCCTGGAGCGCGAGAACCGCGCGCTCGACGGGCTGCTCCTCTCCCCGGTGAGCCGGACGGCGATCTATCTCGGGAAGGTGCTGGCCAACCTGGTGTTCGTGGGGTCGGTCGAGGCGATCGCCCTGCCGCTCTTCGCGCTCTTCTTCAACGTCCCGGTCCTGCCGGTGCTGGGGCCGCTGGTGCTCGTCATCGCTCTCGCGACCATCGGCTTCGTCGCGGTGGGGACGCTGATGAGCTCGATGGCCGTGAACACGCGGCTGGCCGAGCTGATGCTGCCGGTGCTGCTGCTGCCGTTCCTCGTGCCGCCGGTGACGTCGGCCGTGCAGATCACGGCGCGGCTCTTCGCCGGGCGTCCCTTCTCGGAGGTCGGGGCGTGGCTTAGATTGCTCGTCGGCTACGACATCGTCTTCGTGGCCGCCTGCATCCTCTTCTTCGAGTCGACGATCGAGGAATGACGCCCATCGAGTCCGCGGAACGCGCGCTGCGGCGCAGCGCCGTCTGGATCCTCGTCTCCCTGCTGCTCCTGGCGGGCGTGTACGTGCGCGCGCTGGTCTTCACCCCCGCGGAGGTGGTGCAGGGCCTGGCGCAGAAGATCTTCTACATCCACGCCCCATCGGCCTGGGTCGCCTTCCTCGCCTTCGGCCTCGTCGGCCTGATGAGCGTCGTCTACCTGCTCCTCAAGGACCCGCGCGCCGACCTCTTCGCCGCGTCCTCGGCGGAGGTAGGGATGGTCTTCATGACCGAGGTGCTCGTCACGGGGCCGATCTGGGGGAAGACGATCTGGGGCACGTGGTGGACGTGGGACGCGCGCCTGACGCTGTCGCTGTTCCTGTGGTTCGTGATCCTCGCGTACCTGGTGCTGCGCTCGGCGGTGCACGAGCCGGGGCAGCGGGCGCGCTACTCGGCGGTGCTGGGGATCCTCGGGGCGCTGCTCGTGCCGTTCATCCACGTGAGCGTGTACCTGTTCCGCACCCTGCACCCGCTACC
>JADGQW010000064.1 GCA_017881505.1 Gemmatimonadales bacterium
ATCGACCTGGTGCTGCGGACGCCCCTGTTCCGCGAAGACCAGTTCCGCGACCTCTTCCGCCAGCCGGCGCGCCCGGCCGTCGCGCCGCCGGCCGAGCCGCGGCCCGCGACTCCGCCGTCCCGCGGCGCCCGCGGACCCGCCGCCGCCCCCGACACCGCGGCGGCGCGGGCACGCGCCGACAGCGCCCCGCACACGCCGGTCCAGATCGTCTTCGACGACATCCGCCGGCGGGTCTCCTTCCTCCCGGTCGGCGTGGACGTCGGCGCCGCCGTCATCGCCCCCGACGGGAAGTCCGTCCTCCTGGTGGCGTTCGCGGCGGGCCAGCAGAACCTCTACACCTACTCCCTCGACGAGCTCTCCCGCGAGGAACCGGTGGCCCGGCAGCTCACCTCCACGCCGGGGGGGAAGTCGAGCGTGCAGTGGTCCCCCGACGGCAAGGAGGTGTGGTACCTCCAGAACGGGCGCATCAACGTCGTCACCGTCGAGGGCCGCGCCACCCGCCAGGTCGCCGTGACGGCGGAGCTGGACGTGGACTTCGACGCGCTGAAGCTGGTGATGTTCGACGAGGCGTACCGCTTCCTCCGCGACGGCTTCCACGATTCCACCATGAACGGCGTGGACTGGGACGCGGTGCACGCGCAGTACGCGCCGTGGGCCGCCGGCGCGCGCACCGGGGACGAGGAGCGTCGCGTCATCGCGATGATGATCGGCGAGCTCAACGCCTCGCATAGCGGCGTCTCGGCCCCCTTCTCCGCCGGGACCCCGGCGTACGTCGGGCGCCTCGGCCTCGACTTCGACCGCGTCGAGTACGAGCGGAGCGGCCGCTTCAAGGTCACGAACGTCCTCCCCCTCGGCCCCGCGGCCGTCGCGGGAGGCATCGCCGCCGGCGATTACCTCCTGGCGGTGGACGGCGACCGCCTCGCCGCCAGCGTCAACCTCGACTCCGTCCTCTCGTACACCATCGGACGGCAGGTCACCCTCTCCCTGTCGCACGCCGCCGACGGCGCGAGCCCCCGCGACGCCCGGGTGAAGCCGGTCAACCTCGCCACGGAGCGCGCGCTCCGGTACCGCCAGTGGGTGGAGGACCGGCGCGCCTACGTCGCGCGGGTGAGCAACGGCCGTCTCGGCTACGTGCACATGGTGGACATGGGCCAGGGCTCCCTCCAGCAGCTCTACCTCGACCTCGACGCCGAGAACCGGGGCCGCGACGGCGTGGTGATCGACGTGCGCCACAACAACGGCGGGTTCGTGAACGCCTACGCGATCGACGTCTTCGCGCGGCGCGGCTACCTCACGATGGCGTACCGCGGCGCGGGGCAGTCGGCGCCGGCGCGGACCATCCTGGGCCAGCGCGCCCTCGAGAAGCCGACGATCCTCGTCACCGACCAGCATTCCCTCTCCGACGCCGAGGACTTCACCGAGGGGTACCGGTCGCTGCACCTGGGGAAGGTGGTCGGGGAGCCGACGGCGGGGTGGATCATCTACACCTCCAGCGCGACGCTCATCGACGGCTCGCAGGTGAGGATGCCGTTCATCACGGTGCGCGGGAGCGATGGCCAGGTGATGGAGATGCACCCCCGGCCGGTGGACGTGCCGGTGGTGCGCCCCGTGGGCGAGAGCTACAGCGGGAGGGACAGCCAGCTCGACGCGGCGGTGCGGGAGCTGCTGCAGCAAATCGGCGGGCGCTAGCGGCTCCGCGCCCCGGGATCCCGGATGCACGACCGCCCCGGCCACGTCGGCCGGGGCGGTTCGTCGTCGTGGGGAGGCGCGCCGTGGCCGGCGCTACCCCTCCCTCACGAAATGCGGCACGTCGAAGGGGATCTGCATCACGATCTCCATGAAGCCCGCATACCGGCCGCCCTCCGTCCACGGCGTCTGATAGACGAACTTCTTCACGCCCCGCTTCTCGATGGTGTAGACGTTGAGCTCCCGCTTCGTCATGAACGCCTTGAGCTTGGAGAGCGACGGCTCCGGGTGGCAGGCGAGGAGGTTGGTGCCGAGGAGCTTCGCGCCGCCGTCGGAGGCATTGGAGCGGATGGACGCCTCGTTCATCTCGAGGATGATGCCGTCGGCGTCGCAGACGGTGATGGCGGCGGGGAACTCCTGGATCCAGGCGTGGCGCGGTGCAGTGGTCGGCATGCGATCCTCGGGCCGGCGCGGGGCGCCGGCGGGTCAATCCACGATGAACAGGGTGGCCCCGCCCGCGGTGCGCGAGCGGTGCGGCATCAGGTCGTCGGCGACGTGGTAGCTCATCCCCGGCGCGAGGGTCACGGCGGAGCCGTCCTGCAGCTCCGTCACCAGCTCCCCCTCGAGGACGAGCAGCACGTGCCCCTTGGAACACCAGTGGTCGGCGCGATAGCCGGGGGAATAGCGTACCTGCCGCACGCGGATGGGGCCGAGCTGGATCGTCCGCCAGCTGGCGCTCCCCGTCTCGCCGGGGTGCAGCGTCTCGGGGACTTTCGTCCAGTCCACTGCGGTGAACGGCACGTTCTCGATGCGCATCCCGTTCCTCCTAGACCGTGGCGTGCTCCGTCCGCGCGATGATCTCGTCCTGCAGGGACTTGCCGAGGTCGCAAAAGTAATCGGAGTACCCCGCCACCCGCACGATGAGATCGCGGTGCTCCTCGGGGTGGGCCTGGGCGGCGCGCAGCGTGGCCGCATCCACGACGTTGAACTGGATGTGGTGGCCGCCGAGCGCGAAGTAGGTCCGCACCAGCTGCACGAGGCCGTCGAGCCCGGCGTCGTCGGCGAGGAGCGCGGGGGTGAACTTCTGATTGAGGAGCGTGCCGCCGGTGCGGCCGTGGTCCATCTTGGCGACGGACTTCAGCACCGCGGTCGGTCCGTGGCGGTCCGCCCCCTGCACCGGCGAGACGCCCTCGGAGAGGGGCTGCCCCGCCCGCCGTCCGTCCGGCGTCGCGCCGATCACCGACCCGAAATAGACGTGGCAGGTGGTGGGGAGGAGGTTGATGGCGTAGCGGCCGCCCCGGGTGTTCGGCCGCCCATCCACGGCGGCGAAGTACGCTTCGAAGACCCGCACCATCAACGCGTCGGCGCGGTCGTCGTCGTTCCCGTAGCGCGGCGTGCGGTTGAGCAGCTGCTGCCGCAGGCGCTCGGCGCCGGCGAAGTCGGCGTCGAGCGCGGCGAGGAGGGCGTGCATCGTCACCGTGCGCTCGCCGTAGACGTGGTGCCGCAGCGCGCTGAGCGCGTCGGTCATCGTCCCGAGGCCCACGCCCTGGATGTAGCTGGTGTTGTAGCGCGCGCCGCCGTCGTGATAATCGCGGCCCCGGACCACGCAGTCGTCGATGAGGAGGGAGAGGAACGGCGCCGGCATCCGCGTCGCGTAAAGGCGCTCGACGACGTTGTTCCCCCGCACCTTCACGTCCACGAAGTGGCGGAGCTGCCGCTCGAACGCCGCGAACAGCGCGTCGAAGCCGCCGAAGCCGCGCGGGTCCCCCGTCGCGGGGCCGAGACGCCGGCCGGTGCGCGGGTCCACACCGTCGTGCAGCGCCAGCTCGAGCACCTTGGGGAGGTTGAAGTACCCCGTGAGGTTGTAGTTCTCCTTGCCGAAGGCCCCGACCTCCACACAGCCGCTCGACCCGCCGCACCGCGCGTCCTCCGGGGACTTCCCCTGGCGCATCAGCTCCCGCGCGATGAGGTCGGCGTTGAAGACGGATGGCTGGCCGAAGCCGGTACGGATGATCTCCCCCGCGCGCCGGATGAGGGCGTCGGGGTTCTCCGTGCTGACCTGGATGGACGCGCTCGGCTGCAGGAGGCGCATCTCCTCCGTGACGTCGAGGAGCAGGAACGTGACGTCGTTCACGCCGTCGGCGCCCTCGCGCGTCAACCCGCCGAAGCCGATCTGGGCGAAGTCGGTGTAGGTGCCGCTCTCCTCCGCCGTGACGCCGACCTTGGGGGGCGCCGGCTGGTTGTTGAACTTGATCCAGAGGCACTGGAGCAGCTCTTCGGCCGCCGCGCGGGTCAGCGTCCCGTCGGCGAGCCCGCGCCGGTAGAAGGGCGCCAGGTGCTGGTCGAGGCGCCCGGGGCTGAAGGCGTCCCAGGTATTGAGCTCCGTCGTCACGCCGAGGTGCGCGAACCAGTACGTCTGCAGCACCTCGTGGAAGTCCCGCGGGGCGTGCGCGGGCACCCGCGTGCACACGGCGGCGATGCGCTCCAGCTCGGCGCGGCGGGCCGGATCCCGCTCCGCCGCGGCCAGGGCCCGCGCCCGCTCGGCGTACCGCTCCGCGAACCGCACCAGCGCCTCGGCGCAGACCAGCATCGCCTCCAGCTCCTGCTGCTGCGCGACGGCGCCGGGATCCCGGAGGACGTCGAGGCCGGCGAGGGCGCGGCGCGCCTCCTCGGCGATGTCGAGCATCCCCTTGCGATAGAGCTTGTCGTCGAGGACGGTGTGCCCGGGGGCGCGCTGCTCCATGAACTCGGTGAAGACGCCGGCGTCGTACGCGGCCTGCCACTCATCCGCCATCGCCGCGAAGAGGTGCTCGCGCTGGGTGCGGCCCCGCCAGAAGGGAATGATCTCCCGCGCGTAGACCCCCCGGGCCTCTGGGCTCACGGCGAAGGGGATCTTCTCCCGGGAGGCGAGGAGGTCGAGGTCCGCGAGGGAGTGGCAGCAGAGCTCCGGATAGGTCGGCGTGGCCTTGGGCGCCGGGCCCTTCTCGCCGACGATGAGCTCCCCCGCCCCGAGCCAGAGGCTCCGGTGCTCGAGCAGGTGGCGGAACGCGTGCGCGCGCAGCAGCGGCGGGGCGTGCCGGCCCTCCTCCTCGCGGTAGAAGGCCGTCAGCAGCTCGGCCCGCTCCGTCGAGATGGCGGGGACCGCCGCCAGACTCTCGTCCCTGAGCCGCCGCACCCGTTCGGAGATCATCGTCCCGCTCCGCTCCCGACCCGCACCCCGCGCTCCGCGAGGAGGCGGGCGATCGCCGCCATCCGCTCCGCCGGCGGCGGAACGGCGTCCGGCAACGGATAGGCCCGGTCGAGCCGGGCGTACTTGTCCGCGCCGATGTGGTGATACGGGAGGAGGTCCACGCCCGCAAGGTGGGGCAGCGCCGTCGCCAGGGCGGCCAGCGCCTCGAGATTCGCGTCGTCGTCGTTCACCCCGGGGATGACGGGGACGCGGAGGACGATGGCGTGCCCCGCCTCGGAGAGCGCGCGCAGGTTGGCGAGGATGCGAGCGTTGGGGACGCCGGTGAAGCGCCGGTGCCGCGCGTCGTCGAGGAGCTTCACGTCGTAGAGGAAGAGGTCCACGTCGCCCCGCAGGCGGTCGAGCGCCGCCCAGGGGGCGTGGCCGCAGGTGTCGAGCGCGGTGTGCAACCCGCGCGCCTTCGCGCCCCGGAGCAGCGCCGCGGCGAACTCCGGCTGAAGAAGGGGTTCGCCCCCCGAGAGGGTCATCCCGCCCCCGGAGCGCCCGTAGAAGGGCTCGTCCCGCGCGACCTCGGCGAGGACCGCCTCCGCCGTCATCTCCCGGCCCACGCGCTCGCGGGCGTCGGCATAGCAGACGGCGGCGCAGTCGCCGCACGCCGTGCAGCGCGCGCGGTCGGTCACGGGGCCGGCATCGGTCCACGTCACGGCGCCGTGCGAACAGGCCTCCACGCAGGCGCCGCAGCGGATGCAGCGCGCGTCGCGGAGGACCGCCTCGAACCCGGTCGCCTGGCTCTCGGGGTTGTGGCACCACGCGCAGGCGAGGGCGCACCCCTTGAGGAACACGGTGGTCCGGATCCCCGGGCCGTCGTGGATCGCGTAGCGGCGGATGTCGAAGACGATGCCGGTGGTCACGCGCCCGGGAGACCCACTGCGATCATGACCGCGAGGACCACCACGAGATCAAGGGCCAGCGCAGGCGCACGGGAGCGGAAGGAGGCGAGAGGCGCCCCTTCCAGGGCGCGGAGGCGGTCGGTCTCGTGGGCGTCGAAGCTGCGGAGCGTCATCGGACAGGGTCCTCGTACGGGTGGCACGCCGGGGGCGCGGCGGGAGCTCTCCGCTGCAAGGAACGCGCCTGGCTCATGGCGTGGGCCGCCGCGCGAGCACCTGGACGACCGCGGCGCGCCCGCAGTGGTACGTCCCTTCCGTGACGTCACGCTCGACCTCCCGGCCGATCTGGAGATCGAGACCCGCCAGGTCCTCACGCACGTCTTCGAGGGTCGCGAGGCGCGCCGCGTCCCGGGGCCCGCCCGTCCCGAACGCCAGCTGGCGCGGCGTGTACGCCTCGAGCACGAACACCCCTCCGGGGCGGAGCCCTTGGGCGACGGCGGCGTAGAGCCGGCGGCGCACGTCGGCCGGCAAATGCACGAAGATGGAGACGATGCCGCTCCAGGCCTCCGGCTCGATCGGGTAGCCGGCCAAGTCCGCGACGACGGGGGTGAGCGGCACCCCGCGCTCCCGCGCCCGCGCTGCCGCCTTCGCGAGGCCGACCGCCGACGCGTCCACCGCCACGACCGCATGCCCCCGCCCCGCCAGGAAGACGGCGTTCCGCCCCTCCCCCTCCCCGAGGGAGAGGACCGGCCCGGCGGGGATCCGCCCCGCCACTTCCACGAGGAACGCGTTCGGCTCGCTGCCGTACGCGTACCCCGGTTCTGCGAAGCGCACATCCCAGTCGGTCATCCCGCCTCCATGCTCTGACGATACTCCCACGGGACCCCGAGGGCCACGAGAACGATCCGCCGGCGGGTGCCCCACCTCACCCCCATCTCCCGCCGACGGCCGGCGGCGAGTACATTGGCGGCCATCCCCCAACCCAGGAGCACGCGGTGGTGCAGACTCGCACGGGCAAACTGATGGTCTACGGCGCGGTCGCGCTCTCGCTGGCCGGCTGCAGCGTGGCCAGGAGCGCGATCTCGGGCGGGATGGGCGGCGTGAACCGCGGGGCCTCGGACGCGGCGGGCAACGCGGTCGCCGGGCGGTTCCGCGGACCCACGGTGCCGGGCGCGCCGGGCGGCGCGATGGGCCCGCAGATGATGACCTATTACGCCAACTGGATGTTCACCCTCGGCTTCAACTCCGGCGGGTACTGGGTGCCGAACTCGGACCTCCAGCCCGGCCAGTCGGTCACCTTCGAGTTCACGGCCCACGACAGCCGCCAGCGGATGGAGCGCGCCTTCCTCACGCGCCTCGCCGACGGCAAGGAGTGGTGGCGCGTGAAGTGGTACTCGATGACCGGGCCGGACACGGTGGCCTTCGAGGCGCTGTTCAGCGCCGACCACGCGCAGGTGCTGCGGATGCGTGGCAAGACGAACGGCCAGCCGGCCGGCGAGGTCCCGGTCGAGCAGAACACCGGCTTCACCTGGCGCGAGCCGACGTACCTCACGACGGAGAGCCTGAACGGCGCCACCGTCGGGACCGAGGCCATCTCGACGCCGGCGGGGAACTTCTCCGCGAAGCACATCCGCTACTCGATGATGGGCGGTGGGACGTACGAGTGGTGGGTGGCGGACGGCGTGCCGGGCGGCGTGGTGAAGTACGTCGTCGGCTACCAGAGCGACGCCTACACGCAGACCCTGGTCGCGATCGCGCGTGACGCGCACACGGAGCTGAGCAGCTACTAGCCCGCTCGGGGGCGGAACGCACCAACGGGCGGCCGAGGGATGGCCGCCCGTTGCGCGTCGTGACCCAGGGACGTGTCAGGCCGCAGCGCGCGGCCGGCGGTCCCGGCGCGAGACCTACTTCTCGACGACCAGGAGCGTGAAGGTGCCGGGGACCATCGCGGGCCGGGGACGCGGCCGCTCGGGGGTCGGCGCCGGCGCCGGGCCGTACTCCGCCGTGACGGTGTACACCCGGCCGTTCGTCTCGTCGAGCGCCAGGGTCCGGGCGCCCCGCTGGGTCGGCACGTTCCCTACCACGGTGAAGCGGCTCGGGGAATCCTCGTGCACGACGGTCATGGTGCCGTCGCCGTTCGAGGAGTAGGCGTTGCGGGTGTTGGGATCGAACTTCACGCCGTCGGCGCCCTGGCCGATCGGCAGGTCGGCCACCACGCGCCCGTTGTTGGCGTCCACCACCATCATCTTCTGATTGCCGCACACCGCGAAGAGGCGGCGGGTCCGCAGGTCCATCGCCAGCCCCGACGGCCCGTCGCACGGCTTCATGGACCAGGTGTGCAGGACGGTCAGGGTGCGGGCGTCGAACTCCACGACGGTGCTCGAGTCCTCGTTGTTCACGAAGACGTGCCCCCTCCCGTCGGCCACGGCGAATTCCGGCTTCCCCCCCACCGCCACGCTGCCGACCACCGAGTCGGTGGCGACGTCGATGGCCGAGACGTTCCCGGTGCCGCCGTTCATCGTGAGGATGCGGCGGGAGACGGGCTCGAAGATGATGGCGTCGGGATTGCGGCCGACGCCCGAGATCACCTTCAGCGTCGCCAGGGTGCGGGTGTCGAACTCGGTGACCGTTCCGGCGCGGCCGTTGCTCGTGTAGCCGCGGTTCAGGTCCGGCACGAGGGCGACGCCGTGGACCCCCTCGGTGTTGGGGATGTCGCCCGCGACGGTGAGGCTGTCGGTGTTCACCACCATCACGTGCGTGCCGCGGCTCAGGTAGAGGCGGTGCGCGGCGGGATCGGGGGTCAGGTAGTCCCAGCCCCCCTCGCCGCCGAGCACGGCGCGACGCGAGACGTGATACCCACCCGCTGCCTCGGCGGGGGCCTGCGCCACGGCCGGCTGCGAGGCGCCCGCGAGGGCGGCGAAGCCGAGGGTGGCGGCGAGGAACGGCAGACGATGCACAGCGGGCCTCCGAGGGAGATGTGACCGTGAGAGCTGGCGATGCTGATGGATACGCGGTCGCCATGGGAAGCGTTGGACGCCGGCCCCGCGCGGTTGCGGGCCCCGGGACGCACGGCGGGGGGCCGGCGCCCGCCCCCCCCCGCCAAGTCCCCGCGCCTCGCGCCCGCGGAGCGCAGGGATCGCGCCTCACCGGTCCTTGAAGAGGCCCGGCATCTCGACCCGGGCGACCACACCCGCGTGGTCCGAGGGCCAGAGGCCGGAGGCCGTGCGGCCGGCCGCCGTGCTCCCGACGAGCGCGGCGCTGAGTCCGCCGACGAAACGGCCGTCCCGGACGTCGCTTCCGCGGAGCAGGATGAGGTCGATCCGCTGGGTGTACGCGGGGGTCGGGTTGTTCAGCAGCTCCGCGTTGCAGCAGGTCGCGCCCGGGTCGCGCGGATTGGCCTGCGCCCACACGTCGGCGAACCCGGCGGCCCGCAGCATCCCGTACGTCAGTGTGGCGTTCGTCAACGCGTCGGAGTTGAAGTCGCCGACGAGCACGATGGGCTTCGTCTCGCCCTGCAGCATCGCCAGGAGCTCCATCGCCTGGCCGACCTGCACCTCGGGCACCATGTCCTCGAGGTGGGTGGTCACGACACGGTAGGTGACCCCACCCACCGTGGCGTCCACCGCCCCCCAGCCGCGCACGATCGGGAGCGGGACGCCGCCGATCGCGAACGGGATGGCGGCCCGGTAGATCCCGGACGCGGCGTTCGCCGCGCGCACATCCTTGCGGACGAGGATGGCGTCCCCGTCCGTATAGCGGATGTCCATGAAGAAGGGGCTGCCGTCGCTCCCGAACCCGGCGAAGGCTGGCACCTCGGCGTCGGTGGTGCGGTAGGCCACCTGGGGGACGTAGTGCGCGCCGCGCGCCGCCAGGGAGTCCAGGAGGATCTGGAGGAAGTCGAACGCCACCGTGGTGGCCGGCTGCGTACCGCCGACGATCGCGTCGCTCGGCAGCTGCGTGCGGTAGATCGGGATCTCCTGGAGGCCGACCACGTGCGGTGCGTTGAGGGCGATCTCCGCCGCGAGCGCGCCGGCCCGCTCCGCGAAGTTGGTGACCTGGAGCTTGCCCCACGCCTCGGCGGCCGCGACCGGGATCTGCTCCGGGGGCGCGGCCATGATGCTCTCGATCGTGATGCCGGGGTAGACGTTGCGGGTCATCACCACGAGACCGCGGGCCCCAGCGGCCGGGATCCCCGCGACCTGCCGCGCATCCAGCGCGACGGTCACGGAACGGTCGTCGCAGGCCGCCAGGGCCGCCGCCGCCGTCAGAACCAGGATCGTCGCCTTCATCGTCCGCCTCCTGAGGGGGTTCCTGCTCTCGGGACGGGCGGAGTCTCGCGGAGGGTCGTCAAGACGCCGTCAAGCGGTCCCCGACGGCGCCGGCGTGCTGCTCGGGCCCGAGGCGTACGTGATGAACGTCTATGTGGAGAGGATGTGGCGAAGGAAGGGCGTGGCCGCACTGCTGATGGTACGGGTGCTGGCCCACGCGCGCGGGGCGGGGCTCGGGGTGATCACCCTGCGCGCGTCGGACGAGGGGCGTCCCCTCTACCTCCGGCTCGGCTTCGCGCCCACCAACGAATTGCGGCTCCGGTAGCCACGGATATGCAAAGCGGCCGGCGAAGAGCCGGCCGCGGGGGTCCTGCGCCGTGCCGGGTCGGATGCCACGCCCCGTCCCGGATGATGCAATAGCAGGGGAGGGAGTCGAACCCTCGACACCGGCATTATGAGTGCCGTGCTCTAACCACCTGAGCTACCCTGCCGTGAACTCGGCCATCAGCCGTCGGCCGTCAGCCATCAGATCCACCACCACCCCAACAACAAACGGCCGGCCCTGGAGGACCGGCCGTCACAGTAGCGGGGGCGGGATTTGAACCCGCGACCTTCGGGTTATGAGCCCGACGAGCTACCAGGCTGCTCCACCCCGCGGCGTGGAGGCAAACCTAGTGGTGACCCCTGCCCCGGTCAAGCGCAGGACGCCCCTCGGCGGAACGCCCTCCAGGTGGGCGCGGCCCCGTCTGCGCAGCCGCGCGGACCCATACCGGGACGCCCTCCCTCAGCGCCGGTTGCGCGCCGGCTTCGCGGGCGCCGCGGGCGCCGGAGGCATGGAGCCGTGCTCCGCCTGGACCTTCCAGCCGCCCGCCGTCCGGACGAACACGCCGGTCCACGCGAGCGCCAGCGGGGTCACGACGCCTGCCGAGTCCCTCATCGTGCCCGAAACCATCGTGGAGTACACCACCGCATCGCGTTCCAGCACGGTGACCTGCGGCGTCGCGAGGGTGAAGTGGTACGTCGCGTGCGCTGTGCCGTACATCGCCCGCATCGACGCCGCCAGCGCCTCCCGGTTCGCGTAGATCATCCCGTTCTCGGCCGACTGGACGCCGCTTCCCGGCGCGTACAGGGCGAGCATCGAGTCCACGTTCCCCGAGTTGTACGCCGCCAGGAACGGGCCGGCCACGAACTGCGCGACGCTGTCACCCAGCGCCGTCTTCTGCTGTTCGTCGAGCGGGGGCTTGGTGCAGGCGGCAACGACCACCAGCGCCGCGAGCGCTGTCACGGAGCGTATCCTCATCCAGACCTCGAGTCGGAGTGATGCGCGAATATGCCCCTTCCCGCCCCTCGGCGCCAACCACGCCCGTCAATGAGGACTGATCCACTCGTCATTCGACCGGCGCGCCCGCCGGAACGGCGCGCGGCGCGAGTCTCCCCGCGCCGCGACCCTTCTGACCTCTCACCTCTGACCTCTCACCCTCTCACCTTGCCGTAGAGTCCCTCGGCACCACCTGGTACAGGATCTCCCCCGGCCGGATCATCCCATACAGCTCGCGTGCCACCTTCTCCTGCGTCACCGGATCCGTCGCGAGCGCGTGCTCCTCGCGCACCAGCGAGTCCACCTCCATCCGGAGGCGTACGATCGCCTCGCGCTCCCCCTTCGCCTGCTTGCGGAGGGAGAGGAGGTCCAACGTCCCGTACTCCCCCCCCTCGACGGCGTAGTACGCCATCCCGGCCACCACGAGGGCGGCGAGGACCTGCCGCCCCCGCGTCATCGCGCGCTCCCGGCGGCCGCTCGCTCAGCCAAGGTAGAGGGACTTCCCCGGGAACTCGGCCACGTCCCCCAGCTCCTCCTCGATGCGCAGGAGCTGGTTGTACTTCGCCACGCGGTCGGTGCGGCTCGCGCTCCCCGTCTTGATCTGCCCCGCGCCTACGGCGACGGTGAGGTCGGCCATGAAGGTGTCCTCGGTCTCCCCCGAGCGGTGCGAGATCACCGTCCCGTAGCTGCTGCGCCGCGCGAGATCGATGCACTCCAGCGTCTCGGTCACCGTGCCGATCTGGTTCAGCTTGATGAGGATGGCGTTGGCGATCCCCTCGTCGATGCCGCGCGCCAGGCGGTCCATGTTGGTGACGAAGATGTCGTCGCCGACGATCTGGATCCGGTCGCCGAGCGCCTCGGTGAGCTTCCCCCACCCTTCCCAGTCGTCCTCGGCGAGGCCGTCCTCGATGGACACGATCGGATAGCGGTCCACCCAGCTCGTGTACAGGGCGACCATCTCCTCGGCGGACCGCGCGGTGTTGTCCGACTTCTTGAAGACGTACTTCCCGTCCTTGTAGAACTCGCTCGCGGCGGGATCGAGGGCGATGAACACGTCCTCGCCGGGGCGGTACTTGGCCGCCTCGATGCCCGCCACCAGCGCCTCGAGGGCCGCCTCGTTCGACTTCAAGGTGGGCGCGAAGCCCCCCTCGTCGCCCACGGCGGTGGAGAGGCCCTGCTTGGCCAGGACCTTCTTGAGGGCGTGGAACACCTCGACGCCCATCCGCAGCCCCTCGCGGAAGGTCTCGGCGCCCGCCGGGACGATCATGAACTCCTGGACGTCCACGTTGTTCGAGGCGTGGGCGCCGCCGTTGAGGACGTTCATCTGCGGCACCGGGAGGACGTGGGCCATCGCCCCGCCGAGGTACCGGTAGAGGGGGATGCCGGCGTCCCGCGCCGCCGCGCGCGCCACGGCCATCGAGACGGAGAGGATGGCGTTGGCGCCGAGGCGGCCCTTGTTGGGCGTGCCGTCGAGGTCGATCATCTCGCCGTCCAGGGCGATCTGGTCGGCCGCCTCCATCCCCTCGAGGCGCGGGCCGATGGTCTCGTTGACGTTGCGGACCGCGTCGAGCACGCCCTTGCCGCCGTAGCGGGTGGCGTCGCCGTCGCGCAGCTCGACGGCCTCATGCTCGCCGGTGGAGGCGCCGCTCGGGACGGCGGCGGTGGCGGTGACCCCGGAGGCGAGGACGACCTCGGCCTCGATCGTGGGGTTGCCGCGGCTGTCGAGGATTTCCCTCGCGTGTACGTCGATGATGGTGCTCATGGTGGGCGAACCTTATGCGGGGGTGAGGGACGCGTCAACGCTCCGCGCGCGCAGCGCGGCGATGGCCGCGTACAGGCGATCGGTGAAGGCGTCGCGGTCGTCGTACGTGAGGCCCGCAGCATCGAGCGGCGGGCCGAAGAATAGCTGCACCGGGTGCGGCCGCACGAGGATGGAACCCTTGGGGAGGATGTCGAAGGTCCCGGCGCAGTAGCACGGCACCACCGTCACACCCGCGGCGATGGCGAGGACCGCCGGGCCCTTCTTGAACGGGAGGAGGAGGCCGCTGCGGCTGCGGGTCCCCTCCGGGAACACCACGA
>JADGQW010000216.1 GCA_017881505.1 Gemmatimonadales bacterium
ACCTGGAGCAGCTCGCCGAGATGGGGGAGCGGGAGGTGGTGTTGCCTGACACCAGACGGCCAGACGCCAGGACGCCAGAGGGTCAGGAGCCAGACGCCAAGACGCCAAGGGGCCAGGTGAAGGGGGGCGCGCGCGTCGCTGAGGCGGTGGCGCAGCCGGCGCCGGCGAGCCCGTCAGCGCCTGCGCCCACGCCGGCGGCGCCGCCCCCCAAACCGAAGGCCGCGCCACTCCACCTCGAGCCGGGGCTCACCGTCGAGGCCCCCGCCGCCTCCTCGGACCTCTTCGTCTCCGACCCGCTGGCGCAGCTCACCACCCTCGACGCGATCGCGGCGCTGGTGGACGCGTGCCGGAAGTGCCCGCTGGGGCACAGCCGCACGACCAGCGTGCCGGGGGAGGGGAACCCCCAGGCGGGGTTCGTGTGCGTGGGCGAGGCGCCGGGGGCCACGGAGGACGCCACGGGCCGGCCCTTCGTCGGGCGCGCCGGCGTGCTGCTCACCGAGATCCTCAAGGCGATCGGCTTCGCGCGCGAGGACGTCTTCATCTGCAACGTCCTCAAGTGCCGGCCGCCGAACAACCGGGACCCCGAGCCGCTTGAAGTCCAGGCCTGCTCGCCGTATCTCCATCGTCAGCTCGATCTGATCCGCCCGCGGGTGATCCTGGCGCTGGGGCGGCCGGCGGCGCACGCGCTGCTCGGCTCCACCGCCTCGCTGGGCGATCTGCGGGGGCGGCTGCACCGGTACCGCGGCATCCCGCTGATCGTCACGTATCACCCCGCTGCGCTGCTCCGGAACCCTCACTGGAAGCGACCGACCTGGGATGACGTCCGCATCGCCCGCCGCATCTTCGACGGCGAAGCCGTCTGATCCGTTCGGCGGCCGCCAGCCGCCGTACAGCGCCGAAGCCGAGCAGGCCGTGCTCGGCGCGATGCTGCTGGACCAGCAGGCCGCGCTCGACGCCGCGGAGCTCCTCGACGAGACCCTCTTCTATCGCGAAGGGCATCGGCGGCTGTTCCGCGCGATGCGCGCCATCACGGAGCGCGGTGGCGTCATCGACCCGATCACCCTGCGCGACGAGCTGGAGCGCCGGGGGGAGCTGGAGGCGGCGGGCGGGGTCGAATACCTGTCCTACCTCCTCGACTTCACCCCGACCGCGGCGAACCTCCAGTACCACGCCCGCATCGTGCGGGAGAAGGGCACGCTGCGCCGCCTGATCGAGGTGGCCACGGGGATCGTGCAGGACGCGTACGAGGGGAAGCGGATGCCGGGGGAGATCCTCGACGCCGCGGAGCAGCGGATCTTCGAGGTGGCCGAGGTGCGGCATCGCGAGGGCTTCGTCCGCCTCAAGGAGCTGCTCTGGCCGACGATGGAGCGCATCGAATCGCTCCACGGCGGCGGACAATCGATTACCGGGGTGCCCTCGGGCTTCGCAGACTTGGACGACAAGACGGCGGGGTTCCAGGCGTCGGACCTGGTGATCGTGGCGGCGCGGCCCTCGATGGGGAAGACGGCGTTCTGCCTGAACATCGCCGCGAACGCGGCGATCAACAAAGGCGTGCCGACGGCCATCTTCAGCCTCGAGATGTCGAAGGAGGCGCTGGTCCAGCGGTTGCTCACGGCGGAAGCGCGGGTGGACGCGCACCGGCTGCGGCAGGGGCTCCTCAAGGACAGCGACTACGCCCTGATGGCGCGGGCCGCGGGGCTGCTCTCGGGCGCGCCGATCTGGATCGACGACTCGGCGTCGATCACGCCGCTGGAGCTGCGCGCGAAGGCGCGCCGGATCAAGGCGGAGGCCGACGTCGGGCTCATCATCGTGGACTACCTCCAGCTCATGCGCTCGGCCGAGCAATCGGAGAACCGGACCCAGGAGATCAGCGCGATCTCGCGGGCCCTCAAGGCGCTGGCGAAGGAGCTGGCGGTGCCGGTCGTGGCGCTGAGCCAGCTGTCCCGTGCGCCCGAACAGCGCGGCGCGGACCTCAAGCGGCCGCAGCTGTCGGACCTCCGCGAGTCGGGCGCCATCGAGCAGGACGCCGACGTGGTGCTCTTCATCTACCGTCCGGAGATGTACGCCAGCGAGGAGCAGCGCGAGGAACTCGAGGGCCAGGCGGAGGTCATCATCGGGAAGCAGCGCAACGGCCCGACCGGCACGATCAAGCTCTTCTTCCACAAGGCGTACACCCGCTTCGACAACTACAGCGGGCGCGAGACGCCCGGCCCCGCGGCCGATGCCGGGTAAGTCGCACTCGGCGTACCGCTGCACGGAGTGCGGAGCGTCCCAGCCCAAGTGGGCGGGGCGGTGCGACGCGTGCGGCGAGTGGAACACGCTGGTGGAGGAGGTCGTCGCGCGGACGGCGAAGGGACGCGGCGGCGCCGGGGCGCGGGGGCACGGCGGGCCGGCGCCGGTGCGGCTCGGCGACATCGCGGCCGATGCAGCGCCGCGGTGGAAGACGGGGCTGGCGGAGTTCGACTACGTCCTCGGGGGCGGCATCGTCCCGGGGTCGGTGGTGCTGGTCGGGGGCGAGCCGGGCATCGGCAAGTCCACCCTCCTCCTGCAGGTGGCCGCGCGGCTGGAGGCGGCCGGCGTGCCCACGCTGTACGCGAGCGGGGAGGAGTCGCCGGAGCAGGTGCGGCTCCGGGCGGAGCGGCTGGAGGAGGACACCGACGGGGTCCCCGTCCTCGCCGAGACGGTCCTGGAGCGAATCATCGAGCAGGCAGGGGTGATCGGCGCCCGCGTCGTCGTGGTGGACTCCATCCAGACGGCGTACACCGACGCGCTCGAGGGCGCGCCGGGGAACGTCGGCCAGGTGCGCGAATGCGCCGCGCGGCTCATGCGGTTCGCGAAGGAGGCGGGCCCCGCGGTGCTGCTGGTGGGGCACGTCACGAAGGGGGGCGGCATCGCCGGCCCCAAGACGCTCGAGCACATCGTGGACACGGTGCTCTACTTCGAGGGGGAGAACACCCTCGATCACCGGATCCTGCGCGCGACCAAGAACCGGTTCGGCGGCGTGGACGAGATCGGCGTCTTCGCGATGACGGCCGCGGGACTGGTGCCGGTCGCCAACCCCTCGGAGGCGTTCCTCGCGGCGCGGCACGCGGGCATCTCGGGCTCCGCGGTGACGGCGCTGATGGAGGGGACACGCCCGCTGCTGGTGGAGATCCAGGCGCTGGCGTCGAAGGCGGGCTTCGGCACGCCGCAGCGGGTGAGCGCGGGCCTCGACCACCGCCGGCTGTCGGTGCTCCTCGCGGTGCTGGAGCGCCGGGCGCGCCTCCCCCTCGCGGAGCTGGACGTCTTCGTGAACGTGGTCGGCGGGATGAAGCTCACGGAGCCCTCCAGCGACCTCGCGGTGGCGGCCGCGCTGATCTCCAGCGTCCGGGACCGGGCGCTCCCCCCGGAGGCGCTCTTCCTCGGGGAGATCGGCCTGGGCGGGGAGATCCGCGCCGTGAGCGCCGCGGACCGCCGGCTGGCCGAAGCGGCGCGCCTCGGGTTCCGGCGCGCGTTCGTGGGTTCGCGGACGTCGTTGCGCGGCGGCGCGGCGCCCGGGCTGGAGCTGGTGCGGCTCGAGCACCTGGAGGAGCTGGCCCATCGCCTCGCCGCCTGACGTCGGGGTGATCGTCGTGGCCGGCGGCCGCGGCGTGCGGGCGGCGGCGCCGGGCGCGGAGCCGAAGCAGTACCGGCCCATCGGCGGCGTGCGGATGCTGTTGCGCGCCGTGCAGCCCTTCCTCGATCACCCCCGCGTCGGCCCCGTCGTCGTGGTGCTCCCGCGAGAGGACGCCGCGTCACCCCCTGCCTGGCTCATCGCCGCCGCACCGGAGCGGCTTCACATCGCGGCCGGGGGCGAGACCCGCCAGGCATCGGTGGCGAGCGGCCTCGCCGCGCTCCCCGCCGGGCCCGCCATCGTCCTCGTGCACGATGCGGCGCGCCCCTTCGCCGACCGCGCGCTCCTCGACCGCGTCATCGGCGTGGCGGAGCTGGGCGCGGTGGGCGTCCCGGCCCTCCCTCTCGCCGA
>JADGQW010000217.1 GCA_017881505.1 Gemmatimonadales bacterium
CGCCAGGCGTGTTCGGCGGTCCGTCCAGAACGCGCGACCCTCGACGTGAACGGGAGTTCCCAGTGCCAGTGAAGCCCAGGAAGACGACGAAGCGCCTCCCCGCGAAGCGCGCGGCGAAGCGACACTCCGCCAAGCCGGCCATCACCAAGGGCGGCACCTTCCGTCTCACGTATTCCACGATGTTCGACCCCCCCGAGATCCTCCACACCTGCTACGACCGCGCCCTCGCGGGCGTACGGGCGTCGCTCGGCAAGGAGTACCCGCTCCTGATCGGCGGGAAGGAGCGGCTGGCGCGGGAGAAGTTCGAGGACGTCAGCCCCATCGACACGTCGCGCGTGCTCGGGGTCTTCCAGAAGGGCACCGCGCAGGACGCGACCGACGCCGTCACCGCCGCGAAGGCGGCCGCGCCCGCCTGGGGCCGGACGCGCTGGCAGGAGCGGGTGCGGGTCCTCCGCAGGGCGGCTGCGCTGATCGCCGAGCGGGCGTGCACCTTCGCCGCCATCGACTCCCTCGAGGTCGGCAAGAACCGGATGGAGGCGCTGGGCGACGTCCAGGAGACGGCGGACCTCATCGGCTACTACTGCGACCAGATGGAGACGATGGCCGGCTTCGTCCGGCCGCTCGCCGACGATCCGCTGGTGCGCTTCCACTCGATGAACCGGAGCGTGCTCCGGCCGTACGGCGTGTGGGTGGTGATCTCCCCCTTCAACTTCCCGGTGGCGCTGGCGGGAGGGCCCGCCGGCGCGGCGCTGGTCGCGGGGAACGCCGTGGTCTTCAAGCCCGCGAGCGACACGCCGTGGACGGGGTACTTCCTCGCGCGCTGCTTCCTCGACGCGGGGCTTCCTCCGGGGGTGTTCAACTTCGTGACCGGGCCGGGCTCCACCTGCGGCCAGCAGCTCATCGCCAGCGAGGACGTGGACGGCATCACCTTCACGGGTTCGTACGACGTGGGGATGCGGATCATCCACACCTTCGCGGCCGGCGGGCGGTGGCCGCGCCCCTGCATCGCGGAGATGGGCGGCAAGAACCCGGTGATCGTCTCCCGCAACGCGGACCTCGACAGCGCGGCCCTCGGCTGCATGCGCTCGGCGTTCGGCCTGCAGGGGCAGAAGTGTTCCGCCGCGTCCCGCCTCTTCGTCGAGAAGCCGGCGTACGGGGCCTTCGTCGAGAAGCTCCTCACGCTGGTGAAGGCCATCCGGGTGGGCGATCCCACGGTGCGGGAGAACTGGATGGGCCCCGTGATCTCCGCCGCGGCGGCGAAGGAGTACGAGGGATACTGCGAGGAGTTGCGCGCGGGCGGCGGCCGGATCCTCACCGGGGGCCGGCGGCTCACCGACGGGCCGCTCGCCAACGGGGCGTTCTGCGCGCCGACCCTCGCCGAGGCGCCGGAGGGCCACCGCCTCTGGAAGCACGAGATGTTCCTGCCGATCGCGATGGTCGCGCCCGTGGGCTCCCTCGAGGAGGCGATGCGGCGCGCGAACGACGTCGCCTACGGGCTGACCGCGGGCTTCTACGGCACGGCGAAGGAAGCGGAGTGGTTCTTCGACCACATCGAGGCGGGCGTCTGCTACGCCAACCGGCCGCAGGGCGCCACCACGGGGGCGTGGCCGGGGCACCAGCCCTTCGGCGGCTGGAAGGGGTCCGGCAGCACCGGGAAATCGGTGGGGTCGTTCTACTACCTCCCGCAGTACCTCCGGGAGCAGGGGCGCACCGTCGTGACCCCCGAGCGGGCACGGGGCAAGCGGACCGGCCGCGGCACGGCCTTTGCTGCCGGAACGTGATCCCCGGGGCCATCGTGCCTCCGGGACCCGTGGAGGGGTGCGATGCGCGGATGGACCGGAAGGATCCTCAGGGTAGACCTGACGACCAGGACGCACCGGGCGGAGTCGTTCAGCGAGGAGTTCGCCCAGACGTGGGTGGGCGGACGCGGCTTCGCGGTCAAGATCCTGTTCGATGAATTGAAGCCCGGGATCGATCCCCTCGGCCCGGAGAACAAGCTGATCGTCGCGCTGGGGCCCATCAGCGGCATCCCGGCCCCCAACACGGGAAAGGCGGTGGTCGCCGCCAAGTCCCCGCTGACGGGCTTCTACGGCGATGGCAACCTCGGCACCCGCGTCACCGAGCAGCTCCGCAAGGCCGGCTACGACGCGCTCATCGTCGAGGGCAGGGCCGAGCGTCCCACCCTCCTCTACATCGAAGATGACCGGGTGGAGTTCCTCCCGGCCGACGTCGTGTGGGGCCAGGGGACGTTCGCCACCAACGACTGGATCTACGCGAAGTACGGCAAGGGCGTCGGGGTCCTGAACATCGGCCAGGGGGGCGAGAACGGCGTCCGCTACGCCACCATCCGCAGCATGGAGGGGCGCTCCGGCGGCCGGCCCGGCATCGGCGCGGTGATGGGCTCCAAGCTCCTCAAGGCCATCGTCGTGAAGGGCACCAAGCCTATCCCGCAGGCCGACCCGGCGGGGATGAAGGCCGTCGGCACGGCGGACCTCAAGGCGGTGCACCAGAAGGACCAGGACTCGGGGTGGTCGCGCCAGAGCACCGACGGCGTGCTCGCCTGGTGCAACGAGGTGGCGGCGCTCCCGGTGCACAACTTCCGCAAGACGAGCCACGCCGCAGCGTGGAAGATCGACGGCCAGCGCCTCGACGAGGCGCGCGTCGCGACGTACGGCTGCCCGACCTGCACGATGCGCTGCGGCATCACCATCCACGACCGGGAAGGCCACGAGTCCGAGCTGGACTACGAGAACATCGGCCTCCTCGGCGCGAACCTCGATGTCTTCGATCTCGACCAGGTCGGCTCGCTCAACTACCTCTGCGACGACTACGGCATCGACACGATGTCGGCCGGCTGCACCCTCGGTTTCTACGCCGACGCCATCGAGCACGGCGCGACACGGGGGGACTTCAAGTTCGGCGACGCCGAGCGGGCGAAGGAGCTGCTGCGCATGGCTGCGCTCCGCGAGGGGGAGGTGGGCAACCTCCTCGCCGACGGCAGCCTGCGGATGGCGCGCGCGTTCGGGCACGGCTCCGAGGCGTACGCGATGCAGGTGAAGGGCCTCGAGGTGGCGGCCTACAACTGCAAGTTCATCCCGGGGATGGCGCTGGCGTTCGGCGTCGCGGGCATCGGCGCGCACCACCGCGAGGCGTGGATCATCACCTTCGAGCTGAAGCATTCCACGCGGGGCTCCTACGGCGCCGACAAGGCCGCCAAGGTCATCGAGCTGCAGCGCATCCGCGGCGGGATGTTCGAGTCCATCGTCGCGTGCCGGTTCCCCTGGATCGAGGTCGGCTGGGAGCTCGAGCACTATCCCACCTACTTCAACCTCGTCACCGGCCTGCACTGGACCCTGGACGACATGTGGGCCCTCGCGGATCGCGTCTACGCCATGCTGAAGCTCCACTACGTCCGCGAATTCCCGAACGCGACGCGCCAGGACGACTACCCGCCGGCCGTGTGGTTCGACCATGCGAACGCCGACACCGAGGGTCCGATCGCCCACATGTACCTGGACGCGGACAAGTACGACCAGCTCCTCCAGCACTACTACGACCAGCGCGGCTACGACCGCCGGGGCATCCCGACGAAGGCGACGCTGGCGAAGCTCGGCCTTTCCCGCGAGGCGGAGGCGGCCGCGCGGTACGCCAGCCTGACATGACGGTGACGGTCAAGGTCATCGGCCCCCACGCCTACGCGGCGGGGTTCTCGGAGCGGGCCCTCTCCGTCCCGGACCCGACCACCGCGGGCCAGCTCCTGGCCCGCGTGGGGCTGGCGGACCGGCCCTCCATCGTCACACGCAACGGCAAGGCCGTGAGCGCGCACGACGCCCTCACGGAGGGCGACCGGGTCGTCATCTCCCCCATCTACTCGGGCGGGTAGAGGTATCAGGAAGGGGCCCCATGCACCTGCTCGTCGCGTTGCTCCTGATGGTACCCCAGACGGATCGCGCTCCCGACACCCTGCTGGTCGAGGTCGCTGGACGAGTCACCGTGAT
>JADGQW010000218.1 GCA_017881505.1 Gemmatimonadales bacterium
TGCCGCGCCTACGGGAGCGGGCTCCTCTCGAGCTTCGGCGAGATCGCCCACTGCGTGGACTCGCCGGCGGTGCAGCGCTTCCCGGCGCAGACGGAGTGGATGGTCAACCAGTACTTCGAGATCCACCACTACCAGCCGCTCCTCTACGTCATCGACGACTTCGAGCACCTCTTCTACCTGGTGCACGATCTCGAGAAGCGGCTCGACGCGGGGCTCCTCGACAACCTCTCCCCCGGCGAGCCCGAGCTGAACGCCACGGACCTGAAGAGCTTCCTGGACGCGGCAATGAAGGGTGATGCGTGATGGGCTGAGGAGATGTCCACGATGCCTGCGACCCCACCGACATCCGATACCCCGCCGGCGCCCGCTCAGCCGGACCCCGCGACGCCCCCGGACCTCACCTCCGCGTCGGTCGCCGACGCGCTCGTGGCGCTTCGCGTGAACCCCGACGCCGGGCTCACGCAGGCGGAAGTGGAGATCCGCCGGAAGGCGCACGGCTTCAACGAAGTGGCCGTGCACAAGGAGCACCCGGTCCGGGCGTTCCTCGGGAAGTTCTGGGGCCTGTCGGCGTGGATGCTCGAGTTGATCGTCGTGCTGTCGGCCGTCCTGCGGAAGTACTCGGACCTCGCGGTGGTGAGTACCCTGCTGCTCGTCAATGCCGTCGTGAGCTTCGTGCAGGAGCGGCGGGCCGCGGGCGTCGTCGAGACGCTGCGGCGGCGGCTGCAGGTCAGCTCGCGCGTGCTGCGGGAGGCGAGCTGGCAGGTCGTCCCGGCGCGGGAGCTGGTGCCGGGCGACATCGTCCGGGTGCGCCCGGGCGACATCATCCCCGCGGACGTCAAGCTCCTGACCGGCGCGCTGAGCGTCGATCAGTCGGCCCTCACCGGCGAGTCGAAGGATGTCGATATGACCGCCGGCCAGGTGCTCTCGTCGGGATCGGTCGTCCGCCGGGGCGAAGGCAATGGCGTGGTCATCCTCACGGGGGCGAAGACGTACTTCGGGCGCACCACCGAGCTCGTGCAGGAGGCGCGTCCCAAGCTCCACATCGATGCGGTGGTGGCCAAGATCGTCCGCTGGCTCTTCCTCGTGGTCGGCGTGCTCCTGGGCGTGGTGGTCGTCATGTCCCTGGTGCGGGGCACGTCGCTCCTCGAGATGGTCCCGCTCGTGCTCATCCTCCTGATGAGCGCGATACCGCTCTCCCTGCCCGTCATGTTCACCGTCGCGATGGCCGTCGGGTCGAAGGAACTGGCGAAACGCGGCGTGCTGGTCACCCGTCTCAGCGCGGCGGAGGACGCCGCGACGATGGACGTGCTGTGCGTGGACAAGACCGGCACGATCACGATGAACCAGCTGGCCGTCACCGGCGTGATCCCGCTGGAGCAGGCGACGGAGTCCGACGTGCTGTTCGCCGGCGCGGTCGCGTCGCAGGAGTCCGACCAGGATCCGCTCGACCTTGCGCTCCTGGCCGCCGCGCGGGAGCGGCACAGTTTCGACGGCAGGCCCCCGGTCACGCCCGTCTCCTTCGCGCCGTTCGACGCGCAGAACCGGCGGACGGAGGCCGTGGTCGAGCAGGGCGGGCAGCGGCTGCGCGTGATGAAGGGGGCCGTGCGGAGCGTCGCCGAGGCGTGCGGGCTGCCGGCGGCGGCGCTCGATGCCCTGGAGGCGCGCGTCGGTGAATCCGCGGCGCAGGGATATCGGACGCTGGCGGTGGCGCGCGGCCCCGAGACGGGCACGCCCACATTGGTCGGCCTGGTGTCGCTCTATGATCCGCCCCGGCCTGATGCCAGGCAGCTGATCGCCGAGCTCCGGGCCCTGGGCGTTCCGGTGAAGATGCTCACCGGCGACGCGCTGCCGGTCGCCACGGAGATCGCGCGCGGCGTCGGGCTGCCGGTGATCCGGCGCATGGCCGACCTGAAGGCCGCGGGCGATGCCGCGGTGGACCTGCTCGCGGGCGCCGACGGGTTGGCCGAGGTGTTCCCGGAGGACAAGTACACCGTCGTGAAGCACCTGCAGGCCGCCGGGCACGTGACCGGCATGACGGGGGACGGGGTCAACGATGCACCGGCGCTGCGCCAGGCCGAAGTCGGCATCGCGGTCAGCAGCGCGACCGACGTGGCCAAGGGCGCCGCCAGCGTGGTGCTCACCGAGCCCGGTCTGACCAACATCGTGGCGTTGGTCGAGCAGGGGCGGACGATCTACCAGCGCATCCTCACGTACATCGTCAACAAGATCAGCCGGACGATCCTCAAGACGGCGTTCGTGGCCATCGCGTTCGTGGCGACCGGCAGGTTCGTCATCTCGGCCTTCGCGATGCTGCTGCTGGTCTTCATCACGGACTTCGCGAAGATCTCCCTTGCCACCGATCGCGTGCGACCGTCCCGGACGCCGGAGACGTGGAACATCGGGCACCTGATCGCCGTGTCCGCGGTGCTGGGCACGTTGATGGTCGCGGAGGCGCTCCTGGCCCTGCGGCTCGGCTGGACGCGGTTCGGCCTGGCCGGCAACGACCGTGCGCTCACCACCTTCAGCTTCCTGACGCTGCTCTACTTCGCCGCGCTCTCCATCGTGTCCGCGCGCGAGCGCCGCTGGTTCTGGACGACGATGCCGAGCAAGCTCGTGGTGACGGCCGTCATCGCGGAAACGCTCGTCGGCACCTCCGTGACGTTCGTCGGTCTTCCGGGACTCGCGCCGGTGCCGTGGGGGCAGGCGCTGGCGCTGTTCGGCTATGCGGCGGTCTCGTGCCTCGTCGTGAACGAAGTGGTGAAGGTCGCGCTGATCAGGTGGCACAGGCAATCGGCGGTCGCCGCGACTCCGGTCGACAGGACACCGCAGGTCGCCCGGCGTGCGTATGAGCTGTACGAGGGGCGGGGCCGCCAGGACGGGGGAGCGTTGCAGGACTGGGAGCAGGCGGAGCGGGAGACGCGCACCGACGCACCGCAGAAGTAGCCGTCGAGGGGCGGCGCCGGGCGCTTGAGAAAGCCCTGGCCGGGTGCGAACTTCCTCCCCCCACGGTGCCGTAGCCAAGTGGTAAGGCAGAGGTCTGCAAAACCTCTATTCGGCGGTTCGAATCCGCCCGGCACCTCTTCCCAGGGCCCCTCGTGCAGGGGCCCTCGGCGCATCTCCCCCAGCACTTTCCTAACACCCGCCACGCCCCCTCAAAGCCCGCCCTAACCCCGTTCCCGGTAAGGTGCCCCACCTCGGGGTACCGATCCGCCCAGCGGCGCGTCCGCTGGAGCCCTCAGTGCCCCCGAACGGCCGGAGGCGCGATGCGTGACGCGATCTACATCCTGGGGACGGTGGCCTTCTACGCCCTGATGATCGGCTACGTGGAAGTGTGCAAGCGGCTGGGCCGGGGCGGCGCCGAGGGAGAGGACCGGCCGTGAGCCTCGAATCGGTCGTGGCGGGGATCCTCGCGGCCCTGGTGCTCATGTACCTCGTCTACTCGCTCGTGCGCCCCGAGAAGTTCTGATGACGGCGAACGGCTGGCTCCAGATCCTCCTCTTCGGCGCGGTGGTCCTCGCCGTCACGAAGCCGCTCGGGGTCTACCTCCTCCGCGTCTTCGACGGCTCGATCCGGTTCCTCGCACCGGTCGAGCGCGTGATCTACCGGGCCTGCGGCGTGGACCCCGAGGAGGACCAGCACTGGACGCGCTACGCGACCGGGGTGCTGCTCTTCAGCGCGGTGTCCATGCTGGTGACCTACATCGCGCTCCGCCTCCAGGGGCATCTGCCGCTCAACCCGTTCGACCGGGCGGCCGTCCCGGACCGACAGGCGTTCGAGACCGCGGCCTCCTTCACCACGAACACCAACTGGCAGTCATACACCGGCGAGACGGTGATGTCATACCTCTCGCAGATGATGCAACTCGCATTCCACAACTTCACCTCGGCCGCCACGGGCGTCGCGGTGGCGGTCGCGCTCGCCCGGGGGCTCTCGCGCCGCTCGGCGGGGCGCATCGGCAACTTCTGGACGGACCTCGTCCGCGGCACGCTGT
>JADGQW010000065.1 GCA_017881505.1 Gemmatimonadales bacterium
GACGGCGCAGGCGCGATTCGTCGAGTTCACCACCCTCTACGCCCCCGACCGGATGCCGGGAGAGCGCAGCGGCGTGCTCCCGTGGCCGTACGTCGAGGGGCTGCGGATGGACGAGGCGATGCACCCCCTCACGTTGATGGTGACGGGGCTCTACGGCCGCGCGCTCCCCAACCAGAATGGCGCGCCGTTGCGCCTGGTGGTGCCGTGGAAGTACGGCTTCAAGGGCATCAAGGCGATCGTACGGATCCGGTTCGTGCGCACCCAGCCGCAGAACACCTGGGCGATCTCGGCGCCGGACGAGTACGGCTTCTACGCCAACGTGAACCCCGCGGTGGACCATCCGCGCTGGAGCCAGGCGCGCGAGCGGCGGATCGGGGAGTTCTTGCGGCGGCCGACGCTCCCGTTCAACGGATATGGGGATCAAGTCGCCCCGCTGTACGCCGGAATGGACTTGAGACGGAACTTCTAGCGTGAAGGAGCGTGAGGAAGTGAGGGGTGAGAGGTGAGGGGAGACACGGGACGCGGGGACGTCCGCCTCCTGAAGCCCGCGCTCTTCGTGCTCTGCCTCGTCCCCCTCGCCGTGATGGTCTTCGACGCCCTGACCGGCCGGCTGGCGGCGGAGCCCATCAAGGACCTCACCCACCGCACGGGGATATGGGGCATCACCTTCATCACCGCGACGCTTGCGGTGACGCCGCTCCGCCGCCTTACCGGGTGGAACCGGCTGCAATCGGTGCGGCGGATGCTGGGTCTCTTCGCCTTCACGTACCTCGCGCTCCACTTCCTCGTGTACCTCGTCCTCGACCAGTTCTTCGACTGGCACACGATCGTCAAGGACATCGCGAAGCGGCCGTACATCACCGTCGGCTTCACGGGGCTCCTGACGCTCATTCCGCTCGCGGTCACGTCCACGCGCGGCTGGGTGCGGCGCCTCGGCAAGCGGTGGGTGTCGCTCCACGCGCTCCTCTACGTGACGGCGCTCGCGGGGATCGTGCACTTCACCTGGTCGCAGAAGAAGGACATCACCCGGCCGACGCGGTACGCCGTGGTGCTGGTGGTGCTGCTGGCCTCGCGGCTGGTGCCGAAGGGCGTGCTCCGGCGGGGCCACGCGGGCGGGGCCACCGCGGTACCGGAGGGGACCGAACGCCGAATTGCGGCGCCCCTTGTTCCCGGAACGGAGACCGGGTAGGGTTCGCGTGCGCGGCGATTTCCCCGACTTGAAGGGCCGCGCGCCGGAGCGATCCGGGCTGTCCTTCTAAGTCGCGGTGCACGGCCCCCGCGATGACGAGTCGGGGGCCGCGGTGTTTCCGGGGGTGGGACACCAGGCAATCGATCGCGGCGGCCGGCGCCGCGTGCGGAGCGGACGATGGCAGGGCTGCAGGGGAACTACGTCTTCACGTCGGAATCGGTGTGCGAGGGCCACCCCGACAAAGTGTGCGACTTCGTCGCCGATTCGGTGCTCGATGCCCACCTCGCGCAGGATGCGCAGGCGCACGTGGCGTGCGAGGTGCTCGCGAAGCGGGGCTGGCTGGTGCTGGCGGGGGAGATCACCTCCGGCGCGACTGTGGACGCCAAGGCGGTGGCGCGCGCGGCGCTCCGGGAGATCGGCTACACCGACCGGCGCGAGCCGTTCAACGCCGACGGGGTGGAGATCCTCGACTTCCTCACCGCGCAGGCGCAGGAGATCGACGCGGCGGTGCGGAAGAAGGGGAAGGGCGCGGCGGCGGCGGACGCCAAGGAGCAGGGCGCCGGCGACCAGGGGATGATGTTCGGCTACGCGACGGACGAGACGCCGGAGCTGATGCCCCTGCCCATCCTGCTGGCGCACCGCCTCTCCGGCGGGCTGGCCGCGGCGCGGAAGGCGGGCGAGGTGCCCTGGCTCCGCCCCGACGGCAAGACGCAGGTCGCGGTGGAGTACGAGGACGGGACGCCGCAGCGGGTCGCCCACGTCCTCGTCTCGACCCAGCACGCCGCGGGGACCGACCAAGCGGCGATCGGGGCGTGGGTGCGGGGCACGCTGGTGCCGCGCGCGCTCGGCGCGTGGGCAGTGCGGCCCGAGGCCGTCACGGTGAATCCCTCCGGCAGCTTCGTGGAGGGCGGCCCCTCGGCCGACTGCGGCGTGACCGGCCGGAAGATCATCGTGGACAGCTACGGCGGCATGGCGCGTCACGGCGGCGGCGCCTTCAGCGGAAAGGACCCCTCGAAGGTGGACCGGAGCGGGGCGTACTTCTGCCGTTTCGTCGCCCGCGAGGTGGTGAAGCAGGGGATCGCCCATCGCGCCGAGGTGCAGGTCGCGTACGCGATCGGCGTGGCGCAGCCGATGTCGGTGCTCGTGCAGACCTTCGGCGCGGGCGACCAGCGCGCGGCGGAGGCGTACGTCCGCACCTTCGACTTTCGGCCCGCCGCCATCATCGAGCGGCTCGGCCTGCTGCGCCCCATCTACCGGCGCACCACGAACTACGGGCACTTCGGGAGACCCGGCCTCCCCTGGGAAGAGTAGCCGGCCCGGGAAGCCTCGCTTGCGCGGCTGGCGCGCTCCCGCCGCGAGGGTCTGGCGCGGGCGCTGTCGCTCGCCGGTCGGATGTGTAGCTTGACGGTCGCGATGCGACTGCCCCGCCTTCTCCTCCCGTTCGGATTCGCCGCCGCGGCCTTCGCCGCGGTCCTCTGGATCACTCGTCCGCCCGGTCCCGGCCTCGACCCCGACGCGATGAGCTACCTCGGCGCCGCGGAGTCGTTCGCGCGGACGGGCGCGTTCAGGATCCCCGAGGGGGCCTGGGACGACGCCGACGGCACGGAGTCCCTGGGTCATTTCCCGCCGGGGTTCTCGCTGGCGCTCGCCGGCCCCGTCGCGCTCGGTGCGGACCCCATCCAGACCGCGCGCGTCGTCGAGGCGATCTCCGCGGCGGCCGCCGTGGGGCTTGCGACGTGGTTGGCGGGGCTCACCGCCGGCACCCTCGCCGCCGTGCTGGCGGGCGCGCTTGCGTTCGCGTCGCCGGCCTTCACACTCGACCACCTTCGGGTGCTGAGCGAGCCGCTCTTCCTCGCGCTCCTCGTGGTGACGTTGGCGCTGATGCTCCGGATGCGGGAGCGTCCCCTCATCTACGGCAGCGCCGCGGCGCTGGCGGGACTGGTGCGGTACGCCGGCGTCGCGCTCGGCGCGGCAGCGGCGGTGTGGGCGCTGGCGGGCCCCGGCGGATGGCGGCGGCGCCTCGCGCGTGCGGTGCTCGCGTTCGCGCCGACCGCGCTCGTGCAGGGGGCGTGGGCGCTGCGCGCGCGCGCGGAGTCGGCGGACGTCCGCACCTTCGGTCTCACGGGAGGCTTCGTGCCCACCTTCCGGGAGGGCTGGACCACGCTCGCGACCTGGCTCGCTCCGGGCATCGAGGCGCCGGCACTGCGTACGGTGGGGGCGCTCGCCGTGGCTGCGGCCGCCTGCTGGCTGCTGTGGTTGGCGGCGCGGAAGGAGCGCGGCTTCTTCCTGGCACTGGCGATCGGCACCGTGTCCTATGCCGGGCTCGTCGTCGTCTCGCGACTCTTCGCCGACGCGAGCATCCCCTTCGACGAGCGGCTCCTCTCCCCGCTGATGGCCTTCGGGTCCCTGGCGGTGGCGGCCGCTGCCGCGACCGTGTGGCGCGACGCCGGACGGATGGCGCGGTGGATCGGTGGGGGGATCGCGATCGCGTGGCTCGCGGCGTCCGCGTGGCAGACGGCGATCACGGTGCGCGAGGCACGCGAGGGAGGCTGGGGCTACGCCGGGGTGGAGTGGCGTGAGTCGGAGCTGGTGCGCTGGCTCCGCAGCGACGGCGCGGCCCACCGGCTGTACACGAACAGCCCGGCGGACGTCTGGTTCGCCACCGGGCGGCGCTCGTGGCTGCTGCCGACGAGCCTCGACGCCGTCACGATGCGGGCCTTCGGGGATCGTCTGCGGAGCACACACGGCGCGGTGGTGAGTTTTGTGAACCCGGAAGAGCCGGAAGCGGATCCGGCGGGGCTGGCGTCACGGCTGGGCCTCATCGTCGCCGGGCGGTTCGATGGAGTCACGGTGTGGGTCCCGGCGCCCGAGTAGGGCCTGGATACGACACGGCCCCGCGGGTGCGGGGCCGCTGTGACCTAGAACTCCCGCTTCTGCATCTCCTTGAAGAACCGCTCCCGCTCCTCCGAATCGTTGTAGCGCTTCTGCAGAGTGTCGTCGAACTGGCGCGCCTTCTTGTTCGCGTCGGTCGATTCCTTGGTCGCCTTCTCGGCGTTCCGCTTGGCCAGCGCCGCGAGCTTCTTGAGGTCGATCGGCACGAGCGTCTTCTTCGGGGCTTTCAGAGTTCCCTCCGGGGTCCGTCCACATAGAACAGATACCTACCCAGGACCTGTGCCGCGAGGGCCAGCGCGAACGCGGGGGCGAGGGCCGGGGTTGCGCGGCCGGGGGCGGCGAGCGTCGCCGCGCAGAGGGTGAGGGACGCGAGGAGCAGCCCGCGGCGGACGGCACCGTATCGGCCACGCCCGGAGAGGGCGAATTCCGCTCCCAGGCCGACGGCGGCACCGGCGCCGATCCACCGCAGCGGACCCGCGAGCGGCTCGGCGGGGACGCCGGGGAGGAGCGCCAGTCCCGCCCCGACGGCCAGCGTGCCGAGAAGGAGCGCGCTGGAGAAGAACGACACGGTGGTCCGGGGCGTGTCCCATCCGGGCACCGTCCGCAGGCGATAGACCCGGCTCATCGCGTAGACCATGGCGACGCCGCAGAGAGCGGCCGCCGCCGCCAGGGCTTCCAGCGGTCTCCCGGACGTCGCCCCCACGGAGCGCAGCACGGCCAGGAGCGTCGCCCCTCCGGCGAAGAGCAGCCCCAGCAGGATCTCGCGGCTCAGCCACGAGGTGCGGAGGTTGGCGAGCGCGCGCCAGGCGGCGCCCCGCGCGCCGAGATGGAGGAGGGAGACGAGCAGCGCAAGGCTCATGGCCGGGCCGATGGCCGCCAGCATCCCGCCGGTCAGGGCCAGCGCCCCGGGGTGGGCGGTCAGCCCGTGTGCGAAGGACTCGACCGCTCCCAGCGTGATGAACGCGCCGACGGCGGCCTGCGCGAGGAGCGTGAAGGCGACGAGGGGCCGTTCGGTCACGGCGCGACCTCCTCGCGATTGGCGACGCGCGCCGTCCGCGGCCCCGCGCGTGGCGCGTCGCGGTGCGGCACGACGACGAGGCCGGGGGACGTGAGCGCCGGGTCGGGGAGCGGGAAGGTGGCCGCGCCCGCCGCGTCGGCTCCGTCCTCGATGGTGACGAGCTCGAGGGCGCGCATCGGGCACGAGGATACGCACGCCGGCGGACGGCCGGCGGCGAGGTCGGCGGCGCAGAGGTCGCACTTGGTCATCGTGCCGCTGCGCTCGTCGAATTGCGGGGCGCCGTATGGGCACGCCCACGCGCAGTAGCGGCAGCCGACGCACGTCTCCCGGTCGATGCGGACGAGGCCGTCGTCGCCGCGGACGATGGCTCCCGTTGGGCAGACCTCGGCGCAGATTGGCTCCGCGCAGTGATTGCAGGCGAGGGAGAGATGATAGGCGAACGCATCGGAGTGCCACGCCTCCCCGACGCGCTCCCAGCCGCCCCCCGCCACCTCGTAGACGCGACGCCACAGCACGCCGACGGGGAGGCCGTGCCGGTCCTTGCACGCCGCCTGGCAGGTCTTGCAGCCCGAGCAGGCGGACTGATCGAAGCGGAACGCGTAGCGCGCGCCCACGTCAGGCCCGCTCCACCTGCACCATCGCGGTGTGCTGCGCGGTGCCGAAGGCGAGGGGCGTCCACCGCTCGCTCGTCAGGACGTTGATGTTGCCCCCGTGGTCCACGCCAGCGGCGTCGGGCGCCCACCACGCGCCCTCGGGGATGTCCACCACGCCCGGCATCACCCGTTGGGTGAGCCGGCAGGGGAGCACCGTGGCGCCACGGTCGTTCCACACCTTCACCGCGTCGCCGTCGGCGATGCCCCGCGGCGCCGCGTCGAGGGGATTGAGGAAGGCGCGCTGCGGGAACGCCTCCGCCAGCCAGTCGTTGTTGTCGTGGGTGGAGTGCACGCGGTGCAGCGTGTGGTGGCCGATCGCCTGGAGGGGGAACCGCGCCGCCTCCGGCCCGAAGGGGCTTTCCCACTCCTCGATGTACTTCGGCACCGCCGGGATCGCGTCGGGCCGGCCGAGGTCCCGCAACGCCTTCGAGAAGATCTCGATCCTCCCCGATGGCGTGTCGAGGGGATGGCCCTCGGGGTCGCGCCGGAAGTCCGCGAACGCCACCGCGGGTCGCGTGACGGGCTTCACGTGGAGGCCGGCATTGGAGGCCTCGAATGCGTCGAGCGAAGGCAGGTCGGGGAACCGGGTGCGGCGGTACTCGTCGAGGCACCACTCCACCCAGCCCCGCTCGTCGCGCCCCTCGGTGAAGGCCGCGCCCGCGCCGAGCCGCTCCGCGATCTCGGCCCCGATCCGGTAGTCGCTCTTCGCCTCCCCCGGTGGCTCCACCAGCTTCGGCATCAGCAGCACTTCCTCGCCGTACTTCCACCCGTCCTCGACGCCCCACGTCTCGAACTGCGTGCACGCGGGCAGCACCACGTCGGCGTAGCGCGCGGTGGAGGTGAGGAACTGGTCCTGCACGACGAGGAACTCCACCTTCGACTCGTCGCGGAGGATCTCCACCGAGCGGTTGATGTTGGCGTGCTGGTTGACGAGGCAGTTGGTCGCGACGGCGTAGATGAGCTTGATGTCGCTGGCGAGCCGCTCGGCGCCCTGCACCCCGTGCTCGGCGCCCATCCCCTTCCCCCGGAGCACCGCCTCCGCCCAGAGGAAGACGGGGATGCTCGCCTTCACGGGGTTCTCCCCGGCGGGGAAGACGTACCAGCCGCAGCCGCCGTCCGGTTGGTTCGCGAGACCGCTCGCCCAGCCGCCGGGTATTCCCACGTTGCCGGTGAGGGCCGCGAGGACGCACCCCGCCCGGACCACCTGCTCGCCGAACGCCCGGCGCTGCATCCCGTATCCCTGGTAGAGCATCGCGGGCTTCGTCGTGGCGTACTCGCGGGCGATCCGTGCGATCGTCGCGCGCGGCACCGTGGTGATCCGCTCCGCCCATTCCGGCGTCTTCGGCACGCCGTCCCGCGTGCCGAGCACGTAGTCGCGGTAGCTCTCCTCTCCGTCGCACCCGGCGGGCATCTGCGACGCGTCGAAGCCGACGCAGTGGGTCCGCACGAAGCCGGCGTCGACCAGTCCTTCCGTGATCATCACGTGCGCCATCGCCGTCATCATCGCGGCGTCGGTGCCGGGCCGGATGGGGATCCACTCGTCGGCGAGGCTCACGGCGCTCGGGCTCATCCGCGGGTCGATGCAGACGGTGCGCGCCCCCCGCTCCCGCGCCAGCTTCACGAACCAGTCGCTGTTGGTGCCGTCCCGCATCTCCGCCGGGTTCCACCCCCACAGCAGGATGTAGCGGGAGTTGAGCCAGTCCTGGCGCTGGTTGCCGGTCTGCAGCGTGCCGTACACGGTGGGCGTCGCGACGTTGATGGCAGCCCAGCTGTAGCTGTTCCAGATGCCGAGGCAGCCGCCGGTGAGGTTCATCAGCCGGCGCGCGACCTGCGAGCCGTTGAGCTGGCTGTAGCTCCCCGTGCCGTAGGGGACGAAGAGGGCGCCGGGGCCGTACGTCTCCCGCACCCGCCGCATCTCCCCGGCGACGAGGTCGAGCGCCTCGTCCCAGGAGATGCGCGCCCACCGCCCCGCGCCCCGCGGACCCACCCGCCGCAGCGGATACAGCAGGCGGTCGGGATGGTACTGGCGGCGCAGGTACGCCCGGCCCCTCGTGCAGGCGCGGAGCTGCGGATCGGCGGGGGTGTCGTCCGGGCGATCGTCCCCCTCGAGCCGCACGATGCGGCCGTCCTTCACGTGCGCGACGAGGAGGCAGCGCCCGCCGCAGTTGTGCGCGGGACAGCCCACGCGGACGAGGCGTTCGCCGGGGAGCGCGTGCGCTGAGGGGCCGAGATGGGTCGCGGTCATGGGCGGTTATCCGACTATTCGCGTAGCAAATCCCGTGCTCGGGAATGCCAGGGGGCGCCGGGGCGGCCCACTCAGGCGGTCCCGGCGCCCCTCGCCTGGCGGTCCGGGCCGCGGGCTATAGATGCGCGTTCAGGATCGGGAGGACGCGCGCCAGGCCGTGGTTGTTGCGGGCGATGTTCACCAGGCCGAGCTGGACGCCCTTGAGGACGCGGGTGTCGTTGACGAGGCCGATCTGGAGCCCGATGAAGGTGCCGCGGACGTAGTTGTACGCCAGCCCCACGCCGAGCCCGGAGACGGAGCGGGAGCGGAGGTAGGTGCAGATGCTGATCCCGGCGATGCGGGGCGACTCGATCTTGTAGAGGCTCGCCGCCAGCCCGGAGATCGCGCGCTGGCTCACCACGGCGATGCCGCCGAGCGCGGCGCCGGAGACCTCGTCCTCGGCCACGAGCGCGAGGCCGTTGAGGCTGATCCCCCGCACGCGCCCCTGTGCCACTGTCGCGAGCCCGCTCACGGTGAGGCCGGTGATGTCCCCCTGCGCCACGGTCGCGAGACCGGCGATGGAGAGCCATTTGAGGTCGCCCTGCGTGACCACGGCGAGGCCGCTCAGGCCGACGCCCGTCAGGCCGCCCTGCGCGACGGTGCCGAGCCCCGACGCGGCGAAGCCGGTGATGCTCCCTTCGGAGACGGCGCCCAGTCCCGCGATCGCGATGCCGGACATCGGGCCCTGCGACACCGTCCCGAGACCCGAGAGGGCGATGCCCGAGATCCCGCCCTCGGAGACGACCCCGAGCCCGGCGATGGAGACGCCCCGCATCCGGCGCCCGGTCACCGTCCCCCCGAGACCCAGCGCGAGGCCGTTGATCTCGTCCGCGCCAGGCCCGACGATGCCGATGGCGGCGCCGTTGATGGTGCCGCTGAGGTGTTTGTCGGGGCGCCAGAGCGTGAGGTTGATCCCGTTGACGCGCTCGAGGCCGCGGTCGCTCCAGTTGATCCGGAGGCCGTTCACCCGCGCGGAATTGCCGATGCTGAGGCCGGTGCCGCCGATGGTGAGGTTGAGGGCCCAGTGGCCCGGCGGTCGGTCCGTGCCGGGGTCATCGGCGTCCTGGGCGTGGAGCGCGGCGGGCGCCAGCAGCAGCGCGCCGGCGGCCATCAAGGACTGCAGCGGGATGCGCATCGGGGGCCTCGGCTCGTCCTGGCTCACGGCGGGCGGCGCGGTGCCGCCCCGCCGGTCCCCTACGGAGGCACCGGGCCGGAGGATTCGTCAGCGGGCGCTGAAGCGATCCAGGAACTCCCGCTCCCCCGGGGTGACGATCCCGGCGCCGCCCGTCGCGATCCGGGCCATGATCCGCTCCAACTCCTCCCGGTTCACCGGGTGCAGCGCCGCCGCGTCGATCCGGCGCCAGCGTTCGAGGTCGCCCTCGGAGGGGCGGGAGGACGGGACGGGGGCCACCTTGGCACGGAAGCGCGCGGCGGGGGACCGCTTCTCCATCACGCGGAGGAAGAGATACCCGCCGGCGAACCCGCCGAGGTGCGCGAAATGGGCGACGCCCGACTGGGCCCCGGTGCGGACGCTCCAGATGGAGATCACGGTCATGATCACCACCAGCACCCGCGCTTCGACCGGCAGCACGCCCCAGATGTAGATGCGCGCGTGGGGCCAGTAGCGGGCGAACGCGAGCATCACGCCGAACACCGCGCCGGAGGCGCCGACGATGTGCGCGTACGGGGTGAGGCCGGACAGGAGGGCGCCCGCGAGGCCGCTCACCAGATAGAGGCCGAGGAAGGACCTGCCGCCGACCCGGAGCTCGACCTGCGGCCCGAAGAAGTACAGCGCCAGCATGTTGAAGAAGATGTGCCCGAAGCCGGCGTGGACGAACATGTAGGTGATCACCGTCCACGGGCGGTACGGGATGAACGCCGGCACCAGCACGAGCGGCGCCGCGGCCATCGGGTTCCAGGCGGTGAGGAGGAACACCGCCACGTTCAGGAAGATGAGCCGACCGGTCCAGGGGGTCACGCGGCCTCCGGCTCCGGCACCAGCACCGCGGCGCCTCGCAGGGTCCCGGCGCGCAGGCGCGCGAGTGCCTCGTTGGCGGCCGAGAGGGGGAAGCGTTCCACTGCCGACCGCACCCCCGCGTCGGGGGCGATCCGCAGGAACTCCTCGCCGTCGCGGCGCGTCAGGTTCGCGACCGACCGCACCACCCGTTCCCCCCAGAGGATGCTGTAGGGCATCGCGGGGATCTCGCTCATGTGGATCCCCGCGCACACGACGGTGCCGCCGCGCGCCACCGCGCGCAGCGCCGCGGGGATGAGCGAGCCCACGGGCGCGAAGATGATCGCCGCGTCCAGCTCCTCGGGTGGCGGGGCGTCGGAGCCGCCCGCCCACTCGGCGCCCAGCTCCCTGGCGAACGCCTGGCCCGCGGCGTCGCCCGGCTTGGTGAAGGCGAACACGCGCCGCCCCTGGTGGCGGGCCATCTGGGCCACGATGTGCGCCGCCGCGCCGAACCCGTAGAGGCCGAGCCGCTGCGCGTCCCCGGCCGCCGCGAGTGCGCGCCAGCCGATGAGGCCGGCGCAGAGGAGGGGCGCGGCGGCGGCGTCGTCGAAGTCGTCGGGGAGCGGGAAGCAGAAGCGCTCGTCGGCGACGGTGAAGTCGGCGTACCCGCCGGGGACGTGATACCCCGTGAACCGGGCGTGCGCGCAGAGGTTCTCCTGGCCGCCGCGGCAGTACCGGCACTCCCCGCAGGTCCACGCGAGCCACGGCACCCCGACGCGGTCGCCGGGACGGTGGCGAGATGCGCCGGGGCCCGCCGCGACGACCGTCCCCACGATCTCGTGGCCGAGGACGAGGGGGAACGCCGCATCGGGGAGCTCGCCGTCGACGACGTGCAGGTCGGTCCGGCACACGCCGCAGGCGCGGACGCGCAGCAGGAGCTGTCCCGCGCCCGGAATGGGCCGGGGGATCTCGGCGGGCCGCAGCGCCCGTCCGGGCGCGTCGAGAAGCATGGCGCGCATCACCGTCCAAAGTAGCGCCTCGCCGCTAGATTGGCCCGTCGAAGGGAGGGGCGCGATGGAGGTGCAGGTGTTCGGGGTCCGGAAGAGCGCGGAGACCCGCGCGGCGCTGCGGTTCTTCGCGGAACGGCGGATCAAGACGCACTTCGTGGACCTGGACGAGCGCGCCGCGTCGCCCGGCGAGCTGCGACGCTTCGCCCAGCGCTTCGGCGTCGAGGCGCTGCTCGATCGCGCCTCCCGGCGGTTCGCGGACCTCGGGCTGGCGCACGCGCGGCTCTCGGACGAGCGGTGGGTCGAGAAGCTCGCCGCGGAGCCGCACCTCATCCGGCTGCCGCTGGTGCGGTGGCAGCAGAAGGTGACCGTCGGAGCGGCCGATGCCGAGTGGACGGAGTGGATGGAGAGCGAGCGCGCGGCTAGGAGGCCGCCGGCCGGCTCCGGCCCATCCTGACGCAGAGCCACACGCCGAACGCGACCGATCCGGCGAGCACCCCGAGGGCCCCGAGGCGCACCCACCACGCGAGCAGCAGGTCCTGCCGCAGCATCCCGACGCTCGAGAGGAGGTAGTTCCAATCGTGCACCGGGTCGCCCCCGAAGGGGCTGACCAGGGGGAGCTCCTGCGCGCGCGCGTCGGCGACGTAGGTGGCCAGGTTCGAGAGGCTCATCCCTTCCCAGGCCCCCGCCACGGCGATGGCGAAGTAGTCCCGCTGGCGCAGGAAGCCGTACGCCAGCGCGAGGGGCGCGGCGACCTGTACGATGCTCCCGCCCGCGATCCCGGGCCAGGCGCCGAGGGGGCCGAAGACCACGTGTCCCAGCTCGTGCACCCCCAACGTGATCCCCGAGAAGATGCTGCCGTACTCGGGGTCGGCGAGGTGGCGCCAGCCGAAGTAGGCGAGCACCGCGAGCAGGGCGGCGCGCGGCGGCCACGAGCGCCCCTCCCCCGCCCACACGGCGGCGTCCCGCCAACGTCCCGACAGCCAGGTCCGTACCCCCACCAGTCCCCCCGCGCCGGCCGCGGCCCCGAATTGCGGCACGGCACGAAAATCGCTATTTGGACCAGGTTGGACTCTCGTCGCAGCCCCTACCGGAGATGAATCTATGGTTCTGGTGAAGCGCACCGCACTCTGGCTCGTCGCTCTCGGGTTCCTCGTGTCGGCGCCCGCCGTCGCGCAGCAGCCCGCCTCGGGCGAGTACCCCGGCCTCGAAACCGGGAAGATGTGGACCTTCGACGTGCCGCCGCTCGAGTACTGGGCCCGGCGCTACAACTTCCGGCCCGCGCAGGAGTGGCTCGACCACGTGCGCCTCTCGGCGGCCCGGCTCCCCGGGTGCACCGCGTCGTTCGTGTCCGCCGACGGGCTCGTGATGACCAATCACCACTGCGCCCGCGGTTGCGTGGACGCGGTGACGCGGCAGGGTGAGGACTTCCTCACCAACGGGTTCTATGCCCGGACCCGCGCCGAAGAGCGCGCCTGCCCCGGCAACTACGTGGACCAGCTCCTCGAGATCACCGACGTCACGCAGCCGGTGGCGGGCGCGATCCCGGCCGGTGCCCCCGCCGACCGCGCGGCGGACCTCCGGAACGAGGCCATCCGCAACATCGAGCGCACCTGCCGCGGCAGCGCCACCGACCTCAACTGCCAGGTGGTCTCGATGTACGCCGGCGGGCAGTACAAGCTCTACAAGTTCCGGCGCTACTCCGACATCCGCCTGGTGATGGCCGTCGAGGCCAGCACGGCGTTCTTCGGCGGGGACCCGGACAACTTCACGTACCCGCGGTACGACGTGGACATGTCCTTCCTGCGCGTCTACGTGAACGGCCAGCCCGCGCACATGGACCACTTCTACCGCTGGAGCGCGAACGGCTCCCGCGACGGCGACCTGGTCTTCGTGGTCGGCAACCCCGGCTCCACCGGCCGGCTCCTCACGATGTCGCAGCTCGAGTACCTGCGGGACACGCAGTATCCGGCGTCGCTGGACCAGCTGTCGCGGATGATCGCGGTCTACCATCAGCTCTCGGACCTCAGTCCCGAGCGGGCGGCGGCACTGCGCAACCAGATCTT
>JADGQW010000066.1 GCA_017881505.1 Gemmatimonadales bacterium
AGAAACGAACAACGACAGTCATCGCTCGAGTGAGGATCGGCCCCCGATGCGGCTTACCAGTTGTTGCTACCGCCCTGCAACAGGCAGTTGCAGCACGCCGCAATCACGGCAAGAAACCACTCCACGTGAGCGTCACCTCCTCTCGTACAGCGAGAAGTCACGCCCGTTCGCTATGGGCGTGCGACGCTCCGCTCCTGTCACACCGCTCGGGCCCGCTTCGGGCCGTCACCGGGGGTCCGCATCCTTTGTCAGAGAGCTGTGAACCTTCGCTCAACCGACGCCTGGGCGCCGGCCCGACACTTCACATCCTATGACTGCACCAGATACCATCGATTCGTTGCGTCCAGCACGGCGAGCACCGCCGCCTGTTCCGCGCTCTCCTTCACCTCGCAGATGCCCATGAGGAGGGTCGAGCTCCGCCCGCCCACCCCGTGCACCGCCGCGAGACAGATCTTCCGGTCGAACGCGTCCACCACCCGCACGCCCTCCAGCACCACCCCCGCGTCCACCAGCTCCTGCTCCATCGCCTTCACCGTCGCCCGCGCCGCCAGCTGCACCCGGCTCCGCGCCTCGTCCACCCCCTCCTCCACCCCTTCGCTCACCGCGTCGCCCTTGCGCAGCATCACCCGCACCTTCACCCGCCGCGGCCGCGGCGACTCGATCACCAGGTCCGCGAACACCAGCTTCCGCCGGCTCGCCGCCTCCGCCACCGCCGACTGCTCGAGCACCTCCAGTGGCCGCACCTCCGCCGTCTGCGCCACGCTGATCTTGCGGTGGTCCACCTTGATGCCGAGCTGCGCCATCAGCGCGCTTTCGACGTTCCGCACCGCCTGCTTCGGCAGCAGCTCCGCCGTCACCAGCACGTGCACTTCCTCGATCTCCCCGCCCCTCCCCGCCACGATCCGCGTCGACAACACCCCCGCCAGCGAGGCGATCAGTTGTTCCGCCCGCCTCAACGACCACGAGGCCGGCGATTCGCCCGGCGACGGCAGATTCGGATTCGCGGTCAACGCGATGGCCGTTCCCTCTCTTCTTCTTCGCTCATTCCCGCTCCAGCGGCCCCGGATGCTTCGGCCGCCGCCGATATTTCTTCTTCACACGGTGTGGCCGCTCCGGGGGCGCGTCAAGCCTCCCCGTCTTCCGCGGCTTCGCCGGGTTCGGCACCCGGACCTTCGTGCGCTCCGCCACACTCGTCTCGCCGAGACAGGAGCGCCCGGGCCATCCGCCCGGGCGAACATAGCCAACTATGTGTGACTGAATGCGTTAGTACGGTCAAGATTGCTCTGGGGACCACGAAGGCCCCATCAGAGGCCCCCATTACTATTGCTAAGCCATTGCGTTGTCAAGCACTTTGGACGCAGGACCTCACGTTGGGCTTGAGGTGCCGCCGCCATCCAATTCGTACTCTTTTAGTTTCCTATACAGGGTGCGCTCCCCAATCCCCAGCATGTCGGCCGCCTTCCGGCGGTTTCCCCGGGTGTCCCGCAGTGCGGCCTCGATCGCCGCCCGCTCCACCTCCGCCATCCGCATCCCCGTCCGGTAGAGGATCACGCTCTCCGGCACCGGGTGCCCGTCCCCGCCGTTCGACCCCTCCGGCGGCTCCACCACCTCCGCATACGCCGGCTCCGCCTGCGGGATGTCGTACACGTCCACCCGCGGCGGGCGCTCGTCCATGCGGCGCCGGAGGTCCTCCACCTGCGAACGCAGGTCGAGCAGCGTCTGGACGATGTACGCCAGCTCCTGCCCCGCCACCTCGCGCGCCAGCCCCGGCACCCGCACCGGCAGCAGCCGGTCGCGTCCTCGCTCGCGCACGTCGGCCGGGATGTCGGTCGGCCGGATCTCGCTGGTGGGCGCCAGCACCACCATCGACTCCACCAGGTTCCGCAGCTGCCGCACGTTCCCCGGCCACGGCGCGTCCACCAGGATCTGCATCGCCTCCGGCCCGATCCCGCGGAACGGCCGGTCGTGCAGCGTGCTGAACTCGTGGATGAAACGCCGCACCAGGAGGGGGATGTCGCTTCGCCGCTCCCGCAGCGGCGGCAGGTAGATCGAGAGGACGTTGAGGCGGTAGAAGAGGTCCTGCCGGTACTCCCCGGCTTCCACCAGGGACTTGAGCCCGCGGTTGGTGGCCGTCACCACGCGCACGTCCACGCGGATCGGCGCCACCCCGCCCACCCGATAGAACTCGCGCTCCTCCAGCACCCGCAGGAGCTTCACCTGCGTGGCCGGCGTCATCTCCCCCACCTCGTCGAGGAAGAGGGTCCCGCCGTCCGCGAGCTCGAAGCGGCCCAGACGCCGCTCCGCGGCGCCTGTGAAGGCCCCCTTCTCGTGGCCGAACAACTCCGACTCGAGGAGCGTCTCGGGGAGCGCCGCGCAGTTCACGGCGATGAACGGCTTCCCCCGGCGCGGGGAGAGTTCGTGGATCGCCTTCGCCACCAGCTCCTTCCCCGTCCCCGACTCCCCCTCGATCAGCACGGTGCTCGAGACAGGGGCGAGCTGCTCGATCTTGATCAGGACCTGCTGGATGGAGGGGTGCTCGCCGAGGATGCCGGTGCGCTCCTGCAGCCGCTTCCGCTCGATCAGCCGGCGGCCGAGCGCGACCACCTCCTCGGGAGCGCAGGGCTTCACCAGCACAGCGGCGAGCCCGAGGCGATGCGCACGCGCGTCCCCCTCGGCATCGGTCGGCTCGAGGAGGCCGAGCGTCGCCACGCGCCCGTCGCGGACCGCGCCGATGAGGCGCTGCGCCGCCGGCTCGTGCAACCCGCCGGTGAGGAGCAGCAGGTCGGGGTCTTCGCGCCGCACGATGGCGCGCACGTCGTCCAGGGCCGAGGCCATCGTCGTCTCGAACCCGGCCGCCTCGAACGCGGCGTTGGCGCGCACCGCCGCCTCGAGGTCCTCGAGCGTGATCACGACCTTGTGCGCCATCAGCCGTGCCCCGTCCGGCCCTGCAGCAGGTCCACCGCGTGGTCCACCAGCTCCGAGAGCGCCGCGAGGCCGTCCCGCACGCCCCCGGTGGAGCCCGGGAGATTGATGATCAGCGCCGTGCCGCGGACCCCCGCCACCCCGCGGGAGAGCACTGCCCGCGGGAAGGTGGCCGCGCTCCGCGCGCGCAGCAGCTCGGCAAGGCCCGGGGCTTCACGCTCCAGCACGGCGCGCGTCGCCTCCGGGGTCACGTCACGCGCCGCCAGGCCCGTCCCCCCCGTCGTGAGGATCAGGTCCGCCACCGCGCCGTCGGCCCACGCCACGAGGCGGCGCGCGATCGCCGACGTGTCGTCCGGCACCAACTCGCGCGCCGCCACCGTGTAGCCGCGGGAGGCCGCCCACTCCGCGATCGCCGCGCCGGACGTGTCCGCGCGCGCGCCGGCGGCCCCCGCGTCCGATACCGTCAGGATCGCGACCCGGATCAGCGCCGCGACCCCTTCGTCCAGAACGGCGTCGGCACCACTTCGGCCGGGAGCCGCTTCCCGCGGATCTCCACCTCGAACCGGGTGCCGGGCTTCGCCACCGCGACCGGCAGGTACGCCGTCCCGATGGCGTCCCCGAGCGAGGGGCTCACGATCCCGCTCCGCACCTCGCCGAAGGGCTTCCCGCCCACGAACACCGGATAGGTGTGCCGCGGGAACCCGCGCTCGAGCAGCTTGAAGCCGACCAGCTTGCGGGTCAGCCCCTTCGCGAGCTGCGCCTCGAGCGACTTCCTCCCCATGAAGTCGCCCTTCTTCATCTTCACCGTCCAGCCGGTCCCCGCCTCGAACGGCGTCGTCTCGTCGTCGATGTCGTTCCCGTACAGCGGGTACGCCATCTCGAGCCGCAGGCTGTCGCGCGCGCCGAGCCCCACCAGCTTCACCGGGCTCTTCGGGTTCACCAGCGCGTGCCAGACCTTCAGGGCGTCGGCGGGGGCGTGGTACAGCTCGAAGCCGTCCTCCCCCGTGTAGCCGGTGCGGGCGATGATGCAGTCCACCCCCGCCACCTTGCCGGTCGTGAACCAGTAGAAGCCGATCGCGTCGAGGTTCACCCCTGGCGCGAGCGGCTGCAGCACCTCCTGCGCCCGCGGCCCCTGCAGCGCCAGCAGCGCCGTCTCGTCGGAGCGGTTCGTCAGGGTGACGTCGAACTTGCCCGCGAACCGGTTGATGTGCTTCCAGTCCTTGGCGCAGTTCGACGCGTTCACCACGATCATGACGCGGTCCGCCATCCGGTGGACGAGGCAGTCGTCCACGATCCCGCCGGTCTCATGCAGGAAGCAGGAGTACTGCACCTGCCCGACCGCGAGGGCGTTCGGGTCGTTGACCGTGACGTACGATGCGAAGGCGAGGGCGTCCTTCCCCGTGATCTCGAACTCGCCCATGTGGGTGACGTCGAACAGGCCGACGCCCTTGCGGACGACGTGGTGTTCGGCGGTGATCCCCTCGGGATACTGGACCGGCATCTCGTACCCGGCGAACGGGACCATCTTGGCCCCCGCCGCGACGTGCAGGTCATAGAAGGGGGTGCGCTTCAAGGTCTCCGTCTGAGCCATGGCTTACCCCAGGAGTGTGGCGATGAGTGCCTTCTGGACGTGGAGGCGGTTCTCCGCCTCATCGAACACGCGGGACTGCGGTCCTTCGATCACCGCGTCCGTGACCTCCTCCCCGCGGTGCGCGGGCAGGCAGTGCAGGAAGATCGCGGACGGCTTGGCCAGCTTCATCAGCGCCTCGTCCACCACGTACCCGCGGAAGGCGCTCTTCCGCTCCTCCGCCTCGCCCTCCTGACCCATCGAGGCCCAGACGTCCGTGGTGACGACGTCGGCCCCCGCGGCGGCTTCCTCGGTGTCCTCCGTGATCAGGGTCTTGGTGCGCGTCTTGGCGCGCTCGTACGTCTCCCGGTCGGGCTCGTAGCCCTCGGGGCACGCCACTCGGAGCTCGAAGCCGAGAAGGGCCGCGGCGTCGAGCCAGGAGTTGGCCATGTTGTTGCCGTCGCCGATCCACGCCACCCGCTTCCCCTCGATGTCGCCGAGGTGCTCCTGGACCGTATGGATGTCGGCCAGGATCTGGCAGGGATGGTGGAGGTCGGTGAGGCCGTTGATCACCGGCACCGTCGCGTACTTCGCGAGCTCCTCGACCTCCGCGTGCTCGAAGGTGCGGATCATCAGCATGTCGAGCATCCGCGAGAGGACCCGCGCCGTGTCGCGCACCGGCTCCCCGCGTCCCAGCTGGATGTCGCGGGACGAGAGGAAGAGGGCATGCCCGCCCAGCTGGTACGCGCCCACTTCGAACGAGACGCGGGTGCGGGTCGAGGACTTGGCGAAGATCATCCCCAGGGTCTTGCCGGCCAGGGGCTTCTCCCGGTAGGCTCCGCTCTTCATCCGCGATGCAAGTTGGAAGAGCGCTTGGACTTCGGTCTTGGAGAGATCGGGGAAGGCGAGATAGTCGCGCTTGGGCATGGTCTGGGCCGTGGTGTCGGTCAAAATGACAGCATCGGGGTGATTCTACCGCTGTTGGAGGGTGCGGGCAAGCACCGGGAGGACCGATGAGACGTGGATGGTTGGCGGTGGCGGCCCTCGCGGCGCTCGGCGCCGTCTCCGCCGGGGGGCTGAAGCTCCGGGAGCGGATGCAGGCGCAGCCGCGCATCTCCCTCCGACCGGTGGCCGAGGGGCTTGTCGCCCCGCTCTTCCTCACGGCTCCGGCGGGCGACCCGCGGTTGTTCGTCGTCGAACAACCCGGCCGCATCCGCGTGATCCGGGACGGCCGCCTCCTGCCGGCGCCGTTCCTCGACATCACCGACAAGGTGGGCTACGGGGGAGAGCGGGGGCTCCTCGGCCTCGCCTTCCATCCCCGCTTCGCGACGAACGGCCGCTTCTACGTGGACTACACCAACCGTCACGGCGACACCCGCGTGGAGCGGTACACGGCCGGCCCCTCCGCCGACACCGCCGACCGGGCGTCGGCGCAGCAGGTGCTCTTCGTGGCCCAGCCCTACCCCAACCACAACGGCGGCGACGTCCTCTTCGGCCCCGACGGGATGCTCTACATCGGCATGGGGGACGGCGGGAGCGGCGGCGACCCGCGCGGCAACGGCCAGAACCTCGGGGCCCTCCTCGGGAAGCTCCTCCGGCTCGACGTGGACGGCGCCGAGCCGTACGCCTCGCCTCCCGACAATCCGTTCGTGGGACGGCCGGGCGCGCGACCGGAGATCTGGGCGTACGGCCTCAGGAACCCGTGGCGGATGGCTTTCGACCGGACGGCGGGACTGCTCTACATCGCGGACGTGGGGCAGAACCTGTGGGAGGAAGTGGACGTGGCCCCCGCCGCGGCGAAGGGACTGAACTACGGCTGGAACCGGATGGAGGGAACGCACTGCTACGGCATCGGGCTGTGCTCCCGGGAGGGGCTCACGCTGCCCGTCCTGGAGTACGGCCACGGCGACGGGTGCGCGATCGTCGGGGGGGGCGTGTACCGCGGCCACGCGGTGCCGGCGCTGACGGGACAGTACGTCTACAGCGACTACTGCAGCGGGTGGCTGCGGAGCTTCCGGTACGATGGCGCCGCGGCGGTGGACCGGCGCGCCTGGCGCATCCCGAGTCCCGGGGAAGTGCTCTCCTTCGGCGAGGACGCCGCGGGTGAGCTCTACCTCCTCGCCGCGAACGGCACCGTATATCGGCTCGCGGCCGCGAGCGCGCCGGCGCGCTAGCGGGGGAAGCCGCGCGGCGGCTAGGGCGCGGTGTCTGGCGCTGGACCCTCCGCGCTGGCTTGCTCCGCCTCGGCGAAGGACTGGACGGAACCGCGGAGAGCGTGGCCCCGCACCTCCTCGACGATCCGGTCGTAGTGCCACTGCAGGCCGCGCATCACGAGCGAGGTGCAGGCCAGCACGATCGCGACCAGCGCGAGCACGCTCGAGCCGAACCAGAGCAGGCGCTGTGGGGAGAGATCCTGCCAATTCCCGGCCAGCAGCGCCAGGGCCCCGATCATCAGAATGACCGAGATCCGACGCATCCGCTCGCCTTCGACGGCGGGCGGGATGGCGTGGCGTTTCGCGATCTGCAGCGTCATCACGAGCCTCCCTGACTAGAGGATGTAGCGGCGGAGGTCCTCGTCCTCCACGATCTTCTCGAGGCGGGCCTTCACCCGCGCCGCGTCGAACACGATGGTCTTGTCCGGGACGTTGGGCAGGTCGAAGAGGGTGTCCTCGAGGAGCGTGGTCAGGACGGTGTGGAGGCGCCGCGCGCCGATGTTCTCGAGGCGCTCGTTGAGGAGCGCCGCGATGCGCGCCACTTCCTTGATGCCGTCGGCGGTGAAGGAGAGCTGCGCCCCGTCGGCTGCGCAGAGCGCCGCGTACTGCTTGGGAAGGGCGTTCTCGGGCTCCGTCATGATGCGGACGAGGTCCTCCTCCACCAGACGCGTCAGCTCCACGCGGATGGGGAAGCGCCCCTGCAGCTCGGGGATGAGGTCCGAGGGCTTGGAGACGTGGAAGGCGCCCGCCGCGATGAAGAGGACGTGGTCGGTGCGCACCAGGCCGTAGCGCGTCTGGACGGTGGAGCCCTCGACGATCGGGAGCAGATCGCGCTGGACCCCCTCGCGGCTCACGTCCGGCCCGACGTTCGGGCCCCGCTCGCCGGCGATCTTGTCCAACTCGTCGATGAAGATGATGCCGTGGTTCTCCACGCGGTCGAGCGCCTCGTTCACCACGTCGTCCATGTCCACCAGCTTGCGGAGCTCCTCGTCGATGAGGATGCGGCGCGCGTCGTGGACGTGCACCATCCGCCGCTTCTTCCGCTTCGGCAGGATCTCCTTCAGCCAGTCCATCACGTTGATGTCGGGGCCCTGCCCGCCGTCGGGCTGCTGTAGCATGTCCATCGGCGGGAAGTTCTCCTGCGTGATCTCGACCTCGACGTCCTTCTCCTCGAGCTTCCCGTCCCGAAGGAGGGCGCGGAGCTTCTCGCGGGTGCGCTCGCGGCGGTCCTTCAGCGTGGGATCCTCGTCGCTGTGTTCGGTCACCTCGCCGCGGCTGGAGACGACGAACAGGGGCCGGCTCCCCGCCTCCGCCGGCGCGGCCGGCACGGGCGGCGCGGGCGGCGCGAGGGGCGGGAGGAGGAGGTCGAGGAGCCGTTCCTCGGCGCGCGCCTCGGCCTGCGGGTAGACGTCGTCCTCGCGCTCGCCGCGCACCATGTTGATCGCGGCGTCCACCAGATCGCGGACCATCGACTCCACGTCGCGGCCGACGTAGCCGACCTCGGTGAACTTGGACGCCTCGACCTTCACGAACGGCGCCCCGGCGAGGCGGGCCAGCCGGCGCGCGATCTCCGTCTTCCCGACGCCCGTGGGCCCGATCATGATGATGTTGTTCGGGAGGATCTCGTCCCGGATCTCGTCGGGGGCCTGGGAGCGCCGCCAGCGGTTGCGGATGGCGATCGCCACCGCCTTCTTCGCCGCGTCCTGCCCGACGATGTAGCGGTCCAGCTCCGCGACGATCTGCCGCGGGGGGAGCTCCTCGAGCCAGGGGAGTTGCTCGGGGCCCTGGTCCGCCTGCCCGACCTTCGCCTCGACCGGTTGCTTCGTCTCTGCCATGGACGCCTTCGCTCGCTTCCGCCGCCCTCGAGGGGCCGCTACTCCAGCTCGACGATCGTGAGGTTGCGGTTCGTGTAGATGCAGATGTCGGCGGCGATCCCGAGGCTCTGCTCGACGATCTCCCGCGCCGTGAGGGCGGACTGCGCCAGCAGCGCCCGCGCCGCCGCCAGGGCGTAGCTGCCCCCGGAGCCGATGGCCAGGATCGGGTCGTCGGGCTCCAGCAGGTCGCCGTTCCCGGTGATGACGAAGCCGTGCTGGCGGTCGGCCACCACCAGCTGCGCCTCGAGCCGCCGCAGGATCCGGTCGCTGCGCCAGTCCTTGGCCAGCTCCACCGACGCGCGCGGGAGGTTGTTGGGGAAGCGGTCCAGCTTCTCTTCGAACTTCTCGTACAGCGTCAGCGCGTCGGCGGCGCCCCCCGCGAAGCCGGCGAGCACCTTGCCGCCCTTGAGGATCCGCACCTTCTGGGCGGTGGCTTTCATGACCGAGTCGCCCACGGTCACCTGGCCGTCGCCCGCCATCGCCACGCGTCCGTCGCGCCGGACGCAGAGGATCGTCGTCGCGTGCCACTGTTCCATCACGCCCTCGGATGTGCCTGGTGGTAGACCTTCTTCAGCCGCTCCACGCTCGTGTGCGTGTAGATCTGCGTCGTGGACAGCGACGCGTGACCGAGGAGCTCCTGCACCGCCCGCAGGTCTGCGCCGGCGTCGAGGAGGTGCGTCGCGAACGAGTGCCGCAGCGAGTGCGTCCGCACGTCCGCCCCCTCGCCCACCGCGTCCAGGAACCCCCGCACGATCCGCTGCACCGCCCGCGGCGTCAGCCGGCGGCCCCGGGCGCTGAGGAACAGCGCCTGCCGCTCGACCCGCCCGCCCGCCGCGAGCACGGCGTCCCGGCGGTTAAGGTACTGCCGCACGGCCGTCACCGCCGGGCGCCCCACCGGAAGGAGGCGCTCCTTCTTCCCCTTGCCGCGCACCCGCGCCTGGTCCGCGATGAGGTCGACGTCATCGAGGTCAAGGCCGACGAGCTCGGAGAGCCGCATCCCCGTCGAGTAGAACATCTCGAGGATCGCGCGGTCGCGCACGGGCCCGAAGGCGCCCGCGGCGGCACGCGCCTCGGCCAGCTCGAAGATGCGCGCCATCGCCCCGCGGTCCAGGTACCCGGGGAGGCGCTTCTCCTGCTTCGGGATGCTCGCGGCGCGGGCCGGGTTCACCTCCACGCCGTGGTGCACGTTCAGGAACCGGTAGAAGCTCCGGAACGCCGAGAGGGCGCGCGCCATGGTGCGCTTCGACCACCCGCGCGCCGAGGCGTCCGCCAGGTACGCGCGCAGCGCCAGCCGGTCCACCCCGGCCCACGTCCACGCCGTCCCGCCGTGGTACCCGTCGAGGAACGCCTCGAGCCCCGCCAGGTCCCTGCCGTACGCCTTCACCGTATGCGGCGAGTCGTTCCGCTCCGTCGCGAGGAACCGCAGGAAATCCGTCGCCTCCGGCCTCACGCCGCCACCTCCCGCGCGAACGCCGTCATCGCCTCGAGCGCGCGCTCGGCCAGCGCCGCCTTCTTCAGCGCCCGGTCGCGCGGCGGCCGCTCCAGCGGCGCCAGCAGCCCGAAATTGGCGTTCATCGGCTGGAAACGCGACGGGTCCGCCGTCCGCAGGTAATGGAGGAGCGCCCCCAGCATCGTGGTCGGAGGCGGGACGAGCGGCGCGCGGCCCGCGAGGATGCGCCACAGGTTCACCCCGGCCAGGAGCCCCGTCCCGAGCGATTCGGTGTATCCCTCCACACCGGTCAGCTGCCCCGCGAACAGGGTCCGCGGCTCGTCCCGCAGCGACAGGTGCGCCGAGAGCGCCGCCGGGGCGTTGAGGTAGGCGTTCCGGTGCACGGCGCCCCAGCGGAGGAACTCCGCTTGCCCGAGGCCGGGGACCATCCGGAAGACGCGCTGCTGCTCCGGCGTCCGGAGCCGGGTCTGGAACCCGACGAGGTTCCACATCTGGCCCGTCAGGTCCTCCCGGCGCAGCTGCACGACCGCGTGCGCCTCCCGCCCCGTCCGGGGATCCGCCAGCCCCACCGGCTTCATCGGGCCGAACCGGAGCGTCTCCCGGCCCCGGCGCGCCATCTCCTCGACGGGGAGGCACCCCTCGAAGTACGGCGCGTCGTCGAAGTCGTGCGCCCGGTGCTGGTCCGCGGCGGCCAGCGCGTCCACGAAGGCCTCGTACGCCGGCGCGTCGAGGGGCGCGTTGAGATAGTCGTCGCCGCCCCCCTTCCCGTAGCGCGACGCGGCGAAGAGGCGCTCGTGGTCGAGGGAGTCGTCCGCGACGATCGGGGCGATGGCGTCGTAGAAGGCCAGGCTCGCCACGCCGAGCCGCTCCTGGATCGCTGCGGAGAGGCGGGGCGAGGTCAGGGGGCCGCTCGCCACCACGCCGGGACAGGGGAGCGCCGCGGCTTCCTCGCGCACGAGCCGGATGCGGGGGTGCGCCGCCACGCGCTCGGTCGCCACGCGCGCGAAGGCGGTGCGGTCCACGGCCAGCGCCGCCCCCCCCGGCACCCGCGCCTCGTCCGCGACCGCCAGCAGCAGGCTGCCCAGGAGCCGCAACTCGGCCTTGAGGAGGCCGTGCGCGTTGACCGTCTCGGTGCTCTTGAAGGAGTTGCTGCAGACCAGCTCGGCCAGGAGGTCCGTCTGATGGGCCGGCGTGCGGAGCGCCGGGCGCATCTCCACCAGCGCGACGTCCACGCCGCGCTCCGCCAGCGCCCATGCGGCCTCGCATCCCGCGAGCCCGCCGCCGACGACGGTGGCGGTCAGCTCGCCGCCGGCGGGTCCCCGGCCGGCGCGGCCACCAGCTCCTCGGCCGGGAACTCCACCCCGCACTTCAGGCACTTGCGGAACGCCCCCTTCGCCTTCGACTGCTTGCCCTCGGCTCCCACGAATCCGCACGAGGGGCACGCCACCGCGACCGGGCGGTTCCACGCGGTGAAATCGCACTCCGGGTACCGCGTGCACCCGAAGAAGGTCCGGCCCCGCTTCGAACGGCGCTCCGCCAGGTCGCCGGTCCCGCACTTCGGGCACTTGATCCCGAGCGGAAGCGGGCGCGTGCCCTTGCACTTGGGGTACGTGGTGCACGCCAGGAACTCGCCGAACCGCCCCGTCTTGATGACCATGGGCGACCCGCACAGGTGGCACACCTCGTCGGTCGGCCGGTCGGGGGCGCGCTGCTGACGCAGCGAGCGCTTGAAGGTGCACTCGGGATCGTTCGCCTGGGTGCACTGGACGTAGGGGCCGAACCGCCCCGTCTTGAGCGCCACCGGGCTCCCACACTTCGGGCACTTTTCGTCGGCGATCTTCGAGAGGTCGTGCACCTCGCCGACCATCTCCTCGGGCTTCACCGCGGCGAGACGCTTCTCGAAGGGTCCCCAGAACTCCTGCAGCACCTCGAGGCGCCCCAGCTCCCCGTCCTCGATCCGGTCGAGCTCCGTCTCCATCCGGCTGGTGAACTGCACGTCGAAGATGTCGGGGAAGCGCGGGATGAGCAGCTTCTCCACCGTCTCGCCCAGCTCCGTGGGCCGGAACCGCTTCTCGGCGAGCGACACGTAGTGGCGTGCGACCAGCGTGCTGGTGATCTGCGCGTAGGTCGAGGGGCGGCCGATGCCGAGGTGCTCCAGTTCCTTCACGAGCGACGCCTCGCTGAAGCGGGGAGGCGGCTCGGTGAAGTGCTGTTCGGGATCGATCGCCTTGACCTTCACCTTCGCCCCGACGTCGAGCGCCGGCAGCGGCGCGAGGTCTTCGAGGGTCCGGCCCTCGCCCTTCTCGCGCGCCTCGTGGTACAGCCGGTGGTAGCCGTCGAAGAGGATGACGGACCCCGACGCGCGGAAGAGGTAGCGGTCGATCTCGAAGTCGATCGTCGTGGTGTCGTAGACCGTGGGCGCCATCTGCGAGGCGACGAACCGCTGCCAGACCAGCTGGTAGAGCCGGAACTGGTCCTTGGCGAGGTAGTGCCGGACCGATTCCGGGGTACGGTCCGCGTCCGTCGGCCGGACGGCCTCGTGCGCGTCCTGCGCCTGTGGGTTCTTGCTCGAGCCGTAGAGATTCGGCGCCTTCGGGAGGTACGCGGGTGGGAAGTGCGCGGCAATGTACTTCCGAGCCGCATCCACCGCCGAGGGTGCGACCCGCGTGGAGTCGGTCCGCATGTAGGTGATCAGCCCGACCGACCCCTCGTCGCCGACGTCCACGCCCTCGTAGAGCTGCTGCGCCACCCGCATCGTGTTCCGGGAGCTGAAGCCGAGCTGCTTCGCCGCCTCCTGCTGCAGCGTGCTGGTCGTGAAGGGCGCGTACGGGTGCTTCCGCCGCTCCTTCCGCTTCACCCCGGAGACGACGAACGGCTTGCCCTTCACCTCGGCGACGATCGCCGCGGCATCCTGCTCCGTATGGAC
>JADGQW010000219.1 GCA_017881505.1 Gemmatimonadales bacterium
GAACTGCACGCGGAGCACGAGCTGGTCGATCTCGGGCGCCTGGACCTCCACGGTATCCACGCGCAGCACCCGCACCGTGTCCACCCGCGCGCGCACGACGGTATCCCGGCGGAAGCGCACGATCGTGTCCACCCGGGCGAGCGTGCACGCCCGGCACGGCGCCGCCGCCATCGCTGGCCGCCGGCCGCCGACGAAGTACGAGATGCCGAGGGTGACCACATCATTGTAGGCGTTCTTGGTGAAGTAGATCTCCTGGAAGCGCTCCATCCGCACACGGCCTTCCAGCCGCAGCGCCAGGTTCTCGCTGATCATGTGCCGGATGCCGATGCCGACGTGCGCGCCCCAAGTGGAGTGCGTCGTGCGGTCATTCTGCCCCTGGATCCGGGTGAGCTCCAATCCCCCGAGAAGGAAGGGGCTCGTCTTCGCGTTCAGGTTCCAGGTGTACGTGACGGCGCCTTCGGGCGTCAGATACGTGACGCCGGACCCGGTCGCGGCCCCGCCGGCCAGGCTGAACCCGAGGTGGCGGTTGAAGTTGTAGCCCACGCGGGCGACCGCGGTGACCGCGAAGCGGCCGGGTTTCGCCGTATTGGTGAAGCGGGGCCCCGTATACGTCTGGGTCAGGAAGCCGCGGAGGGCGCCGTCCACGGAGAGGGCGCCTGCCCCCAAGCTCAACTCCCAGCTGCCTCCGCGGTGGGCCTCCGACCCCTGCTGGGCCAGCGCCAGCGTGGGCAGACAGACGGCCAGCGCGCACGCGAACTTCAGGATTCGGTGACTCATGTGCTCTCCCTCATCTCGCTAAGTGTTCACAGCGTCGGGCGGGTGCGGGAGACGGAGACCGGAATGGTCTCCGGCTCCCGCGCCGGCGTTCGAGCCGTACTTGCTACGGCAAGGTGATCGTGTTCGTCGTGCCGTTGAGCGACACGGCGCCGTTCCGCGCCAACGCCCTGCCGACCAGGGTCACGTTGCCCGCGAGGGTGATGCTGGAGAGCGCCAGGATGTTCCCCTGCCACTGGCTCCCGGTACCCAGCGTGGCGGAGCTGCCGACCCACCAGTAGACGTTCTTCGCCAGGGCGGTGCCGCCCATGACGACGTTCCCGGCGGTGGTGAGCGTGCTGGCCGCACGGATCACGAACAGCGACGTGGCCGTGCCGGTGAGAGTGAGGGTGCCCGTCACGCCGACGGACGAGGTGGAGCAGTAGACGCCCGACGCGAGCGTCGTGTTGCCCAGGTCCGCGGTGATCGTCGTGCCGCACGGCATGGCCGCCAGCGCCAGGAACGCCGTGGTGAGATCACCCTGCGCCGTCTGCCCGAAGGCGTCGGCGGCGTGGGTCGCGCCGGTGATCGTGCAGGGCGGGAAGCCGGAGATCGCGCTACCCGGCCAGACGCTCACATCGGCGTTGATCGTGCCCGGTGCGCCCGCACAGGTGACGGCCGAACCCGCCAGGATCCCGTGTGTCGCCGCGGCCCCGAGCGAGGGACCCACCGGCGGTATGGCATTCACCGTGACCGTGGCGAAGCCGAAGATGCTGCCGCTCTTCGCCTCGATCGCGTTGGTATAGGTCCCGGTGAGCGTGCCTGCGGTGAACAGGCCCGAGACGCTGTCGATCGTGCCGGCTGCCGACATGCTCGGCACCACGAACCACTTGGCCGCCGGGGAGATCGGAACCACGGCGCCGCCGATGTCGCGGCCGGAGGCGGCGAACGTCACCGTATCCGAGACCTGGAGGACGGACGGATTGGGCGTGACGACGATGGCCGCGAGGGGGTTCGCCACGATGATGGTGACGACGGCCTTGCCGACGATCAGGCCACTGGTGGCCTTGACGGTGTCGGCGAACGTGCCGGTCGTGCCCGCGACGAACAGGCCGACGGTGTTGATGGTCGAACTGGTGGCCCCGTTGCCGACCCTAGACCAGGTGGGCGCGATCGGGATCACGTTGCCGCTGGCGTCCCGGCCCACGGCCGTGAACTGCTGCGCGACGCCCGTCGCCATGGTGATCGGCGTGGGCGTCACGGTGATGGTCGCGAGGACCCCGGCGCTCACCGTCACCGTGGCGTAGCCCGAGACGGTGCCGCTGGTGGCCTTGACCGTGTTGGCGAAGATCCCGGACGTCGCTCCCGCGGTGAAGAGACCGGCGGCGCTGATGGCGCCCCCGCCCCCGACGACCGACCACGTGGGCGTCACCGAGACCGCATTGCCGTTCGCGTCCTGGCCCGTCGCGGCGAAGGTCTGTGTGCCGCCGACGGCGAGGTCCTTCGGATTGGGCGTGACCGTGATCAGCGCCAAGGCGGCCGCGGTGACCGTCACGGTCGCCGTGCCCTTGATGCTGCCCACGCTCGCCACGGCCGTGTTCGTGTACGTCCCCGCCAGCGTGCCGGAGGTGAACAGGCCCGTGCTGCTGTTGATGGAGCCGCCGCCAGCGGCGACGGACCAGTTGGGCGTGATCGTGATGACGTTGCCGGCGGGGTCCCTCCCCACCGCGGTGAACTGCTGGTTGGTCCCGGTCGCCAGCGTGACCGGGGTCGGGGAGACGGTGATGGCCGCCAACGGCGCGACCTCCCCCGGGTTGTGCTCGCACGCCGCGATCGCCAGCGCGGTGAAAGGGACGATCCAGACGAGACGCGCCGCAAGACGGCGGAGGGCTGACATGGTACCCACCTTTGCTGAAGGACGATGACGGCTGCCAGGCCGCGGTCGAACGAGATCGGCGATGAAGGGCTGAAGCTAGGCCGGGACGCGGGGGGCGGGTATCGCGCGAAGGGGTGAAAGTAGGATGAGTGGAGGAGTACCGCAGACGGGCTAGTCCCTTTGCGGTACCCCGGACGGCAGAGGCCCCCCGGGGTCTCCGGGGGGCCTCGCGGCAGAGGGAGTCGCGGGGCGGGGGCGCCGCCGCCGCCGGACGGGCTTACTTCTCCTTCTGGGTCGCGTCGTTGTGGGCGTAGGCGGCGATCTGCAGCCGCGTGTGCAGGGTCAGCTTCTCCATCACGTTGCGCACATGGCTCTTCACCGTGTGGGTCGCGAGGTTGAGCCGGGAGGCGATCTCCTTGTTGCTCAATCCCTCTGCGATGAGGTTGATCACCTCGCGCTCGCGCGGCGTCATCCGCACCGAGTCGAGCGCCTCCGGCCGCCCCTTGGCGACCGCGTCCCGCGCGATCTGGGAGAAGAGGGACCCCGTCATCTGGGGCGGCAGGACGTGGGCCCCCTGCGCCACCGAGCGGATCGTCTGCACGAGCTCCTCGAGAGTGGCGTCCTTCATGATGAAGCCCGACACCCCCGCATTGACGAACTCCACGATGTCCTCGTGCACCGGCAGGAGGTCCATCACGATGACCTTGGCCTCGGGGAACTCCTTCTTGACCTTCTCGGCCACCTTCAGGCTGTCACCGTTGTGCAGCCCCAGGTCCAGGAGCACCACCTGGGGGTTCACCGTCTTCAACAGCGACGCTTCGCTGCTGGACTCGCCGGCCACGACCCTGAGGTCGGGCACCTGGTTCAGGAGCGCCGAGATCCCCTCGCGCACCAACCGATTATCCTCGATGAGCGCGATGGAAATCACCCCACCGGCGGCGCTGCCCGGCGCGGGATCCTTCCGCTTGCTCTCGCTCATGAGCACCCCTCCCATCCGTGATGACACTTCGGGAATACTCGAAAATGCACGTCGGAACGCCACCTGTCCCCCCCCAAGAGGGCCAGCCGGGGGGGGGCCGGCCGGCCCGCGATATGGCAGCGGTCTGTCGGTGCCACGGCTCACGGTGCTACTGTGACAGGCGACCGCGGCGGAGGGCACCCGGACGGGGCGCCAAACACGACCCGACAAGGAGGGATTCCATGGGACGTACCCTGCGCGCGCTGGCGGCCTCCCTGCCCTGCGCGCTCGCCCTGGGCGCCGCGCC
>JADGQW010000220.1 GCA_017881505.1 Gemmatimonadales bacterium
CACCCCGGCGCGGAGCTCCTCGCCGAAGCTGGAGGCGAGGATCGTGTACCGCCCCGCGACGGGGGCCCGGAACGAGACGAGGCTGTTGCGGTCGCCGAGACCGTCGTCGTCGCGGGCGATGACCGCGCCGTCGGGCCCCACGACCGTGAGGTAGGCGTCGAAATCCTCCGAGCGCAGCTCCACGCGGAGGCGCGCCCCCTGCCGGGCGTCGAACGTCCACCGGTCCTGGTACGGCCCGTCGGCGCCGAGCTCGTCGCCCGGCTCGAGCACGCCGGCCCGGGTCTCGCCGGCGGTGATGGCGGCGCTCTGGCCGGCGACGGCGGCGGGGGGCGTCTCCCAGCCGCTCACCGAGAGCGTGTACCGGCCCCGCGCCGAATCGGCCACGGCCGTCGCCAGGATGCGGTAGGTCCCGTCGCGCGCCAGGATGAGGTGGAGCCGGGCGTTCAGCTCGCCGCCGGAGTCATCGTCGGTCCCGAGGGTGAAGCCATCGGGGTCCCGCACGATCAGATAGGCGTCGAAGTCGGAGGAGACCAGGTCCACCGTCACGCGGTCGCCGCGCCGGCCCTGGAGGAGCCAGGTGTGGTACGGCGCCCGGACCGTCCGCCGCACCGGATCGCGGGCGGTCAGGGAATCGCTCTCCGGACGGCCGACCGTCACCGTGCGCGGCGCCTGGGCGGCGAGGGGCGCGGCGAGGGGGGCCGCGCAGAGGGCGCTTAGGAGGAGTCGGCGGATCATCGGGCGGTCCTCAATCGAGGTGATATGGCACGCTGACGCAGATCTTCCCCCGGCGGAAGAGGAGCGCCCCCTTCACGAGGAGCGCCGTGTTGTTGTGGAGGAGATGGTGCCACCACTTACTCGGGACGACCTCCGGCAGCACCACCGTCACCAGGTTCCCCTCCTCGCTCCCGAATTCCCGGTCCACCTGGTCGATGTACTGCAGCAGCGGGCCCACCACCGAGCGATACGGCGACTCGAGCACGACCAGCGGCACGCCGTTGTCCCACCGGCTCCACTGCTCCTCCATCCGCTCGCCGTCCTCGGGGCGCTCGGCGATGTACACCGCGCGCACGTCCTTCGACACGCTCAGCGCGTAGGTGAGCGCGGCCGCCACTCCGCGGTGGATGCCGGAGACGGGCACGATCGCCGTGTGGCGGCGCGGCGCCACGGCGCTCCACTCCTCCATCGCCAGCGCCCGGCCGAAGGCGTCGTAGTGCCCCTTGAGCAGCAGGAAGAACAGGATGAGCAGGGGGATCACGAGGACGACGATCCACGCGCCCTGCGTGAACTTCGTCACCGCGAAGATCCCGACCACGAGCGCGGTCACGACCGTGCCGACCCCGCTGATCACCAGCACCCGCCGCCACCCGGCGTCCCGCAGCCGGAGGGAGCGGCGCACCATCCCGAGCTGCGAGAGGGTGAAGGACAGGAACACGCCGATGGCGTAGAGCGGGATGAGGGCGTGCGTGTCGCCACGGAAGAGGACGATGAGCAGCGAGGCGACGAGCGCGAGGATGAGGATGCCGTTCGAGAAGACCAGCCGGTCGCCGCGGTGCGCGAGCTGCCGCGGCATGTACCGGTCCACCGCCAGCACCGACGAGAGGGAGGGGAAGGCGGCGAAGGAGGTGTTGGCGGCCAGCAGGAGCACCGTCGCCGTGAACGCCTGCACCGCGAAGTAGAAGACCCCGCCCCCGACGACGCTCCGCCCGATCTGCGAGATCACCGTCTCGCCCACGACCGGGCCGATCCCGAGCCGGTGGGCGAGAAGCGTGGTGCCGAGGAAGAGGACGGCGAGGATGCCGGCGAGGAGGGTGAGGGTGTCGACGGCGTGCCGGGCCCTCGGCTCCTTGAAGGACGTGACCCCGTTGGCGATCGCCTCGACCCCCGTCATCGCCGTGCACCCGGACGAGAAGGCGCGCAGCACGAGGAAGACGGAGAGCACCGGCGCCACGGCGGCGGCGGCGGGGGCCACCGGCGCGACCGCCGGGAGCGTGCCCGTGGCCCACCGGAACGCCCCGACGGCGAGGAGCGCACCGACGGAGAGGATGAACCCGTACGTCGGGATGGACAGCACCGCCGCCGACTCCCGGACGCCGCGCAGGTTCGCGAGGGCGACGAGGGCGACCGCCATCAGGCCCAGCGCCACCCGGTGCTGGTAGAGCGCGGGCACCGCGGAGGTGATGGCCGCGACGCCCGCCGCGACGCTCACCGCGACGGTGAGGGTGTAGTCCACCAGGAGCGACGCGGCGGCGACGAGGCCCGCCATCGGTCCGAGGTTCTCCCGCGCGACGGAGTACGAGCCGCCGCCGTGCGGGTACGCCGGGATCACCTGGCGATAGGATGCCACGACGAGGAAGAGGAGCACGACGATGGCGATCGCGACGGGCGCGGCGAAGACCACGGCGGCCGCCCCCGCGGGCGCGAGTACGAGCAGGATCTCCTCGCTCGCGTACGCGACCGACGAGAGGGCATCGGAGGAGAACACCGCGAGGCCGGGGAGCCGGCCGATGCGCTCGTTGTCGGCGACGGCGGTGGACAGCGGCCGGCCCACCAGGAAGCGCTTGAGGTCCCGCCAGGTGCCTGCCACGGGTTCAGAGTCTCGCCTGACGCCCCTGGACGCGCAACGGGAGGCGCCCCGTCGGGGCCGTGACGCCCGCAACAGCGCGGCCCGGCCCCCGCGAGCGGGAGCCGGGCCGTCCTTCCTGGAGCCGGGATGCCGCGGTCAGTTGCCCCGGGTCATCTCGTTGGCGAGTGCGCCCGCGTCGTACACGCGCCGCAGGCTCTCGATGATGGCGCGCGAGTCCACCCACACCGAGCGATTGACGCGCTCCGTGAACAGGAACCGCGGCGGGAGGCTCTCGATGTTGCCGTCGAAGATCAGGCCGACGACCTCACCGTCCCGGTTGATGACCGGGCTGCCGGAATTGCCGCCGATGATGTCGTTGGTCGATACCGCGTTGAGCGGCGTCGCCAGGTCGAGCCGGTCGCGCGCCGCCAGCCACTTCGGCGTGAGGGCGAACGGCTCGCGGCCGCCCATCCCGATCGAGCGGTCGAACAGCCCGTAGAGGGTCGTGTAGGGCTGGGCGATGGTGCCGTTGTATGGATACCCCTTCACCTCACCGTCCGAGATCCGGAGGCTGAAGGTCGCGTCGGGGGCGACGCTGTTGCCGAAGACCGCGAGCAGCGCGCGGGCCACCAGCTCGTTGTTGGAGGTCTCCTCGTTCTGGAGCTGCGTCCACCGGATCGCGATGGGCCGCTCGAGCGGATCGATCGTCCGGGCGAGGGCCACGAACGGATCGGCGGAGGCCGCGACGGCGGACGCGCCGCCCTGCATCAGGGCGCGCCGCTGGTCGGCGGTCAGGATCTGCGACGCCTGCACCATCGCGCGCGCCGCGTCCTCCGGCGTGCGCGTCCCGAGCGCCTGGCGGCGCACCGGGTCGGCGGCCGGGAGCTCCCGCGCCATCGCGGTGAAGTACGCGGCGAGGAGGCGGATCTCCTGCGCGGTATCGATCGGGGTCGCATCGTACAGCTGGCGCTCCATCCGCGGGCGCATCTGGTCACGGAAGGGCATCAGCCGCGCGGAATCCACCTTCGCCGCCTCGGCCGGATTGCGGTAGATGAACATCGCGTAGCCCAGCAACCGCGAGCCGAAGGCCCCGGAGCCGTAGAAGCGGCGGCGCACGTCGAGGGTCGCCATCTCGCGGCGGATCCGCGCGACGTTGTCCCACGCGGCCCCGTACCGGCGGCGCAGGTCGGCGTTGGCGTTCACGCGGCCGCGGAAATCGGTCTCCCACTGCCGCTTGTGGTCCATCAGCTGCCGGTCGAGGAGCCCCGACTGGTAGCCGGTGGTCGCCTTCGCCGAGTTCTCGAGCCCGAAGATCTGGTTGCGCAGTGC
>JADGQW010000221.1 GCA_017881505.1 Gemmatimonadales bacterium
TTCCGAGCAGTCCCTGGCGGCCCCGCTGCACCACCGCCTCCAGGAAGCCGATGAACACCTTCGGCGCGCGCCCCTCCAGCGCCTCCCGGAGGAGCTGCTTCTTGCTCTGCTTCGGGACGCGGGGCGACGCCATGACCGCAGCGAGCCGGGGCTCCGTCGCCACCGCGCCCGCCACGGCGTCGAGCAGCACGCCGAAGGCGACCACCGCGTCCTGCTTCTTCGCGAGGTCGCGCAGCGCCTGGGCGTAGTTGCGCGCGACGGTGTCAGCTCTCACGAGTGGGACGACTCCAGGTGGTCGAGATAGTCCTGCACCAGGCGCCGGTCGGTCTCGTTGTCCATGTTCCGCTCGATCACCTTGCTCGCCGCGGCGATGGAGAGCTCGACCGCCTCGCGGCGCAGCTCGCCCAGCGCCTTGTCCTTCTCGAGGCCAATCTCCCGCCGCGCCCGCACCAGCAGCTCCTCCTGCTCGGAGCGGCCCTTCGCGACCAGATCGTCGCGCAGGCGTTCCCCCGCCTGGCGGCCGGCCGCCACGATGGCCCCCGCCTCCTCGCGCGCCGCGGCCAGCTGCTGCTGGTAGACCGCGAGCACCCGCTGCGCCTCGGCGTTGGCCTTCGCCGCGTCGTCGAGCTGCGCCTGGATCTTCCGCTCCCGCTCCTCGACGGTCCTGAGGATCGCCGGCCACGCCGTCTTCGCGAGAATGCCGAGCAGGAGCAGGAAGACCACCAGCGTCCAGATCGTGACGCCGGGGTTGATGTCGAACGGCGTGCTCCGCCGCTCCGCGGCCGCCGCGGCCAGGAGCAGGAAGCTCGAGGGCACCATCATCAGAGGATCTTGAACAGGAGCGCGAAGACGAGGGCCGCCAGCGTCGCGCCCTCGATGAGCGCCGCCGTCAGGATCATCGCCCCGCGGATGTCGGCCGACGCCTCCGGCTGGCGCGCGATCGCCTCGACCGCCTGGCCGCCGATGCGCCCGATGCCGAGCCCGGCGCCGATGATCGCGAGCCCGAGCCCGATGCCGGCCCCGAGCAGCGCGTTGGTGTTCTTGGCCACGTCCACGGCCGTCGCCGCAGTCTCCTGGAACATGAACAGCTCCCTTCCGGTACGGTGGAAAGTCCGAGCGCTAGTGCTCGTGCTGCATCAAACCGATGAAGACGCTCGTGAGGAGCGCGAAGATGTACGCCTGGAGGACCGCCACCAGCAGCTCCAGCGCGTACATGAACACCATGAACGCCACCGACCCCCCCGCGATCGCCCACCGGGCGATGGAGAGGTGGCCGAAGATGAAGATCAGCCCCATCAGCGCCAGGATGACGAAGTGCCCCGCCGTCATGTTGGCGAAGAGCCGCAGCATCAGCGCGAAGGGCTTCACCAGCTTCCCGATCAGCTCCACCGGGATCATGATGAGCGTGAGCAGGACCGCGGTGACGCCGGTCGTCCCGGCGGGCACGAACACGATCGTCTTCGCGTAGCCCTTCGGCCCCAGCGCCACCATCCCCGAGATCTCGATGGTCAGCGTCGCCGTGAGCGCCAGCGCGCCGGTGACCGCGAGGTTGCCCGTCGCCGTCGCCCCGAAGGGCAGCAGGCCGAGCAGGTTGCAGTAGAGCACGAACCAGAAGAGCGTCAGGATGTAGGGGGCGAACTTCGCCCCGCCGTGCCCGATGTTCGCGATCGCCACGTCGTTGCGGACGAAGAGCACCATCGCCTCGATCAGGCTCGCCATCCCCGTCGGCGCGCCGGGTCCCCGCGTGCGCTGCCGCTCGAGCGCGCGCCCCGCGAGCCACATCGTCAGCCACACCAGGAACGCCGCGAGGAGCAGGAAGACCACGTGCTTGGTCGGCGAGAGGTCGATCGCCAGGCGGCCGAGGTGGACCGGCTCCCAACGCGGCAACGCCACGTGCCCCACGAACGGCAGCTCGAGGGCGTGCGCGTCCGAGGTGTGCTCGAAGATCATCCCGCCGATGTCGGGCGACTGCATCATCTGAGGAAGCGCGTCTCCAGAAAGAGCAACGGCAACAGCACGCCGAGGTAGCCGACCGCCATCCAGAGCACCGGGAACGCGGCGCGCAGCAGCACCATCAGCCCCGCGAGCAGCAGGAGGCTCGCCCCCCGCACCGCCATCCCCGCCAGCCAGCCGCGCATGAACTCGGGGGCGCGGGCCCCCATCGCCGGCCGGAGGAGCGCGACGGCCGCCACCTGCGCCAGCAGCGCCAGCCACGAGCCGCACGCCGCCGCGACCGCGGCATCGGCGCCCCGGGCCATCCCGGCGACCCCGGCGAGCACCACTGCGAGGGCCAGGGCCACCCCCACCAGCCGCGCCGGCCAGCTCACGGCGACGGCTTCCCCGGGCCGCTCCCCTGTCGCGACGCCGCCATCACCCGTACAAGGAAGACGTAGAAGCCGGCTCCGAGCCCGACCGCGACGCCGAGGAGGGTGAAGACCGGCCGGGTCCCGAGCCAGCGGTCGAGCAGCATGCCACCGCCCAAGAAGAGGAGGATCGCGAAGGCGAACTGGAACCCCGCCCCGACGATGGCGTAGCCGGCCCCGAACCCCCGGCCGATGGGGTCCTGCTGCGGTCCATGGGCCATGAGGGCGCGGAAATATAGCCCTTGTGAAATCCGGTGCAAACCCGCTCCCGATTGACCCTGCTCGCGTTCCGCGGGTAAGCTTTCGGGCGATGAGCGCTCCCCGTCCCGCCGATCCCGATCTCGCGCTGCTCGAGCGCCTCGCCGACGCCCGGCGCCGCCTCCTGGGCCAGGTCGCGCAGCGCATCGTCGCCCAGCACGAGGTGCTGGACGGCATCCTCACGGCGCTCCTCTCGGGGGGCCACGCCCTCCTCGTGGGCGTGCCCGGCCTCGCCAGGACGCTGATGGTCTCCTCGGTGGCCGAGGCGCTCGCCCTCAAGTTCAGCCGCATCCAGTTCACGCCCGATCTGATGCCGAGCGACATCACCGGCACCGAGATCATCGAGGAGGACCCCTCCTCGGGGGCGCGGGCGTTCCGGTTCGTGCACGGGCCGATCTTCGCCAACATCGTGCTGGCCGACGAGGTGAACCGCACCCCTCCCAAGACGCAGGCGGCGCTCCTCCAGGCGATGCAGGAGCACGAGGTGACGGTGGCGGGGCGGACCTACCCCCTCGCCGCCCCCTTCTTCGTGCTGGCGACGCAGAATCCCATCGAACAGGAGGGGACGTACCCCCTCCCCGAGGCGCAGCTCGACCGCTTCATGTTCGAGCTGCACGTGGACTACCCGAGCCGCGAGGACGAGGAGGCGATCGTCGAGCGGACGACGGGGGACCTGCTGCCGAAGCTGGAGCCGGTGCTGACGGGGGAGGAGTTGATCCGCCTCCAGCGGCTGGTGCGGCGGATCCCGGCGCCCCGCGTGGTCGTGGAGCACGCGGTGCGCCTCGCGCGGATGACGCGGCCGGCCGACCCCTCGGCCCCTCCGGTGGTACGGGAGTTCGTGCAGTGGGGGGCGGGCCCGCGGGCGTCGCAGTACCTCGTCCTCGGGGCCAAGGCCCGCGCGGCGATGGACGGGCGGGGGATGGCGGACCTCGAGGACGTGGATGCGGCGGCGCTGGCCGTCCTGCGGCACCGCCTGGTGGTGAACTTCAATGCCGAGGCCGCGGGGAAGCGCGCCGAGCAGGTCGTGGCCGAGGTGATGGCGGAGGCCCGCAAGGCGCCGGCGCGCCGCTGACCGGCGCGGCCGTCCGGGCCCCGTCGTGTTGACGGTCCGGTGACGCGCCGGCATTAGTTCTCCCCACGCCTTCCCCAGGGACTGCCGATGGGCGAATCGGCCGATGTGCGCGATCCGACATTCCGACTCTGCTGCCTCGGCCCCGTCGGGCTACGGTCGCCCGACGGCGCGAAGGTCCCGTT
>JADGQW010000067.1 GCA_017881505.1 Gemmatimonadales bacterium
GGCGCTATCACATCTCATAGTCCCCACTTGGGAGGGAGCCCCGGCCAAGACGAATCTGTATAGCACGTCTGCATAACACGCCGAAGAACGCCGCGTAATCACGGGAAACCGTCGGTATATCACGCCGCCCGTCGTTCGCCCCGGCCCCCATCGCTCGGCGGACGGCCGGCTCACCGACGCCATCGCGCGCAGCTCGGTCCACTAGCTGGGGCCTCGTTCGGCCCGCGGCCCCGCAACTGGCCCCCGCCGCGCTCCTGTCGTAGACTCACACGTCCCCGCGCCCCGAGCGCCTACGCCCCATTCCCGGAGCCACCCGCCGATGTCGCGGATGCCGTCCCTGCGTGCCGCAATCCCGGGAATCGCCGTCCTGCTTCTCGTCGCAGCCCCCGCCGGTGGCTCGCCCGCGCCTGATGCGTCGATGCGTCGGTGCGCCGCAGTTCGTGCGCCGCTTCTCGTGCGCCGCTTCTCATGCGCCGGCGCATCGCTCGCCCCCGACTCCGTCCGCCAGCTCAACGTCGCCATCGTCCTCGCCACCAACTCCTTCAACAAGGTCCTCTCCCCCGCCGAGGTCGAGCGGGTGCACGAGGAAGTGGCCGAGTTCTACGCCTTCTACCAGCTGCACGGGGCGGGGAAGGTGGACTTCCGCTTCTCCCTCATCCAGCTGGACCGCCCCCTCGCCCGCAGCGAGATCGCCGAGGTCTCCCCCGGCCGCTACTACCTCTCCCGCGAGAACCTTCAGGACGAGCTCGCCGCCCGCGGCTTCCGCGGGAAGTTCGACGAGGTCATCGCCCTCCACGCCTGGAGCAACGCCAACCCCGACCGCGCCCTCCAGGCCTACGGCGGCGGCGCCGTCGGCCCCGACGGCAACTTCCTCGGCGACGCCGGCTTCAACTCCATCCCCGTGATGGGCCGCGACCCCAATACCATCGGCCAGGTCCTCATCCACGAAGTGCTCCACAACGTGGACGACATGTTCTCCCGCTCCGGCATGCCCGACGACTTCTTCAATGCCGATGAAATGAGTCGTAATATGCCGCTGCTCCTCCGCGAGCGGCCCGGCGTCTTCCTGCCGCGCTACAGCGACACGGAGATGCTGGCCTTCGCCGACCGCGAGCGGCAGGGGCGCGAGGGGTACCCGTGGGCGCTGCAGCTCGTCTACTACGGCTGGATGCTGGAGCGGACGCCGAAGGCGGCGTGGGACCGCCTCCGCTACGGGCGGATGATTCCGCGCGCCGCGCCCGCCGTGCGCCCCCTCTACGCTGAGATCTTCACCTCGTCGGCCAACGACTCGACGTACGTGCCGGTCCTTGCGCCCGACGGCGCGAGGCTGATGGCCGATGGCCGATGGCTGATGGCCCCCCGCACCTACGAACAGACCGACTTCGACGGCACCGTCATCTACCGCGGCGGCTTCTACGCGGGGTGGGTGCCGCTCGCGGGCGGCGGCGACAGCGTGACCGTCGCGATCCGCGGGATGGCGCCGTCCGCCGCGCGCGGGAGCGCGGCCGCGTCCACGAGCGCCCTCGTCGTCCGCCAGCGCGTCGCCAGCGTCGTGGCCGAGCCGCTCCTCGTCCGCTACGTGGATCAGGGACAGGGCGGCGACATCCCCTCGCGCGTCCTCCAGGACAAGCTCGGCGGCGCCGGCCCCGCGTTGAGCGGTGCGCGGCTCACGGTGAGCGGTGCTCCGGACCTGCTCGCGCTCGGCACGCACGACATCACGCTGCGCGCCGAGGCGGCGGGCTGGTACGTGCACCCCGCTGCCGTGCGCGTCGTCTCGCGCCGCGGGTGGCGCATCACCGACGACGGGCCTCTCACCGTCTCCCTCGGCTCCCCCCTCACGGTGAACGCCTTCGTGCGCGAGGACCGCGGCCGCGACGACGTCTCCGTGAGCGCGGAGATCGAAGGCCGCCGCGTCCCCCTCGCGCGCACCGGCGACGGGCGCTACTCCGTCACCGTCCCGGGGGACATCGCCCCCGGCCTCCACTGGGCGCGGCTCGCGGCCACCTCGCCGAACGGTGACGTGGTGACCGACAGCCTGCGCGTGTTCGTGCGCCCCGCGGGGTGGATCCGCCCACCGGCGACCTTCGCGCGCGGCGCCGACGGGACCGTGCCCGTCACGGTGCAGGTCGCGAGCCGGATGGGCGTGGACGTCCGCGGCGCGCACCTTCCCCTCGTCGCCATCGTCGGCGACCAGGTGGCGGCGCTCGGCGAGGCCGATTCCACGGGGACGTACACCGGCGCGGTGCGCGCGCCGGCCGACACGGGGCGCGTGATCCTCGCGTCGCTCGTGGGGGACATCCAGCGCCGCGTCGTGGAGATCGCGGCGCCGGCTGCGGCGGCGGGCGCTCCCCGCACCACGCTCCCTGCTCCCCCTCTGCCGATGTACGCCGCCGCCATCCGCTTCGAGCATCCCCCCGCCGTGGACGGCGACCTCGGCGACTGGCCCGTCACCGCGGCGCAGCCCGTCGTCCTCGGCCCGCAGAGCTTCCTCCTCACCGACTCGTCCGTCTACCACGGCGCGCAGGACCTCTCCGCGCGCCTCCGCTTCGGGTGGGACGACTCGACGCTCTACTTCGCCGGGGAGATCACCGACGATTCCGTCACCACCGGCGACGCGTGGGACACCGACCGCGTCAACTTCGTCTTCGACATGAAGCACGACACGTCGCCCCTCACCTACACCAGCACGAACCCGCCCCTCGACCAGTGGCAGGACGACGACTACTGGGTCTTCTTCCGCTGCGGGCAGACAGTCATCCGGCGGTTCGGGAAGGTGAACGCCGACCCGATCTCCGGCGCGCGGCTCGTCACGCGGCGCACCGCCACGGGGTGGTCGTACGAGGCCGCCATCCCGCGCGGCGCGCTCCCCGGCTACGTCCCCTTCGTGGGGCAGGTCGCCGGGCTCCAGGCGTTCATCACCGACGGCGACGGCGAGAAGACCGCCACCGAGCTGATGTGGTCGGCGAAGTGGCCCTACACCGCCGACGGCCTCGAGTGGCACCTCGCCGAGCTGGCCACCCTCCTCTTCGTGGACGCCCCGATCCCGTGACCGCCCCCCTCGATCTCCTCACGCGCAGCGACAAGTGGTTCCTCTCCGCGGGGGAGGGGCTCCTCTGGGCGCCGCCCTTCCCGGCGTGGCTCCACGTCCCCGGCTTCTGGGACGAGGCGCACCTCTTCCAGTATCCGGTGGGGCCGCTCTTCACGGTGTCGTTCGTGGACGATGGCGGGCGGGTGCTCGACCTCGACCTCGTGGGGCAGCGCTGGACTCCCGCGGCCCTCGAGTCGGCGTACCGGGTGCGGGTGCCCGCGAGCGCGCCGGAGCCGCCCCTCGTCCTCGTCGAGTCGCGGATGGTGCTCCCCGGCCTCGTGCTCGCGAGCGAGTGGACCCTCAAGAACGCGGGCGACGCGCCCCTCAAGCTCCACGCGGTGGCGTGGTCCGCGGCGCCGGGGGACGACGTCCCCGCCGGCTCGGTGCAGGCGTCGGAGACGGAGATCACCTGGCCCCGCCGCCTCAAGGACCGGCGCGTGCAGGAGCGCGTGGTGGAGCTGGGCCTCGCGATGGCGCGCGGCACCGACACCTGGGGCGCGGTGCGCTCCGAGGCGACGGCCAACCATCCGCACTTCCGCCTCACGCCCTTCTGGGACCGCTGGGACCCGGTGCGCGGCGGCCTCGGCAATCGCGCCGAGCTCGACGGCGTGTCCCCCGCGGGCCTCGTCTACCTCGGGCTGCACCGCGCCCTCGAGATCGCCCCCGGCACCTCGGCGCGCCTCGCGGTGGCGCTCCACCTCGACCCGGGGCTCGCGGTCCATCCCCCGTCGGTGGAGACCGCCGCCTTCGCGCCCAAGAAGGCCTCGACCTTCGCGGCGGCGAGCCGTGCCCACTGGACGGAGTACTTCGCGCAGCTCCCCGCCTTCCGCTGCAGCGACCCGTACTTCGAGCGCTCGTGGGCGTACCGCTGGTACGGGCTCAAGCTCAACGCCATCGCCGGCGGCTGGGGGAACTACCCGTACCCGACGGTGTGCGAGGGGATCGCCGTCTTCCACGAGCCGATCACCTACAGCGCGCAGTGCCACATGCGGGAGCTGCGCTGGGCCGCCGACCCCGAGTGGGCCCGCGGCATCCTGCGCACCTTCCTCGCGCACCAGAAGACCGACGGCTCGTTCCACGGCCGCATCTACGTGGACCACCTGCAGGGCACCGACTTCTACCACGCCGACTGGGGGGGCGCGCTCCTCGCCCTCGACGCCGTGCACCCGAGCGACGCCTTCCTCAAGGAGGTGCTGCCGGGCCTGGCGCGCTACGCGGAGTGGCTCCTCCTCACCCGCGATCCCGAGGGGCGCGGCCTCTTCGACGTCGTGGACCAGTACGAGACGGGGCAGGAGTACATGAGCCGCTACCAGGCGGTGGACCCCCAGGCCGACCTGTACGGCTGGGAGAACCGCCTCCGCCTCAAGGGCGTGGACGTGACGGTCTACGCCTACCAGCTCTTCCGCGCCCTGGAGCGCCTCGGCCCCCGCGCGGGGCTCGACGCGCAGCTGTGGGCCAAGCGGGCGGCGAAGACGGGGAAGGCCGTGCTCCACAAGATGTGGGACAAGGACGGCGGGATGTTCTCCGACGTGAACCCGCAGACGGGGGAGCGGACGGGGGTGCGGGCGGCGGTGGACTTCTATCCCTACTTCACCGACCTGGTGGAGGAGACGCACCTCGCGGGCTTCGTGCAGCACCTCTTCGACGCCGACGAGTTCTGGACGCCGTTCCCCGTCCCCTCCTCGAGCCGCAAGGACCCGCTCTACGATCCCGACGCGGCGTGGAGGGGGAAGCGGCACAACTGCCCATGGAACGGCCGCGTCTGGCCGATGACGAACAGCCACGTGGCGGAGGCGATCGCGGCGGTGGCGCTGCGCCACGTGCCCGCGCTGCGCGTCCACGCGGCGGAGTTCCTCACCAAGTACGTGCGGATGATGTTCTGGGACGGCGACGCCGAGCGGCCCAACGCCTTCGAGCACTACCACCCGGTGAGCGGCCGGCCGTGCGCGTACCGCGGGATCGACGACTACCAGCACTCGTGGATCAACGACCTGGTGGTGCAGTACGTGATCGGCCTGCGCCCCGAGTCGCCGGGGCGGTTCGTGGTGGACCCGTTCCCCTTCGCCCTCGACGGCTTCGAGGCGAAGGGTCTCCCGATGCAGGGGGCGTCGGTGGACGTGCGCCGCGCGGGGGACGCGGTGACGGTGCAGGTGAACGGGCGCGACGCCGGCCGCGGGAGCGTGGGGACGCGGATCGAGGTCGAGCTGTGACGATGCGCATCTCCCTCATCGCCGATCCGGGGCGGGAGGAGGATGCGGCGTGGCGCTGGCTCGACGCGCGCGCCGGGGTGCGGGCGCAGCGCTTCCAGACGGCGAACGCCACGGCGGCGCTCGCGGAGTCGGACGTGATCTGGGTCCACGCGACGGCCGTGGCGGACCTCCCCGAGCCGCAGCGCTTCGAGGCGTTCGTCTCGCAGGGGGGCGGGCTCCTCCTCGGCCTTCGCGCCACGGAGCTGGTGGGTCCCCTCCGCCTCGAGGCGACGCTCCCCAACGACCGGCGCGAGGCGGTGTGGCGCCACGACGCCGACGAGTGGTGGACGAACGGCTTCCGCTCGATGAGCGCCTATCCCCACGTGCGGGGGATCGCGACCTACGGCGCGCACCCCCTGATGGCGGGTCTCCACAACGGCACCTACTGCTGGGCCCCCGCCGACGGCGAGCCGTACGCGTGGGCCTGCTACTCGGGCGGCGTGCGTCCCACCGACGGGCACGCGGTGGGCGTCGAGCGCGCGTACATCGTCCAGAACGCCGACCGCGTGGTGGCGTGGGAATACGAGGTGGGGCGCGGGCGGGTGCTGTGCATCGGCGCCTACCTCTACTTCGCCGCGCCCGACCCGCTCCTGCGGACGCAGCTCGAGACGCTCGCCGCCAACGCCATCGCCTGCGTGGCGCGCGAAGGCGCCTCCGCCCCGCGGCCGCGCTGGCCCCTCCCGGGCCACACCGCCGCATCGTCCGAGACGGTCGTCCTCCCCGACCGGCTCGACCTCGAGGGCAAGCTCCCCGATCCCGCCGAGGACGCGGTGGCCATCGCGGCGCCGGTCGCGGGCGACGAGCCGTGGGACCTCGCCGGCCGGCGCCTGGTGGCGCTGGGGCGCGAGGGCACGGGGCTGCGGGAGATCTGGAGCCATCCGCACCGCAGCGTCTCGGCGTGGGAGGTCCGCGCGGGGGGCCAGCCCGCCCTCGGCGCCGAGGTCACGGTGAGCGCCGATGCGGTGCGGCGGGTGCTGAACGCCGGGCGCCAGCGGGTGGAGGAGACGGCGTTCGTGGCGCTCGAGCAGGCGGTGACGGTGGTGGAGTACCGCTGGCTCCGCGCGCAGCGGGAGGCGGGCGCCGGCGAGCCGCTGGAGCTGGAGCTGCGCATCGACACCGACCTCCGCCGGATGTGGCCCTTCCCGGCGGGGTGCGCCGGCAATCTCCGCTTCCGCGCGGGGACCGACGGCCGCGTGGCGGCGGTGGAAGCGGAGAGCGGGGATGGCATCGTCGCCTTCTTCTTCGATCGGCCGGTGGCGCTCCGCCTCGAGTCCCTCCCCGGCGACCGGCCCGCGGTGCGCTGCGTGGTGCAGGTGCCCCTCACCACGCCCTTCCGCCTCGCTGTCGTCGGCGGTGCCGACCGCGACGACCTGGAGCGGAGCCTCCGCGGCGCGCGCCGCCTCGGCGTGACGGGGCTGGTGCGCCAGCGGCTGCAGCGCGGCCTCACGATGAAGGAGTCGCGACTCGCCGTCCGCACGGGGGAGAGCGCCCTCGACCGCTCGGTGGAGTGGGCCAAGCGCCGCCTCGACCTCTTCCTCGCCGACGTCCCCGGGGTGGGGCGCTCCCTCCTCGCGGGATACGCCCCCTCGACCCCGGGATGGGGGGACGGCCGCCCCGGCTACGCCTGGTTCTTCGGCCGCGACGCCTGCTGGACGGCGTTCGCGCTCCTCGCGGCGGGGGAATTCTCCAACGTCCGCCAGGTGCTCCGCTTCCTCGGCGACCGGCAGGATATCACGGGGAAGGTGCTCCACGAGGCCACGACGTCGGGGCAGTTCCACTACGACGCCGCCGACTCGACGCCCCTCTACCTCCTCCTCGTCAGCCGCTACCTCGCGTGGACGGGGGACACCGCCTTCGTGGCCTCCATCTGGCCGCGGGTGGAGCGCGCGTACGAGTACTGCCTCACCACCGACAGCGACGCCGACGGCCTCATCGAGAACGCGCGAGTCGGCCACGGGTGGATCGAGGACGGGCCGCTGGGGGGCGCGCACGTCACTTTCTACCTCGCCGCGCTCTGGCGCGCCGCGCTCGAGGGCCTCACCTCGGTGGCCGACGCCCTCGGCAACCCGCGCCTCCACGCCGAGTGCTCGGCGCGGGCCGCGCGCGCGGGGGCCGCCATCGAGGACCGCTTCTATTCGGAGGAGCGGCACGGCTACGCCCTCGACCTGCGCGCGGGAGGCACGCCGACGGTGAAGGACACTGCCCTCGCCGCGGTGCCGGTCTTCCTCAAGGCGGCGAATCCGCTCCGAGCGCGTGCGCTGCTCGACGCCCTCGGGACCGAGCGGTTCAGCGCGCCCTGGGGGGTGCGGCTCCTCCCGACGGACGACCCCCTCTTCGATCAGACGGGATACCACCAGGGCTCGGTGTGGCCCCTCTTCACGGGATGGGCGTCACTGGCGGAGTACGCGACGGGACGGGGGGAGGCGGGGTACGCGCACCTCCTGGCCAACGCGCGGCTCGCCTTCGCGCGGCAGAAGGGGGCGTACGACGAGGTGCTGCACGCGACGGAGGAGCGTTCGGCGGGGGTGTGCGCGGACCAGGCGTGGTCGGCGGCGATGGTGATCCAGCCGCTGGTGGAGGGGCTCCTCGGCGTGGAGCCCGACGCCGCGTGGGAGCGGCTTGTCATCGCGCCGCAGCTCCCGGCGGGATGCGACGCGCTCGACGTGGTGGGCCTCCGCTGCGGCGGGACGACCTACGACGTGCGCATCCGCCGCCGCAACAACGACCTCACGCTGGACCTCCGCCGCACCGCGGGGGATCCCCTCTGGGTCACCCTCGCGCCGTGGCTGCCGTCCGTCCCCGCGCTCGTCCACCTCGACGACCACGAGATCCGGCCCTCCCTGCAGGCGTGGGGGGACGGCGTGCGGGCCGGCGTCTCCTTCCAGGCCACCGGCGAGCACTCGCTCCGCGTGAAGCTCGGCTAGCGCGCGCTTCCGTCGCGGCGGCCTCGCGCTCGCCGGCCGCAGCTCGCGGGAGCCGCGCCTCCTGGCCCGGTTCCGGCAGCCGCCAGCCGCCGCGTCCCCCGTCACCCCTGACCTCTCGCTTCTCACCCTCTCACGCCTTTCGCCTTCGTGGTTCCACGCGCACATTCTGTGATTGTGAACCGCACTCTCCTGGCACTCGCCCTCGTCGCCCTCTCCGCCTGCCGCCTCGAACGCGCCCCCGCCGGCCACCCCGGCGGCGGCTACGCCGTCGAGCCCGACTCGGCGGATATCGCCGAAGTGAACGCCGCGCTCCGCGGCTACTACGCCGCCGTCACGGCGCGCGACTGGAAGCTCCTCGGCAGGTCCTTCCTGCCTCACGCGACCATCACCGACCTCCAGCAGGAGCCCGGCGCATCCGTCCCACGTCCGCGCACCGTCGCGATCGAGGCATTCGTCGCCCGCGCCGGACGAGTGCGCGCCTCGTCCTTCCTCGACGAGCCGCTCCACTCGATCATCGTGACCTACGGCCCCCTCGCCGACGCGTGGGTCACTTACCGGGCGCGGATCGGCGTGCGGAAGGACTCGGTCGTGACGCGCTTCGGCATAGACGCCTTCCACCTGATGAAGGTCGCCGGCCGCTGGGGCATCGTGAGTCTCGCCTTCCAGAACGAGCTCCCCGGCCAGCCCATCGCCCCCGCCGCCCCCGCCACTTCTGCCGGCTCCCCACCCGCCCGGCGCTAGGCCGTGAGCGCGACCTCCGACGCCGTTTCCTCGCCACGGACCGCGCCGGTCGCGGCCCCGGCGACGCGCGTCCTGACGGCGATCGTTCACGGGACCTTCGCGGCGCACTTCCGCTGGTGGCGCCTCGGCGGCGCCGGCGGCGAGGGGGCGGGGACCTTCGCCGACCGCCTCGAGGGCGCGCTGGCGCGCCGCGGCCTGGCGGGCACGGTGTGGAAGCCGGCGCTCGACGCCGGCTGGGACTACGACGCCTTCGGCTGGTCGGGACGCAACCGGCACGAGGACCGGGTGAACGGCGGCTACGCGCTCGCCGTCCAGCTCAACGCCCTCGCCGAGTCCATCGGGGCGAGCGACGACGACCCCCTCGTCGTCAACCTCATCGGGCACTCGCACGGCGGGAACGTCGTCCTCGAGGCGCTGCCGCGGCTCTCCCCCTTCGTGCGCCCCGGCCGGATCGTGCTCCTCGGCACGCCCCTCCTCACCTTCCGGCCGACGCTGCGCATCGTGCGCCTCGCGCTGGCGCTCCTCCTCCTCTTCGTCGTCGTCTCCCTCGCCGTCTTCGTCACCGGCACCTTCCTGGTGCCCGGCGTGTTCGACTGGATGTGCTCCCTCCTCCACCTCTGCACCTCGGAGACGGGCGCGGGGATGGGGTGGCTCGTCCTCCTCGCGGCGGCGCTGGTCCTCGCCTACGGCTGGATCTTCCTCGCCCTTGCGTGGCTGGTGGACGTGGTGTGGCGCGTCCTCCTCTTCCCGCTGACCGCGCTCAGCAAGCGGCGCCCCGGTGAGGTGTACGGCCCGCCGCAGGCGGAGCTGCGCCGCCTCCTCGGCGGCCGCCGCCTCGCGCTCTTCACGAGCCACCAGGACGAGTCGGACCTCATCCTCGAGCTCTCGATGGCGCCGCAGCGCCTCTACGCGGAGTGGGTCTCGGCGCGGTGGGGGACGCAGGGCAAGCTCCTCGAGCGGATCGCCCTGCGCCCGGTGGTGGAGGGCATCCTGCTGCGCATCGTGGAGATCGTCCTCGAGCGCTACATGCTCGGCTTCTCGTGGTTCCGGGTGCTCTTCTTCGACCACGAGATGGCGGACCTCGACAAGGGGCGCGAGTACCCGCCGGAGGTCGTCGAGCAGGTGGACGTGAGCGCCGCGCTCCGCGAGGCGCTCTACACCCAGCCCGCCTCCGTGCCGTTCTGGTGGCCGGTGCCGGTCCCGGAGGCGGACAAGCTGAGCGGCGACGCGCGGCGCGCCCTCACCCTCCGCGAGAGCCTGCGCGGCCTCGCCCGCGACCTCCTGCTGCAGATCAAGCCGCGCCACAGCGAGTACTACGAGAGCGACGTCGTGCTCGAGAAGCTGGCCGACGCCATCGCCGGGACGTCGGCGCACACTTCCTGACCCCTCGCCGGGGCGCGCCGCCGGGCCCGCGCTCCGCTTGCTCGCTCCGCGCTCCGCGCCCTATGTTCGGCCCATGCCCGCCGTCTCCCTCGTCCGGCTCACCAAGCGCTTCGGCGCCGACGCGCCCGCCCTCGACGACCTGACGCTCGACGTCGCGCCGGGCGAGTTCCTCGTCCTCCTCGGTCCATCGGGGTGCGGGAAGACCACGGTGCTGCGCCTTATCGCCGGCCTCGAGGAGGCGAGCGCGGGGGAGATCGCCATCGACGGCGTGCGGGTGAACGACCTGCCCCCCAAGGACCGCGACGTCGCGATGGTGTTCCAGAACTACGCCCTCTACCCGCACCTCAGCGTCCGCGAGAATATCGCGTTCCCGCTCGTGATGCGGCGCACGCCGAAAGCCGAAGCGCGGAAGCGGGTGGAGGAGGTGGCGGCGGCGCTGGAGCTGACGCCCCTGCTCGCGCGCCGCCCCGCGCAGCTCTCCGGCGGCGAGCGGCAGCGCGTGGCGCTGGGCCGCGCCATCGTCCGCCAGCCGAAGGTCTTCCTGTTCGACGAGCCCCTCTCGAACCTCGACGCCAAGCTCCGCGTCCAGATGCGCGCCGAGCTGGTGCGGCTGCACCGGCGCCTCAAGGCGACGATGGTCTACGTCACCCACGACCAGGTCGAGGCGATGACGATGGGGCAGCGGATCGCGATCCTGCACCGCGGCGTGCTGCAGCAGGTGGGGACGCCGGCGGAGATCTACGCGCGGCCCGCGAACGTCTTCGTGGCGTCCTTCGTCGGGGCGCCGGGGATGAACGTGATAGAAGCAGGAGCCAGACGGGCAGACGCCAAGGAGCCAGGGACAACGGCCGAAACTGTGCACGGGCGGGCCGAGGTGCACTCCGTCGGGTTCCGGCCGGAGGACGCGCGGCTCGTCGCCGACGGCGCGGGCGACTTCGCAGGCGTCGTGGCGCTTGTCGAGCCCCTCGGGCCCGAAGCGCTGGTGCACGTGAAGCTCGACGTTGGGGAGACGGCGGTGGTTCGGGTGCGCGAGGGCCGGGTGCCGGCCGTAGACGAGCGCGTAGGCCTCGCGGTACCGGCCGCGAAGCTCCACGCCTTCGGCGCCGACGGCCGGCGGCTCGGCGCGTGACGCGAGCGCAAGGCCGCGCCGCGTGCAGCCTCGTCACTGCGCTCCTCGTGTCGTGCGCGGCCGCCGACCGCGGCACGACGCTCACCGTCGCCAACTGGGCCGACTGGACCGAGGTCCGCCTCGAGCAGCAGTACATCGGCGGCTTCGCGGCGCACCGGCCCGGGGTGCGCGTCTCCTTCGAGTCGGTGCCGAACCAGGCGGAGTACCGCGACCAGGTCCTCACCTCCATCGCGGCGGGCACGCCCCCCGACGTCTTCCTCCTCGACAACATCGACATCCCGGCGTTCGTGCGCTCGGGGACGCTCCTCGACCTCGCCCCCTACGCGGCGCGGGCGGGCGCGTCCTTGGGCGCCTTCGACCCCGAGGTGCTGGCCATCTTCCGTCGTGGCGCGTCGGTCTACGCCCTCCCCAAGGGCTACAGCCCGATGGTCATCGCCTACAACAAGGACGTCTTCGACCGCTTCCACGTGCCCTACCCGCCGGAGGTGTGGACCTGGGAGCAGTTCCGCGCCACGGCGAAGGCGCTGACGCGGGACGTGGACGGCGACGGCAAGCCCGACGTGTACGGCTTCTGGCTCGACCGCCGGCCGTTCGTGTGGATCGGATCCCTCTGGGCGCTCGGGGGGGACGTCCTCTGCCCCGACGGCGCGCGCGCCAGCGGCTGCCTCGACTCGCCGGCGAGCGAGTGGGCGTTCCGCGCCTTCACCGGCCTCGCGACGCGGGACTCCGTCGTGCCGCGCTACTTCGGCCTCCGGCGCTCCGTCGGCGACCATATGCGGAACTTCTATTCCGGCCGCCTGGCGATGGTCCCGTTCGGCCACTTCTACATGCCGCAGGTGCGGCAGATGCTCGAGCAGCGCCGGCTGCGCCTCGGGATCACCCAGTTGCCCTACCGCGAGGGGCGTGCGCCCGCCACGGTGCTCTACGCGTCGGGGTTCGCCGTGGCGCGGAACGCGCACCACAAGCGGCTCTCCGTCGAGCTGGCGGCGTACATGGTGGACTCGCTGGCGCAGGTGACGCGCGCGGCCGGAGGGCTCGAGATCCCCGCCCTCACGCGCGTGGCCGAGGAGGTGGCGCGCGCCGACACCACGGGGCTCGAGGGCGTCTTCCGCCGCGCGGTGAAGAGCGGGCGGATGCCGTGGGGGGCGCGCATCGAGAAGTGGCGGGAGGTGGAGAACATCCTCCCCGACATCATGGACCGCATCGTCCTGAACGGCGAGGACGTCGCGGCCGTGCTCCACGACGTCGCGGCACAGATCGACCGCGCCCTCGCCCCGGCGCCGGGGTCGGCGGCGGCGCGTGCGCGCGCGGCGGGAGGGACGTGAGGTGAGCGCCCGCGGCGTGCAGTGGGGCGTCGTCGCGGTGGC
>JADGQW010000222.1 GCA_017881505.1 Gemmatimonadales bacterium
GCGGCCACCACCGGCGTTGCCGCCTCGGCCGCCTCGTTCTCCTTCTTGCAGCCGGCAGCGAGCACCAGGCCCGCCAGCGCCGCCGCCGTGATGATGCCGTTCGTCCTCATGTCGTACTCCTTGGCAACTGGTAATCCCGTCCCCGGATCGCGACGAGAAGCGTGGGAACCACGTACAGGGTGATGGGCGTCGAGAGGGCCAGGCCGCCGATCACCGCGAGGGCGAGGGGCCGCTGCAGCTCGCTCCCGGCGCCCAGGCCGAGGGCCAGCGGCAGCAGGCCGAAGAGGGTACAGAGGGTCGTCATCAGGATGGGGCGCAGGCGGACCCGCGCGGCGTCCCGGATCGCCGGCTCGAGCGCCAAACCGTCGAGGGTCATCCGCCGCCGGGTGAAATCGAGGAGGATGATGCCGTTCTTCACGATGAGCCCCACCAGCAGGATCAGCCCCATCAGCGAGGAGACGTTGAGGGGCGTGCCGGTGACGAGGAGGAGCGCGATCGCCCCGACGAACGACACCGGTGCGACCAGCACGATGCTGAGCGGTTCCACGAACGACTCGAACTGGATCACCATCACGGCGATCACGCTGACCACGGCGAGGAGGAGCACGACGAGGAGCGCCTTGAACGCCGCCTGCTGGCCGGCGTACTGCCCGCCCAGCTCGAGCCGGATGCCGGCGGGAGCCGGGTGGGTGGCGAGCACGCGCCGCACGTCCTTCATCACGCCCCCGAGGGAGCGGCCGGCGACGTCGGCTTCCATCACGATCATCTGCCGCTGGTTCTCCCGCAGATGCTCGGCGCGCGCCTCCACCGACCGGATGCCGACGAGCGCCGAGAGGGGGACGACCCTCCGGGCGCCGGTGACGACGGGAAGGGCGCCGAGGCCCGACGCGTCAAAGCGGACCGCGTCGGGCGCCCGGACGCGCACGCCGATCGTCCGGTCGTCGAGGCGCAGTTCCCCCGCCGGCACGCCGAGGAGCGCCCCGTTGACCGCCTCTCCGACGTCGGCCGGCGAGAGGTCGGCACGGCGGGCCTCCGCCTCGTTGACCTTGAGCAGCATCTCGGGGCTCGGCTCGCTCACGCCATCGTACAGGTCCTCGAGGCCGGCGACCTTGGCGAGGTCGGGCGCGAGGCCCTTGGCGAACGCTTCCAGCGAGTCGAGCCGGTCGCCGAAGAGCTTGATCTCCACCGGCCGCGACGCCCCGGCGAGATCGTTGATCACGTCGGAGAGGATCTGGACGAACTCGATGCGGAGCCGCGGCAGCGCCGCGCCCACCCGATCGCGCACGTCGTCGATCACCTGGAAGCTGCTGCGCGAGCGGTCGCGCAGCGGGCTCAGGCGCACCACGATGTCGCCCCGGTTCAGCTCGGTCGCGAACATCCCCATCTCCGCGCCGGTCCGCCGCGACGTGCCGGTGATCTCGGGGATCCCGGCCATGATCCCTTCGACCACCCGGAGCTCCCGGTCCGTCTCCGCGAGCGCCGTGCCGCCCGGGGACCAGTAGTCGAAGACGAACGCCCCCTCGTCCATCTCGGGCAGGAACCCCGAGCCCACCAACTGCCAGCCCACGACGCCGAGCGCCACGAGGGCCACGGCCACGGCGAGGAGCTGGCGCGGGTGGTGGATCACGGCGCCGAGGGAGCGCTCGTAGAGGTCGGAGAGCCCGTCGAGCGCGTGGGCGAGGCGCGCCGGCAGTGCGCGGAGGCCGACGGACGGGGCGGCGGCGGGCGCGCTTTCCCCCTCCACCGTCACGAACTGCTCCGCGAGGAGCGGGATGACCGTAAGCGCGAGGACCCACGACACGACCACCGCACTGGCGAGGGTGACGGAGAGCGCGATGAAGAACTGCCCCACGACCCCTTCCAGGAGACCGAGGGGGAGGAAGACGACCACCGTCGTGACGGTGGAGGTCGTGACCGGCCAGATCAGCTCCTGCAGCGCGTGGCGGACGGCCTCGCTGCGGCCCTCGTGGAGGTGGAGGTGCCGGACGATGTTCTCCGTGATCACCACCGCGTCGTCCACCACCAATCCGATGGCGATGGCCATGGCGCCGAGGGTCATCAGGTTGAACGTCTGGCCGAGGAGCCGCATCACGAAGATCGTGACGACCAGCGTCAGCGGGATGGAGAGCGCGCTGATCGCCGTGATGCGGATGCGCCGCAGGAAGAGGAGGAGGACGATCGTGGCCAGGAGGGCGCCGAGGAGCATCGCGTCGCGGACGGAGGCCACGGCGTCCCGCACCAGTCCCGCCTGATCGTAGATCGGCTTGAGGCGCACACCGGGCGGGAGCTGTGGCGCCAGAGAAGCGACGGCAGCGGCGACGCTGTCGGCGATCTGGAGGGTGTTGCCGCCGGGCTGGCGGGTGATGTTGACGAGCGCCACCGGCTTGCCGTCCCCGGCGATGATCCGGACGTGGTCCTCCGTGGCGGCCACGACGGTCGCCACGTCGCGCACCCGCACGCCCGGCCGCACCACGACCTGCGCGACGTCCTCGGTCCCGTGCGCCTCCAGGTCCGTGACCAGGAGGTACTGCTTGTAATCGCGCCCCATCCGCCCGACGGCCTCCGGGGTGATGCCCGCGCGGATGGCGGCCGCGAGGTCGTCGTAGGAGAGGCCGTGCGCGGCCAGCCGGCCCGGCTCGGCGATCACCTCGATCTCGCGGACGTCGCTCCCCTGGACGTCCACACGGCCCACGCCGCGGATGCGCGAGAGGACCGGCTTCACCTGGTAACGGGCGATGTCGAAGAGGGTGGCGGCGTCGCCCCCCTCGAGATTGTACGAGAGGATGGGGAAGACCGACGGCGTGAGCCGCTCGATCTCGATCTCGAGGCCGGGCGGCAGCTCTGTGCGCACCTGGTTCACCCGCGCCTGGACAAGCTGGAGGCCGACAACCATGTCGGCGCGGGGGGAAAACCAGATCGAGATCTCGCTCGAGCCGCGAATGGACTTCGACCGCACCCGCTCCACGCCGGGCACCAGGCTGACCGCCTCCTCGAGGGGCCGCGTGACGCCGAACACCTCCTGGCGCGCGCCGAAGGACGATCCCTGCGCCACGACGACGACGCGCGGGAAGGCGAGCTCGGGGTAGATGGCCGAAGGGAGGACCAGGGCCGACCAGACACCGGCGGCGCTGAGAAGCGCGACCGCGAGATAGATGAAGCGGCGCTGACGCGCCAGCACGTCGAAGAGCTTCACGGCTTCGCCGTCACGACCTTCGCGCCGTCGTCCACGCCGTAGGCTCCGTAGGTGACCACCGTCTCCCCGGCGGCCACTCCCTTCACGATCTCGACGAGGGTCCCGGTGCGGATACCGACCGTCACGGGCCGCGCGTGCGCGACGCCGGCGGAATCCACCACGAAGACCTTGAAGCCCTCACCGTCGGGGACGAGCGCGTCCGCGGGCACGGTGACGGCGCGCGGATGGGAGGCCACGGCGATGCGCCCGGCGAGGGTCTCGCCGATGCGGAGGGGCCGGTCGGGGCGGGTGACGCGGACGCGGACCGTGACGGCCCGCGTCACCGAGTCCACCGCGGGGAGCACCTCGCTGACGACCCCCGCGGCCACGAGCGCCGCGCCCGCCCCGTCCCCCGCGTTCAGGGTCACGGCGGCGCCGGGCCGGACGGGTGCCGCATCGGCGGGCGCGAGGGCGACCAGCACATCGAGCGCCGACGGGTCGGCGATCTCCACCAGGGTCTGGGCGACGTCCACCGGGGCGCCGACCACGGCCGTCATGGTGGTGACCACGCCGGCGAGGGGGGCGCGCAGCGTGGCCAGCTCCAGCGCGCGCCGTGCGGTGATCGCGTTCGCCTGCGCCACCGCGAGCTCCCCCTGCGTCTGGTCC
>JADGQW010000223.1 GCA_017881505.1 Gemmatimonadales bacterium
CATCTCGCCTTCGCTTTCACCGCGGCCCTCACCGGCGCGTCGGACGGCAGCCGCATCGCGGCGGGGGGCCCTTCCCTCTGGCTCGCGTCGAGTCCCATCGCGCACCACATCCAGCTCGACGCCCAGGCCTCGTTCCAGTACACGTCGCCGAAGGGGGATTCCTCGTCCTGGGCGGCGATGGGCATCGGCGAGATCGCCTTCACGAGTGACGGGCCCGGGTTCGCGCTGGGCGTGGGAGGGGGCACGGGCACGATCGCCGGCGCCTCGGCGATCACCGCCCTCAAGGGACGCGCCCGCGGCTGGTTCGACGCGGGCCCGATCTCCTTGACCCTCGCCGCGGAGCCCACCGTCGTCGCGGGCACCTGGTACGCCGACTTCACCGTGGGCGGCTCGACGGAGTACGGACCGTTCGAGGGATCGGCCAACCTCCTGCTGCGCCAGGCGCGGACGAGCGGGACCTCGGCGGGGGCCGAGCTGGAGGCGGTGTGGCACGCGACGCGGAGCGCCGCGCTCGTCATCACCGGCGGCCGCTACCTGCGCGATCCCTTCCAGGGCCTGCCGGCGGGCACGTTCCTGACCGTGGGCGTGAAGCTCCTCCTCTGGAAACCGCGCGGGAACGGGAGCAGCGAGGGCGTCGGCGAGACGGCGCTCAGCGACGTGGACTTCGGCTCCGCCAACACCCTCGGCGGCCGTTCGCACGGCATCGGCAACTCGCTCCTGCGGGTGCGCAACGTGCCGTCGGTCACCAAGGGCAGCGGCTCGTCGAGCACCGGCGGAACGGGGCGCGGGCACAAGCCCTGAGTCCCTGCGACGGGCCCGGTCGGGAGGTGGCGGGGGCGTGCGGCGGCGCGCCCCCGCCGTGCGTTTGACCCCCGAGGCGCGGCCCAGTACGTTTTCCGCCCATGCAACTGCGCGAGTTCTTCAGCGAAGAGGGCATCTCCCTCGCCCTCAAGGGCCGCACCAAGAACGACATCCTCCGTGAGCTGGTGGAGCTCCTCCATCTCGACGACAAGTCGCAGGGGATGCTCCTCAAGATGCTCCAGCGGCGGGAGAACCTCGGGTCCACCGGCATCGGCCGGGGGATCGCCATCCCGCACTGCCGGTCCCTGGTGGTGAGCAAGCTCCGGGTGGCCTTCGGACGGAAGGCCGAGGGGATCGAGTTCAAGGCCATCGACGAGAAGCCGGCGTTCTTCTTCTTCCTGATCGTGGCGCCCCCCCTCGAGGTGTCGAACCAGTACCTGCCGGTCCTCGGCAAGATCGCCCAGTTCGCGAAGGAGGAGGACGTCCCCCGGCGCCTGCTGGATATCCAGACGCCCGCGGACTTCCTCAAGCTGGTCGAAGAGAAGGGGCTCTAGGCGGCCGAGCCGCTGGTGCGGGTCCTCTGTAACACGAAGCGGCGCCTCGCGGCGCCGCTCTTCGCATCCCCCCGGATCAGCGCCGCAGCTCCGAGGACGCCGACGAAGAGCCCCCCGCCGAGCCGCTCTCGCCGCCCGCGGCGGGCGGGGGCGCCAGCGAGCGGAGGTAGGACACGATGCTCCAGACCTCGCCCCGCGAAAGGGTGGGCTTCCAGGAGGGCATCGCCGTGCCGGTCCGGCCCTCGGCGATGACGTAGTAGAGGTGCCGGTCGTCCGTCGCGCTCTGCCACGCCGCATTGGTGAGGTCCTGGGGCGGCGGCTGGAACGCGGTGGCGCGGACCCCCCGCCCGTTCGCGCGGTCCCCGTGACAGAGGATGCAGTGCTCGTGGAAGAGCGCCCGGCCCTGGCGCTGGAAGTCCGGCGACGCCAGGCGCTCCACGGGCACTTCCATCTCGCGATAGACGGCCGGCAGGTCGCCGTCTCGGCTGGCGCAACTCGAGAGCGCGAGCGGTCCCAGCAGGGCCGCGCAGAGCGTCCGGAGCATCGACCTCGCAGAGAGTGGGAAGGGTCCTCGGAACCGGAATCTGGGGGGTCCGCCCCCGCCACACCAGTCGGGCGCGCCGCCCCGGCCGGGGGGCCGGACTAGATCAACTGGTTGCGGTAGGCGTGCACGACGGCGTGCAGCTTCGAGTGCACGCCGAGCTTCTGCAGGATACGCTGGGTGTGGTTCCGCACGGTGACGGGGGAGATGTCGAGCTTGTCCGCGATCCGCGCCGTCGGCATCGCCTCGGCGAGGCAGCGCAGGATATCCTGCTCCCGCGGCGTCAGCGTGCCGGCGTCGGCGTCCGCGCGGCTCCGGGCGCCGTTCGCCTCCTGGGACCGGCGGGCCTCGTCCGCGAGCCGCTGCTCGAGCACCGAAGGGGGGCTCTCCGCCTCGCGGAGCACGTGCACCAGGCTCGACAGGCCGGGGCGCGCCGACGCCAGGTGGAACACGCTGACCCGTATCCGCTTCGTCCCTTCGCGCGGCGTCACCACCTTGAGCACGAACGTGTTCACGGGATCGTGCGGCATCTCGCGCGCCTGCAGCGCCACGGGACAGTTCCGCACGCAGTAGACGTTCCCGTGCAGGTCCCTCCCGCACAGCACGTCGGCGCACCGCTTCCCGAGCACGCTGTCCGCGGGGCGGCCGAGCAGGCGCTCGCAGCCCTTGTTCCAGACGACGATGCGGTCCATCACATCCATCGCGAAGACCGCTTCGTCGCTCTGCGCGATCCAGTCCAGCGTCTGCGGGAATGGCGACATAATCATTAGTAAATGAAGTACGGTATCAGCGAGCGCCAACGCAAGTCCACACTTGGACTTACTCCCACTCGATCGTGGCCGGCGGCTTCGAGGAAACGTCGTACACGACGCGGTTCACGCCGGCGACCTCGTTGGTGATGCGGGTCGCGATGGTGGCGAGGACGTCGTGGGGGAAGGGATACCAGTCGGCGGTCATCCCGTCGCGGCTCGTGACGGCGCGCAGGGCGACGACGTTCGCATAGGTGCGGCCGTCGCCCATCACGCCGACGGAGCGGACGGGGAGGAGCACCGCGAAGGCCTGCCAGATCTGGTCGTAGAGGCCGGCGCGGCGGATCTCCTCGAGGTAGATGGCGTCCGCCTTCTGGAGGGTGGCGACGCGCTCCGGGTCCACCGGGCCGAGGATGCGCACGGCGAGGCCGGGGCCGGGGAACGGGTGCCGCCGCACGATCTCCTCGGGGAGCCCCAGCTCGCGGCCGACCTGCCGCACCTCGTCCTTGAAGAGCTCGCGGAGGGGCTCGATGAGGGCGAAGGGGAGGTCGGGGCGCAGCCCGCCGACGTTGTGGTGCGTCTTGATGGTGACCGAGGGGCCGCCGCGCGGCGAGAAGGACTCGATGACGTCGGGATACAGCGTCCCCTGCACCAGGAAGCCGATGTCGCCGCCCACGTCGCGCGCGGCCTCCTCGAAGACGTCGATGAAGGTGTGCCCGATGCGGCGCCGCTTCTCCTCGGGGTCGTCCACGCCGGCGAGCTTCTCGAAGAAGCGCTGCGAGGCGTCCACGACGCGCAGGTCCATCCCCAGCTCGACGCCGAAGGTGCGCTCCACCTGGGCGCGCTCCCCCGCCCGCAGCAGCCCGTGGTCCACGAAGATGCTGGTGAGCCGGTCGCCGATGGCGCGGTAGACGAGCGCCGCCGCGACCGCGGAGTCCACGCCCCCCGAGAGGCCGCAGATGGCGCGGCGGTCGCCGACCGTCTCGCGGATCTCGGCGACGGTCTGCTCCACGAACTGCCCGGGCGTCCACGAGGGCTTCGCCCCGCAGATCCCGAACAGGAAGTTGTGCACGACCTCCGCGCCGCGGGGCGTGTGCGCGACCTCGGGATGGAACTGCACGCCGTACACGGGGAGCGACGTGTGCGCGAAGGCGGCGACAGG
>JADGQW010000224.1 GCA_017881505.1 Gemmatimonadales bacterium
ACGAGGACGTTCACCTCGTTCGCCCGGAACCGCCGCATCACGTCGTCGCGCTCGTCCGCCGCGAGGCGGCCGTGCACCAGTCCCACGACGAGGTCGGGGAAGATCTCCGTGGCGAGATGCTCCGCCATCTTCGTCGCGGCCTTGAGGTCGGTCTTCTCGCTCTCGTCGATCACCGGATAGATGACGTACACCTGGTGGCCGAGATGCACCTGGTCCCGCACGAACCCGTAGAGCTTCGTCCGCGTCCGCTCCCCCGCGATGGCCGTCTTCACCGCCCCTCGCCCCGGCGGGATCTCGTCGAGCTTCGACACGTCGAGGTCGCCGTAGATCGCGAGCGCGAGGGTGCGCGGGATCGGCGTGGCCGAGAGGAGGAGGACGTCGGGCCCCTCCCGGGCGTTCTTCTCCACCAACGCCGCACGCTGCTCCACGCCGAAACGGTGCTGCTCGTCGATCACCACCAGCCCGAGGCGCCGGAACGCCACGTCCTCCTGGATCAGGGCATGGGTGCCGACGACGAGCCGCGCGCCCCCTGACGCCAGGCGCTCCCGCACCGCCGCCTTCTCCGCCGCGGGGAGCCGGCCCAGGAGGAGCTCCGGCCGGAGCCCGAGCGGCTCGAGCAGGCGCGTCAGCGTGGCGGCGTGCTGCTCGGCGAGGATCTCCGTTGGCGCCATCAGCGCCGCCTGGTAGCCGTTCTCCGCCGCGAGGAGCATCGCGAACAGGGCGACCACCGTCTTCCCCGAGCCCACGTCCCCCTGCAGGAGCCGGTGCATCCGCTCGTTCGCCGTCTGGTCCTCGACGATCTCCTTGATGCACCGCTTCTGCGCGCCGGTGAGGGTGAACGGCAGGTGCTCGCGGAGCTGCGTCGTCAGCTCCCGCTTCACCTCGAACCGGATGCCGGCGCGGGAGCCCTTGGCGAGGCGCCGCGCCCGGGCCAGGACGAGTTGGAGGAGGAGGAGCTCGTCGAAGGCGAGCCGCCGCCGCCCCACCTCCGCGTCGCCGGGGGACACGGGCCGGTGGACCAGCTCCAGCGCCTCGCGGAGGGGGCCGACGTCCGCAGCGGTGCGCCACGCGGGCGGGAAGGGCTCCTCCACCAGCGGGAGGAGGCGGTCGAGGTGGTCGGCCACGAGCCGGCGGATCTGCCGGACGGTGAGGTGCTCCGTCGCCCGGTAGACCGGCACGATCTTCCCTTCCTCGGGCGCGGGGTCCTCCTCCCCGCCGAGGATGATCCACTCCCGGGGCTGGAGCTGCTTGCCGTGGAAGTGCTTCACCGGGCCGCTCGCCAGGAGGAGCGTGCCCTTGGTGATCTGCTTCTCGAGGAAGGGGCGTCCGGGCCAGCCGCACTCGATGAGCCCGGTCTCGTCGCGGAGCACCGCCTGGAAGACCCGCAGGCCGCGCCGCGTCGGGATCACCCCCGTGGAGATCACCCGTCCCACCACGGACACCTCGGCGCCCGTGGGGGCGGAGCGCACCTTCGCGATCGGCGTGATGGAGGTGGCGTCGAGGTAGCGGAAGGGGACGTGGTACAGGAGGTCGCGCACGGTGCGCACGCCGAGGCGCCCCAGCAGCTCCGCGCGCCGCTCGCCGACGCCCTTGAGGAACTGGACGGGGGTGTCGAGGCGGAGGTTAGCCACGGCGCCTAGTCGGCGAGGAGGCGCCGCGCATACGTCCGCGCATCGAAGACTTCGAGATCGTCCGGAGTCTCCCCTACGCCGAGGAACCGGATCGCCAGGCCCGTCTCCCGCCGCAGCGCCACCACCGCGCCGCCGCGGGCGGTGCCGTCGAGCTTCGTGACGATCACGCCCGTGAGGGGCAGCGCCGCCGCGAAGAACTTCCCCTGCTGCACCACGTTCTGACCGCTGGAGCCGTCGAGCACGAGCAGCGACTCGTGCGGGGCGCCGGGCGCCTTCTTCCCCACCACCCGCGCCACCTTCTGCACTTCCTTCATCAGGTCGTCCTGGGTGTGGAGCCGCCCGGCGGTGTCCACCAGCACGGTGTCGAGGCCGCGGGTCCGCGCCGCCTCCACCGCGTCGAAGGCCACCGCCGCGGGATCGCCGCCCGGCGCGCCCTTGACGCACGCCACGCCGAGCCGCTCCGCCCACCGCTCGAGCTGCTCCGTCGCCCCGGCGCGGTACGTGTCCGCCGCGGCGAGGAGCACGGTGCGGCCCTCACCCTGGAGCCGGCGGGCCAGCTTCGCCGCCGCGGTCGTCTTGCCGACGCCGTTCACGCCCACGAGGAGGACGACCGTCGGCGCGGGGTCCGCGCGCGCCACGCGCCCCGGATCCGGCGGCGCGCCCTCGCCGAGGAGGCGCACCAGCCGCTCCTCGAGCGCGGCGCGCACGTCGTCGGCGCTCCGGAGGGTCCCGCGGCGCACGCGCGCCTCCACCTCCGCGACCAGATCCAGCGAGGCCGCCACGCCGAGGTCCGCCTCGAGGAGCACCCGCTCGAATTCGTCCAGCTCCGCGCGCCCCGCGCCGCGCACCAGGACGGCGACGTCCGTGAGCGCCAGCCGCTGGATCCGCGACCAGAGCCCGAGCTTCGGCCCGCCGGTCACTTCGCTCACCGCCTCACCTCGCTCACCGTGGGTGCCCTCGTCCCCTCTCACCCCTCACTTCTCACCTCTCACCTTCCTCACCTCATCCCCCGCCTGCGCCGCACGATCCACTCCAGGCACAAGGCGAGCAGCACCGCCCCGTACACCCACGGCCTCCGCTGTAGCGGCACGCGCTCCCCCGAGGCCACGCCGGCTTCCCCCGCCTGCGGCACGAGCACCGCACGCCGCGGGAGCCGCTCCGACGCGCCCCGCGCGAGCGAATCGCGCAGCGCCTGCACCCCCTGGTCGCCCGTGGCGCCGCGCGCCAGCAGCCAGTCGGTGAGGCCGAGGATGACCGCGCGATACGCCTCCGCCGAGACGCCTCCCTTCGCGGCCCAGCGCCAGAGGCCCGTGCCCAGCATCGCGACCGCGCGACGCCCGTCCCGCTCCGTGCCAGCGACGACGGGGCGTGCGGCGCCGCGCCGCCCGGCGCGCGCGGGAAGAGCCGTCCATCCGGCGGAGTCGGCCGCCGCCTGGCGCATTGCGGTGAGCGGGGGCAGGCTCTCGGCGTCCACCCCCGACAACGCCCCGCCCACGGGCGAGGGGGCCGGATCCGCGGCAACGTACCAGTCCCCCGCCACGGCGCCGGTTCCCGTCGTCCACGCCCAGGTGCTCCGGGTCGCCAGCGCCGCCACCGCGCGCACCGCCGAGTCGGGCCCGTGCGCGACGACGAGGTCGGCGTGCGCGACCGCCGCGCGGAGCGCGTCCGCCGACACCGACGCGAGGGTCGCCGCGTCGCGCCACGGCCCGCCCGCCACCCGCACGAACGCTCGCACCGGCGCCGCCCGCATGGCGCGCAGCGTCCCGGCCAGCCAGCGGAAGTCGTAGTCGGGGCTCGCCGAGAGAAGCACGACCGCCGGGGCCCGCGTGACCGCCGCGGCGGTGGACGCGGCGTCGTCCCGCGGATCGGCGTCGGCGGGCCAGCGCGTCACCCGCGCCTCGTAGCGGCGCAGCGCCCGGTCGCCGGAGGGAGGCGCGGGCACTAAGCGGAGCTGCGCCCGCGTGCCGCCGGCGGCGAGGCCGACCCGCTGCCGCGCGACGGGCCGCCCCTCCTCCCGCAGCTCCACCGTGGCCGAGTCGCGCGGTCCGGCCTCGAAGGCCGCGACGTCCACTTCGGCGGTCGCCGTGTCTCCCGCCGCGATCGTCATCGGCAGGCGGACCGCGGCGAGGGCGGCGTCGGGGACGCGCGGCCGCGGCAGCA
>JADGQW010000225.1 GCA_017881505.1 Gemmatimonadales bacterium
TCACCCGGGGGAGCGCCCGCAGGTCGGCGTCGCTGGCCATCGTCCGGACGATGACGACCCGCGCGCACTGGATCACCGCCAGGACTTCGCTCGTCGCCTGGAGGCGGCCGATGTCCTGCGCCGAGATCGTGCCGGAGTAGCCCAGCCCCACGACGGCGGCGGGCGCGACCGGCGCGCTCACCGGCTCCGCGCACGCGGCGAGCGCGGCGCAGAGCGCGGCCGTGCCGGCGAGGGCACGCAGCGGGGCGTACGAGGCCGGCCGAGGGGTCACGGACCTCTCATGCGACGGGTGGAGTGCGATTCGGGGGACGGCGCTAAGGTGCGACAGGGCCCACGCGACGGCAAGGGGCGGCCGTCACGGCGCGGGTCCCCACAGCGGGAAGAACTCGCCGATCATCGCCCCGAAGAGCGCGACGACGGCCGACGTCACGAGGACGGTGCGGATCTTCTGGCTTGGCGTCACCGTCCCCCCTACGCCCTCGTCGTCCAAGTAGCGCCACTGCGCGAACTCGAGGCCCATCGGCACGCCGAGGACCGCGCCGATGGCCGCGAAGGTCTTCCACGCCGACCCGCGGTGGACCTCGAGGCCGAGCACCTCGCGCGCCGGCCGGACCACCTGGCGGGAGGCGTCCGTCGCGCAGGGGCTCCCCGGCCACGGGCAGTAGGTGAAGGCGGCCGAGCCGCGGCCGAACGGCGCGAGGAGCCGGCCAATCTCGATCACGTCGCCGCGCAGGCGGAGCCGCACCACCGTTCCGCTGTCGAGCCGCTGGGTGACCAGCGGGGCCGTGTCGGGCGGCTGCTGGGCGGGAGCGGCGCGCGCGGCGTGGATGACCAGAAGCGCGGCGAGGAAGAGCGTGCGCATAGGCATCCTATGGTGGGCCAGGGCGCGGGACGGAGCAAGAGGCTCCGCGGCTCCACGACCGACGGCGAGAACCCTGCTCCCCCGGATCCGCGCTGCTTGCCCCTCGGCCCACACCTCTTACCTTACCTTGGAGAATCAACAGACAATTAGTCCCATATCCCGAGGGACCGTGAGCAGCGCTGACGTCTTCCAGACGATGAACGCCGGCTACGTGCAGATGATGTACGAAGCGTGGCGACGGGACCCCGCCTCGGTGGAAGAGGAGTGGCAGGCCGTGTTCAACAACGGCTGGAGGGGCGTGGAGCCGGGGCCCGAGGACCGCACACCGCTCACCGTCGACCGCACACCGGTGACCGCGCACGGTGAACCGGTCACCGCACACCGTGAACCGTTGACCGCACTCGGTGAACGGTCAGCGGTCAGCGGCGACCGGTCCCTCACCCCGATCCGCGGCGGCGCGCTCCGCCTCATCCAGAACATGACGGAGTCGCTGTCCATCCCGACGGCGACCAGCTACCGCGACGTGGACGTCGCCGCGCTCGACCTGCGCCGGCGCGAGTTCAACGCCGCGCTCGCGCCGCGGAAGGTCTCGTACACCCACCTCATCGCGTTCGCCCTCGCGAAGGCCGCCGCGGCGCATCCGGCGCTGACGCACGCCTTCACCCTCGTGGACGGCGCGCCGCACCGGCTCGACCCCGGGGCCGTGCACCTCGGCCTCGCCGTGGACGTCGAGAAGAAGGACGGCACGCACACCCTGATGGTGCCGGTCCTGCGGAACGCCGACGGCCTCGACTTCGCCGGCTTCCACGCGCTGTACGAGTCCCTCGTGGAGAAGGCGCGCCTCAACCAGCTCCTCCCCGACGACTTCCGCGGCGCGACGATGACGCTCACCAACCCCGGCACCCTCGGCACCACCGCGAGCGTGCCGCGGCTGATGGCGGGCCAGGGCTCCATCGTTGCCACCGGCGCGATCCGCGACGCCGGTGGCCGCCGCGTGATGACGATCTCGAGCACCTACGACCACCGCATCATCCAGGGCGCCGAATCGGGGATGTTCCTGCGCGCCCTCGACCGCCTCCTCCAGGGGGGCGACGGGTTCTACGAAGGCATCGCCGAGTCGCTGGGCATCGTCCCCGCCACGCTGGCCCCGCTGCCGGCGTCCGGCACGCCCGCCGCGGTGCCGTCGGGGCTCGCCACCGGCCCCGACATGGCCGCCGTGGCCGCGGCGATGTCCATCATCAAGGCGTTCCGCACCCACGGCCGGCTCGCCGCGCGGCTCGACCCCCTCGGAGCGCCCCCCAAGGGCGACCCCGCGCTCGATCCCGACGTCGTCGGCCTCAGCGAGGAGATGATGCGCCGCATCCCGGCCTCCATCCTCCGCGTCGCCACGCCGGGCATCACCTTCGCCGACGCGCTGCCGCACCTCCGCGAGACGTACTGCGGCACGATCGCGTATGAGAAGGAGCACATCAACGACCACGAGGAGCGGGTCTGGCTCCGGCGCGTGGTGGAGAGCGGGGCGAACCGGCTCCCGCTCACCACGGAGGAGAAGGTCGCGCTCCTCAAGCGGCTCACGGAGGTGGAGTCCCTCGAGCGCTTCCTCGGCCGCGCGTACCTCGGCCAGAAGCGGTTCTCGATCGAGGGCGTGGACGTCCTGGTGCCGATGCTCGATCTGGTGATGGAGATGGCGGCGGAGGCGGGGGCGCGCGAGGCGGTCATCGCGATGGCGCACCGCGGGCGGCTCAACGTGCTGGCGCACGTGGTGGGGCTGCCGTACGAGACGATCGTCGCCGAGTTCGAGGGGGGGAAGGGCGTCGAGAGCGGCCACGCCCCTGACGCCGGCACGGGCGACGTGAAGTACCACCTCGGCGCGCAGGGCGCCTACGCCACGCGCTCGGGGAAGCCGGTGCAGGTGATGATGTCGCCGAACCCGAGCCATCTCGAGGCGGTGGACCCCGTCGTCGAGGGGCGGACCCGCGCGATCCAGACGCTCCGGAAGGGGCGCTACGCGCACCACGACGGCACCGTCGCGCTGCCGATCCTCATCCACGGCGACGCCGCGTTCACGGGGCAGGGCGTCGTGGCGGAGACGCTGAACCTGGCGCGGCTCGAGGGCTACAAGACCGGCGGCACGCTCCACATCATCACGAACAACCAGGTGGGCTTCACGACCGAGCCGAGCGAGGGGCGCTCGACCGACTACGCGTCGGACCTCGCCAAGGGCTTCGACCATCCCATCATCCACGTCAACGCCGACGATCCCGAGGCGTGCCTCGCGGCGGTGCGGCTCGCGATGGACTACCGCGCGCGGTTCCACGGCGACGTGGTGATCGACCTGGTGGGCTACCGGCGCCACGGCCACAACGAGGCCGACGAGCCGGCGTACACGCAGCCGCTGATGTACGAGCAGATCGCGGCCCACCCGACGGTGCGGGAGCAGTGGGCCGCGCGCCTCGTGCAGGAGGGGCTGGTCACCGCCGAGGAGGCGGAGGCGGAGGTGCAGCGCGTGGCCGACCGGCTGGCGGCGTGCCAGCAGACGGTGAAGTCGGGCGCGCTCCGGCACCTCGAGCGCTCCGAGCCCCGCCCCGAGGTGCCGCGCATGTCGCAGCCCGACCTCGTGACGGCGGTGCCGGCGGAGGCGCTCGAGCTCCTCAACGCGCAGCTCCTCACCTGGCCCGAGGGGTTCACGGTGCACCCCAAGCTCGCCCGCCAGCTGGAGCGGCGCCGCGAGGCGCTGGGCCCCAACGGCGGGATCGACTGGGCGCACGGCGAAGCGCTGGCGTACGCGTCGCTCATCGTCGAGGGGGTGCCGGTGCGCCTCACCGGGCAGGACACCGAGCGCGGCACCTTCTCGCAGCGCCACATCGTCCTGCACGACGTGAAGACGGGGGCGAAGCACGCGCCGATCCAGCACCTCCCCGG
>JADGQW010000068.1 GCA_017881505.1 Gemmatimonadales bacterium
GATCGGCGGGGACCCCGGGTCTCATGGGGCGAGCCGGCCGCTAGGGCCGGTCCCGCACCCGGCTCCGGTCCTGAGCGTTGGGCTGATGGTTGTAGTTGTAGCGCTTGTCGGTGCCGACCCACGCCTGGTCGGCCGGCGGCAGGAAGTACTCGTTCTGGTACCGGTACATCGCCACGGCGCGGGCGCCGGGAGCGTTCTTGGAATAGTACCGGCCGTTGCTCTCGTACAGCGTCACGGGCGTCCAGCGCCGGGCGTTGCGGCGCCAATCCCCGGCGCGGTCCGCCGAGTAGCCCAGCACGCCCACCTCCGCGCCGAGCCGCGGATCGATCCTCGCGGCCTCGGGCGAATAGGGGCGCGCGCGGCCGTAGTCCGCCTGACCCGGCTGCCGCCCATAGTTGTAGCGCCGGTCGGCACGGTTGGCCCACCCTTGGTCTTGCGGCGGCAGGAAGTATTCGTTGTTGAAGCTGTAGACCTGCACCGCGCGTCCGCCGCGGACGGAATTGCGGTAGTAGTGGCCGTTGATGTCGTAGAGGGTCACCGGTGTCCACCGCCGGTAGTTGGCCTGCCAATCGCCGTATCGCTGCGGCGAGTAGGCGAAGACGCCGATCTCGGGTCCGAGCCGGGTGCCGAACCGGACGCTGATGTTCACCTGCGCCGGCGCCCGCGTCGGCAGCGCGACCAGCGCGGCCAGGAGTGGAACGGTCAGCAGTGTGGCGATGCGCATGCGGAGCTCCTTTCGGGTGACGTCGCGACATCCCTCCGAAAGGCCGAACGCTATCGCACGGCGCATGCGCGGAACATCACACGAAAGGAGGGGCGCCTCGCTCAAAAGGACTACGTCGCCGTCGCCTCACGCCCGCCCCTCCGCCCCGCGCCCCGATGTCCGCTTGCCCTGTGCCCGCTCGCCCACCACCACCCGGACCTGGTGCGTGGCGCCATCGTCCACCAGCGGGATGGCGCCGGGATCCACGGGGTTGCCGTCCAGCTGGGCTTCCGCGATCCCCCGGCAGCGGCGCTCCGGGTTGGCTATCGAGATCTCGTAGCGGGTCCGGCCGAAGCGCCAGGCGATGGAATACCCGGGCCAGGCGGTGGGGATGCAGGGATCCAGCGCGAAGCTCGCGCCGTGGCGCCTCAGGCCGAGGATGCTCTCCAGTCCCGCCCGGTACAGCCAGCCCGCGGCGCCGGTGTACCAGGTCCATCCGCCGCGCCCGATGTGATCGGGGTGCGCATAGACGTCGGCGGCGGCGGCGTACGGCTCGGTCTTGTACCGCTCGACGTCGGCCGCGCTCCGCGTGTGGTTGACGGGGTTCAGCAGGTGGAACAACTCCACCGCCTCGTCTCCGTTGCCCAGGCGTGCCACCGCCATGACGGTCCACACGGCGGCGTGGGTGTACTGGCCCCCGTTCTCCCTCACCCCGGGCGGATAGCCCCGGATGTACCCCGGGTCCTGCGCCGACTGGTCGAAGGGGGGCGTGAGCACCAGCACCACCCCGGCGCCGCGCCGCACCAGCTGGGTGCGGACGGCGTCCATCGCCCGCTCGGCGTGCGTCACGGGCGCGGCCCCGGACAGGACCGCCCAGGACTGGGCGATCGAGTCGATCTTGCACTCCTCGTTCTGGGCCGATCCCAGCGGCGAGCCGTCGTCGTAGTACCCCCGCCGGTACCACTCCCCGTCCCAGGCCTGCTCGAGCATCGCCGCCAGACGGGAGGCCTCGCCGGTGTACCGCGCCGCCCGCGCCGGGTCCCGGGTCTGGCACAGGGGGATGAACCGCTCCAGCACCGTGTGGATGAACCACCCGAGCCAGACGCTCTCGCCGTGACCGAGGTGCCCGACCCGGTTCATCCCATCGTTCCAGTCGCCGCTGCCGATCAGCGGGAGGCCGTGGGCGCCCGCGGTCAGGCCCTTGTCGATGGCGCGTACGCAATGATCGAACAGGAGTGCCGATTCGGCGGAGGTCCGCGGCTGTCCGTAGGAGTCCGCCTCTCCCGCGGCGAGGAGCGGCGCCTCGAGGAAGGGGACCACTTCGTCGAGGAGGCTCGCGTCCCCGGTCGTGTCCACGTAGTGCGCGACGGCGAAGGGCAGCCAGAGCAGATCGTCCGAGCAGCGGCTGCGCAGGCCGCGGCCGGAGGGCTCGTGCCACCAGTGCTGCACGTCCCCCTCGAGGAACTGCCGGCCCGCCGCCCTGACGAGGTGCGCCCGGAGCAGGTCCGGCCTCGCCAGGGCGAGCGCCATCGCGTCCTGGATCTGATCGCGGAAGCCGTACGCGCCCCCCGGCTGGTAGAAGCCGGACCGCGCCCAGAGCCGGCAGCTCAGGTCCTGGTACAGGAGCCAGCGGTTGAGGAGGAGGTCGAAGGAGTCGTCGGGGGTGCTCACCTGGATCGTCTCCAGGGTCTCCGTCCAGAGCCGCTGCACGCCCGAGAGGGCGGCCTCCGCCGCCGCGACGCTGCCGTGCCGGCGCATCAGCTCGCGGGCGTGCGGGAGGTCCGTGCCTTGCCCCAGGAGGAGGACCACGCTGCGGCTCTCTCCCGGTCCCAACCGGATGCCGACGCGCAGGGCGGCGCACGGGTCGAGCCCGGCCCCGAACTGCGCCGACGGGGTCCGCTGGCGCAGGGCGGCGGGCCTCGCGAGGGAGCCGTTGCGCCCCAGGAAGGAGAGCCGGTCGCCGGTCGCCCAGGTCACCGCCTCGCTGGCGTGGGCGAACGCGACCCGGCCGGCGAATTCCTGGTTGTACGGGTTCCGGGCGAGCACGGCGCCCGTCTCCGCGTCGAGCTCCGTCATCACGTGCAGCTGTTCACCGGACTGGGGCGGCCCCAGGCGCCATTCGTTGTAGGCGAACACGCTCAGGTGGCGCGGCCGGTCGCTCCGGTTGGTGAGCGTCAGGAGCGAGAGCTTCACCGGATCGGTCGCGTCCACGAAGACCGCGAGCTCCTGGAGGATGCCGTGGGACGCGTGCGTGAAGCGGGAGACGCCGGCTCCGTGTCGCACGACGAACCGCCCGCTTTCCCGGGTCCGCCGCATCGGCCCCGGTGTGGGCGACCAGACGTCGCCGCTGTCCTCGTCCTTCAGGAGGAGGGCTTCCGCGGTGGGGTCGGTCACGGGATCGTTCGCGAAAGGCGTGAGGCGGTTCTCGCGGCTGTTCTCCGCCCACGTGTACGCCGAGCCCGATGCCGAGACCACGGTGCCGAAGCCGGGGTTGGCCATCACGTTCACCCAGGGCAGCGGCGTCTCCTGGTCCCCCTCGAGAACCACCACGTACTCGCGGCCGCCGTCGGCGAATCCGCCCGTCCCGTTGGCGAAGGCGAGCGCCGGGATGTCGATCTCGTCGTCGTCCGGCCGGGGCGCCAGGCGCGGCGGCGGCGGGGCCTGCTCCTCGTGCCACTCGGGCTCCGAGTACGGCCACTCCAGCTGTTCGGCCAGGTTGCCGCGCGCCCCGCTGAGGATCACCCGGGCCACGCTGGCGAGCAGGCTCCGCTCGTCCGCGCTCATCCGGTCGGCGCGCAGCAGGTACACCCCGCCCGGCCGGTGCTTCCAGGCCCCCCAGGGGCCCGTATCGAGCAGCGCGGCGAGCTGCACGTGCAACTCGTCCACGTAACTCACCGGATGCTCGTTCAGGATCACGACGTCCGCGCTCAGCCCCTTGAGCCGCCAGTACTCCTGGGCCTGGAGGATCTGCAGGACGAGGGGGAAGTCCTTGCCCTCGGTGACGCGCATCAGGAGGATGGGGAGATCGCCGGAGATCCCGTGGGCCCACAGGCCCGGTGCGCCCAGGACGTTGCGCCCCAGGACTTCCGGCCCGGCCCGCAGCGAGGCGTCGGAATAGAGGACCCGGGAGGCGAGGCGCTCGAAGAGCTGGGCTTCGTCGCTCGAGATGCCGAGGTGCCGCAGCGTGCCGTGCGCGTGCGTGTAGGCCAGGGAGAAGGTGCGCCCGGCGGCGCCGGGATCGTGGTACTTGTGGGCCATCGCCAGGGCGCCGTCCCGGCTGACGGCCGTCCCCGTCGCGAAGGAGAGGCGCACGAATCCGCCGGGGGCCAGCCGGATGCGCTGGCGCAGGCTCACGATCGCGTCCAGCACGGCCCCGGTCGTGCCCGAGAGGGCCCGCCCGTCGAGGGCCACCGGATCCTCGGGGCCGCGGCCGCGACCCAGGAACCGCGCGCGGTCGGTCTCCCACTCCACCGGCCCCTGCATCCGCCCCTCCACGCTCAGCACGTGGACCGCCCAGACGCGGGGCTCGTCCCGGGCGCTGGGGCGCCGGGCGCAGACGAGGGCGGCGCTCTCCGGCAGATACTCGGTCTCGACGAAGAGCTTGCTGAAGGCGGGGCGGGCCAGGTCGTCCGCGACGGACGCCATGACGATCTCGGCGTAGCTCGTGACCTCCAGCTCGCGCGGACGGTCGCTCTGGTTGGTCACCGTGAGGCGGCGCACCTCGACGTCGTCCTCGGTGGAGACCGCGATGTCGAGCTGCGTCGCGATGTCCTCGTGCACCCGGCGGAAGACGGCCCGCTCGGCGCGGAACGTGACCAGGTACTCCTCGGGCTCCCGGTCCGTGGGATGGTAGGCCGCGGACCAGACCGACCCGGTGCGCACGTCGCGCAGGTAGAGGAACTGGCTTCCCGGGTCGCGGGTCGAGTCCTCGCGGTACCGCGTGACGGCGCGGCCGCGGCACAGGCTGGCGCCGCCCCCCGCGTTGGTGACGATGGCGGTGTACGCGCCGTTCGACAGGAACTGCGCGTGCGGGAACCGGGTGTGGGGCGAGCGGAAGCGCCGGACCGCCGCCGCGGCGACGGGCGCGGTCACCCGCGTCGCCTCGGCGGGCCTGGGCTGCGTGATGAACGCGTGGCGCGGCGCGCGCTCCTGGAGCAGCAGCGCGGTGGCCTTCACGCGGGGATCCGCGTGGAGGCGCTCCACCATCGGGTCCCCGAGGACGGCGTTCGCCAGCGCGACCAGGCTCATCCCCTGATGGTGGGCGAGGAAGGCCTGGACGATGACCCCGGTGGTGCCGTGAGGCCGGGGCTCCAGCACGCTCTCGCCTTCGACCGGATTCCGGTGCGTGTAGTCGATGGCCTCGTAGAAGCCGTACCCGCCGTCCATCCCGTCCCGGGCGAGGCGCCGGAAGTTGTGCGCGGCCCTCTCGGGGTCCACCAGGGCGGCCAGCGCGGTGGCGTAGGGCGCCACCACCAGCTCGTCGCCGAGGCCGCGCTTCAGCCCCAGCCCGGGGACGCCGAAGGCCTTGTACTGGTACGTCCCGTGCCGGTCCACGACGTTGAACGCGGACTCCGAGATCCCCCACGGCACGCCCTGCTGCTTCCCGTACTCCACCTGCCGGCGCACCGCCATGCGGCACGACTGGTCGAGGAGGGTGCCCGGATAGCTCCGCATCACGAGGAGGGGCATCAGGTACTCGAAGAGACTGGCGTTCCACGACAGGAGCGTCGGCGCGCCGTCCACGCTGGTCAGCAGACGTCCCAGGTGGAACCAATGGCTGTCGGGGACGTCGCCCTTGGCGATGGCGACGAAGCTGGCCAGGCGGGCCTCGGATGCCAGCAGGTCGTAGTACGAGGCCTCGAGGCGGCCCGGACCCTCGGCGTCCGCGAGGCGGTAGCCGAGGGCGAAGAGCTGGCGCTGCCACTCGAAGAGGAAGTCGAAGTTCATGCCCTGGACGAGCGCGAGGGCGCGCGACGCGAGTTCGTCGAGGCGCGCCGCGAACCCCCCGGGTTCCGGCGTCGCGGCCGTCAGCCCGGCGGCGAGGGACCGCGTCCAGTACGCCGCTTCGACATCCGGGATGGAGGTCGCGTCGTCCGGCGCCCAGGCCGCGAGCGCCGCGGCGAGCGCCGGGCCGAGGCCGGCCACGCGCGCCAGCTTCTCCTCCGCCTCCTCGGGACCATCGAGCGCGTTCTGGACGGACGTCACTGCGTCGCTGAGGAGGACGGTGCGGTCCCGATGCGGGGCCGGCCCGTCCGCCAGGTGCGCCAGGCACCGCCGGGCCAGCTCCGCCGTGTCGGCCAGCCCTTCGCAGATCCGCGCCGCGACCTGGGGCTCGCCGGCCAGCTGGCGCAGGCCCTGGGCCAGCGCCATGAGGGCGCCCGCCAGATTGCCGCTGTCCACGGTCGAGACGTAGCGGGGTGTCAGCGGCGTCAGGGTCCGCGTGTCGTACCAGTTGAACAGATGGCCTTCGAAGCGCTCCAGCTCCTCCATCGTGGACAGCGTGGCGTCCAGCCGCTCGACCAGCTCGGGCGTACGGATCCAGCCGAAGTCGTGGGCGGCCAGGACCGAGAGGAGCCCCATCCCGATGTTCGTCGGGGAGGTCCGGTGGGCCACCACCGGCGCGGGCGTCTCCTGGAGGTTGTCGGGAGGCAGGGCGTGGTCCTCGACGCCCATCAGAGTGTCGAAGTACCGCCAGGTCTTGCGTGCGATGAGGCGGAGGAGGCGGCGATCCTCGGCGCCGAGGAGATGGCGCTCGAGCGGTACGGGCCGGCTGAGCCAGTACGCCACCAGCGGTGCCGCCACCCACAGCGCGAGGAGGGGACCCGCCGCCACGAGCCGGCTCGGCCGAAGGGCGGCGATCGCCGCGAGCAGGATCCCGCCGATGAAGGGGCTGGCCGCCATCCCCGCGAGGAAGAGCAGCGCGCCGGTCCGGGAGCCGGGAAGGGCCGCCCGGGCGGCGCCGGCGGCCGCCGTCTCCCACTCGAGCAGGCGGCGCTGGGTGATCACGAGGCGCACCAGGGTGAGACCGATGGCGTGGACCATCTCGTACGCCTGATACGCGGTGAACGTGATCTGCAGAAGTGTCTGGGCGGCGGCGGTCCCCGCGTCCTCGCCGAGGATGCGCAGGAACACCCCGAAGGGTTGCTGGGGAGCGGGGCCGGCGCCGAGCCGGAGCGCCAGCGGGTAGAGCGGGAACGCGATGGCGGCGACGACGGCGAAGGTCCACGCCAGGGGGCTCCCCGGCAACACGAGCCAGGCCAGGGCGAGGAAGGCCACGGTGGAGGGCGCCACCAGCGTGCGCCGCAGGTTGTCGAAGATCTTCCAGCGGGAGATGACGGGGAGGCGGTTGCGCTCCAGGCCGGCACGGGTCGGGACCCAGGGGAACAGCCAGAAGAGGATCTGCCAGTCGCCGCGCGCCCACCGGTGCTGGCGCCGGGCGTGCGCGAGCACGCTCGCGGGGTAGTCGTCCACCACCTCCACGTCCGTCACCAGGGCGGCCCGGGCGTGCAGGCCCTCGAAGAGATCGTGGGACAGGAGGGCGTTCTCCGGGACCCGGCCCTTGAGCGCGGCCATGAAGGCATCCACGTCGTAGAGGCCTTTGCCGGTGTACGTCCCTTCGTCGAAGAGGTCCTGGTAGGTGTCGGAGACCGCGGTGGTGTAGGGGTCGACGCCCGTGTGCCCGGCGTACACGCGGGCGAAGAGGGACCCCGCGGCGCTCGCCATCGTCACGCTGACCCGGGGCTGCAGGATCCCGTACCCCTCGGTGACCCGGCGCAGGCGGGGATCGAAGCGGGGACGGTTCAGCGGATGCGCGATGATGCCGATGAGCTTCCGGGCCGCGTGCAGGGGGAGCTGGGTATCGCTGTCCAGGGTGAGACAGTACCGGATGCTCGGCAGCACGGCGGGGTCGCCCACGTGGACGCGGAAGCTCGTGTCCTTCGCGCCGCGCAGCAGGCGGTTGAACTCCTCGAGCTTCCCGCGCTTGCGCTCCCACCCGATCCACGAGCCCTCGCTGGCGTTCCACAGGCGCACCCGGTGGAACAGGTGGAACCGGTCGGTGTGACCCTGGCCGAGGCGGGCGTTCAGATCGAGGATGCCGGCGCGCGCGGCGTCCAGGATCTCCCGATCGCCCGGCAGCTCGGCCGCGGCGGCGTCGGTGAAGTCGCTGAGGATGGCGAAGTGGATGCGCGGATCGCTGTTCCCGAGGGAGAGGACCTCCACGTGCTCCAACAGCTCGGCCACGCCGGCCACGCTGGTGAGCAGGGTGGGGACCACCACCATGGTCCTCGCGTCGTCGGGGATCCCGGCCTGGAACTCGAGGCGCGGCAGTCGCTGCGGCGGCACCAGGTGCGCGGCGAGGCGCTGCACGAGGACGATGGCGAACTCGCTGGCGGGCAGGAGCACGAGCGCCGCGGCGAGGCCCTGGAGCCACGGGGCGCCGCCGGTGAGCCGCACGTAGGCGACGACGGGCGCGAGCAGGGCGGCGGTGACGAGTCCGATCGAGCCCAGGTAGAACGTGGTGGCGTGGGCGAACAGGAAGCGCCACCCGCGGACGGCGAGGTGCGGAGCGTACGCGACGTCGGCCTCGAACCGGTGCCGGCCCTTCCCGATCAGGTGGTAGCCCACGTGGGTGGCACGCTCGTCGGCCGCTCTCAGGTCGGCGGCCTCGCGGGCGCGCTCCACGCAGCGCAGGGCCACCTGGAGCTGGGCCTCCCCGGTGGGCTTCGCCAGTTCCTCCACCGCGTGCCGGTAGCGGTCCCGGCTGGCGAAGTCCATCCGCCCGTAGACGCCGGCCGGGTCGCGCTGCAGCACCTGCTCGATCAGGCTGACGTGCTCGAAGAACAGCATCCAGTCGAGGGTGGAACAGAGGCGCAGGCTGGTGATGGCGTTGGACACGGACACCTGTGCCGCCGCCCGGCCCTGGTGCTCGGTCCGGATCGCGTCCTCCGCCGTCATGCCTTGCGCGGCGAGGCGTTCCTCGACCGCCGCGCGCACGGGCGCGACCAGCGGTCCGTATTCGCGCATCCGCTCCAGGAGCCGCACCACGTACGCGGTCTCCAGGAGGTCGGGCAGGGACGCGAGGGGCACCGTGCCGCCGGCGCCGCCGATCCGGGCCAGGAACGCGTCGGCGGTGAGACGCGCGTCGCGTCCCCGGAGCGTCTCGTCCGCCAGGCGCCGCAGGTTCTCGATGAGGGCGAGCTTGACCATGCTCGGCCAGGCCCACAGTTCGCCCATGGTCAGCGGCGCCACCGTCTGGTACGCGGCCATGAAGCGCAGCAGCCGGTCCCGGTCCAGGCGGCCGTCGGTGTGGCGGACCACCTCCAGCGCCATCGCGTAGACGCGTGCGATGCCGGCCAGCTCCGGCGCGGCCACCTTGGGCAGGTCCGCGTAGTACGGCCGGGGCAGATCGCGCCGGACGCTCCGGATCTCGCCTTCGACCAGGTGGAAGTTGTCGAGGAGCCACTCCGCCGCGGGGGAGACGAACTCGCCGCGATGGACGTCGTCGGCGAGCACGCGATAGCCCTCGCGCAGGACGCGGGTGTTCTGGTCGAGGCGGTGGAAGAAGGGGCGGACCTTGCGGCGTGGATCGTGGGCCAGGGTGAAGGTCGCGGCGAGCGCCTTGGCCCGTTCCTCCAGGCGCTCGAGGCTCAGCAGCTCCGCCCGGAGGGGCTGCTCGGCCTCCGGCCGGCGCCTGCCCCCGAAGAGGCGGAGCAGCGGCTCCAGGATCTCAGTCAAGACGGGCTGCCGGCAACTTCATCGCGATGCCATCCTGCGGTGAACCACGCTCGCCGGGCGGTCCGTCGGCCGGCGTCCGACGGTACCGTCCTGGTCAATCGGGCCAGACGGGGCTGGTCAGGTCGATCCGCCAGACCGGCCCGGAGTAGAGCGGCCCCTCGGAGCGGACGAAGGCGGGCGCGTCGCCGCCGACGATCCAGGCGTGGGTGTCGGGCGGCGACTGCCCCGTCAACCGGGCGAAGAAGCGGAGCGCGGTACCCAGGTGCGGATGGATGGTGAAGACGACGGCCGTCTCGGCGTGCGGGCCGACCATCACCCGCTGCGTCCCCGCCGGCGTGATCCGCAGCCCGATCAGGCGCGGCCGCGGCGTGAAGGCGACGATGTGCACGCTCGCGGATTCGCGCGCCGCGAGGTTCTTGGCGAGGGTGATGACCATCCCGTTGGCGACGTCGGCGGGCAGCGCGAGCGAGCCGGCGTACCGCGTCACCTTGCCGCCGCGGTGCGATCGGGCGATGACGACGTACGCCCCCGAGTGGGACAGGGTGGCGTCGAGGTCGTTCGCGAACGCGGGGCCGCTCTGCACGAGGTGGTAGGTCTGCATCGCGAAGACGCCCCGCTGGCTGAACACGACCGTCTCCTCGAAGATGGACGCATCGGGGAAGTGGAAGATCATCCGGCTCTCGATCAACCCGTCCCGCACGACCTGGGTCAGGTCCCCCGGCGCGAGCGGGGCGCCGGCCGCCGTCCGCAGCTGGAGGAAGCCGTGGACGTTCCCCTCGATGAAGCGCACCGGGACCCCGGCGCCCTCCACGCGACGCGCGCGCTGCGGTGCCGCGACGGCGGTGACGGTGATCAGCGTCAGGGCCGCCAGCCCGGCGACGCGCACGGCGCTCATGGCCGGACGACCGGGGGCGCGGGAGGCCAAAGACGGGACGGGCGGTAGCGCGAGACTCACGGGACCAGCTCGCCGGCGCGCGTAGGGAGGTTCCGACAGGAACCGGGCGGCGCCAACGGCCGGTCCTGAGGCATGGTTCCGTAGTATAGCCCCGCCCCGCCGAGCGTGCGCCGGCCCGTGTGCGACCGATCGGCGCGGCGCCCGGAGCTTCGAGGAGCGACCTGCCGGCGGGACCCGCCGGCAGCTTCAGGTGCTATTTACGTCTCCGCCCGGCCAGCGGGGTCCGCCCTGGCGCCCGCTTGCAGACCGCGCGGATGATGGAGTCTTCGAACAACCCCACCTCCGGTCCGATCCAATCAGAGGATCCAAGGCTGTCCGGGAGAGGCGCGCCGAGGATCCCCCCTCTCTCGACGCTCGTCTGCCGGATGCGGAACACCCGCCGCGCGCAATTGATCTCCATCCGGAGAATGGTGGCGTCGGCGGAAGCTCGCCCGTCACCAAGGCCTTGGGTCGTCCGCAGCCGCACCACCCAGGTGCTATCACCCGTGCGGGTCCACGAAGCGGAATCGGCCCCGACGCGCGTCCCGCCGGCCGCGACGAGCGGTTCCCACGTCGTTTGAGCGCGGAGCGTCCCGGTGCCGCAGATGGCCACGGTGGTAGACGCAAGGAGAGCAACTGGCAGTCTCATAGACCCTCTGTGAGCGTGGCGATGTGATCGCACTGCACGCGGAGTTCGTCGGGGTCTTCCGCGAGGAAGAGCTCATACATCCGCATCATGCCGAACATGGATTGGGACACCACAGCCCCGTCAGCAAGGGCCGACCCGTTCACGCCCGGCGTGCGCCGATCAGGTGGAGGGACCCTTGGGGTTGTCCTTGGAGCGCGTGTGGGTCACCGCGCTCACGATCCCGACGCCGAGCAATATGACGCACGTGATGATCACATAGAGGGGTCGTATGCCAGCGGTGATGAGAGCCCACGCCACACCACCGATGACGAGCACCGACCCGATGAGATAGAGCGCGAAGGACATGGAGCGGTCTCCTGCCGAACGAGGGGCACTTCACGGGATGTGAGTCCGCTGCCTAACGGACTCGCGCATAAACTGCAGCGTGCGAAGCGGTAGCCGGCTATTCGTCGGGCACGGCCAACGGTGTGGACGGGTGCACGACGGCGTGCAGGCACTTCGCGTGGGCGAACAGTTCCTGTGTGCCGCCGTCGTCCAGTTGAAAGACCAGGACCTCGGGATCGGTCGTGCCCTCCGGGAGCGGCCCAGCACAGAAGCAGCATTGGAACAAGTTGGCGCCAGTCGGCGAGGGCATCAGCGGATCCACCGGAGAGAGTACGGGCCACCTAACGGACTTGCGTATAAGCTGCAGCGTGCCAAACGGAACGTCCAGACCGCAGCTTCTGCACGCCCTATCGGAGATCGTAGACCACCACACTGTTCAAGACTGCCCGGCTTGTCGGATCGACCGAGATGATGGTCAGCGATCGACCATTGGTGGATCTCACGGCTCGGTACGCGAACACGGGCCGCCCCTGAGCAGTGAAGGTCGCATCCGCGATGGAGGCGGAGACTCTCGTGAGCCGGACATGGTCCACCTCGGGGATGCCCGCGGTCGGAGCCGGAATGCCGTCGTATCGCGCGGTGAATGCGCCTTCGACAGTCCGGCCATCCGCCCGTACACTTGCGATCGTGCACTTCACGCCCGGACCATCGGCCGCACAGTTGAAGGACTCTCGCCTCCGGGGTTCGGCGCCACCGCCGTAATGGGTCCTTGCGAGGTTGAGGTCCCACCGCCCCACGAGGGGATTGGAGGCAGGTTGCGGCGCAGCGGCGGCCGCCATCAGGCACGCGCCAGTCAGACTGAGACGGGCGAAGCGGAGCCTACGGGCGAAACGCAGGAGGTCAGCGCGAGCGTTACGGCTTGTCATCGGGCGATCACCGAAGTAAGCCAGCTAATGGACTCGCGCATCAACGGCAGCGCGCAAGCGGGAGTCTGCCAACCGCACCCCGGCGGAATCCCTTAGGACGTCGCCTTCTTCGGAGGTTCCGACTTGCCAGAACTGTTGAGAGCGACCGCTTGGCGAACGAGCGCCTTGAAGGCGGGCTCGTGAACGTCTTCTCCTTCGTGGAGGTCGATCGCGCGGCGTACGTGTCCGTCGAGACTCGAGTTGAAGAGACGGGCCGGATCCTTCAGAGACGCGCCCTTGGCGAAGGTAAGCTTCACGACCT
>JADGQW010000226.1 GCA_017881505.1 Gemmatimonadales bacterium
CGCGGCGTTGAGGTTGTTCACGTAGGCGGCGTGGTGCTTGCCGTGGTGGATCTCCATCGTCTTCGCGTCGACGTGCGGCTCGAGGGCGTTGAAGGGGTATGCGAGCGGCGGCAGCGAGAAGGGGTACATCGGCCCTTAGCCTCCGGTGGTGTGTGTCCGCGTGTTCGTGTTTGCGCGGAATCTAAACACCCCCGCAATGGCGAGTAAGTCCCTCGGGATTCGCCTCCCGGCACCGGCTCCGGCTTGCTTCGCCCGCGCCAGGCCGTACGTTGGCGGCGTCCCCTCCACGGAGCCCGCTTGCCCCGCGCCGCCGCCCTCTTCGCCGTGCTCGCGCTCGCCGCCGCCGCGGCCCTGGCGCTGCCCCGCACCGTCCGCGCGCAGGCGACGCGGGCCGACTCCGCCGCCATCCTCCTCGGCACCGCGCGCCAGTTCGACGCCCAGGGGAACCGCGCGGCCGCCAGCGCGATCCTCGAGGAGATCCTCCGCCGCTTCCCCGACACCCCCGCCGCGGAGGAGGCGCGCCGCTGGAGCGCCGCGCGGCCCGCGGAGCCGGAGCGGAGCGGCCGGCTGGAGCTGATGGCGTGGGGCCTGGTGTACGGGGCGTGGCTCGGCGCTTCGGTCCCCGCGGCGGCCGGCGCGGAGAACCCCAACGCGTACGGCATCGGCCTCATCGTGGGCGCGCCCGCCGGGTTCTTCCTGGCGCGGAGCTACGTCAACGCGACCCATCCGACGCTGGGGCAGGCGCGCGCGATCACCTTCGCGTTCCGGTGGGCCACCTGGCAGGCGGCGGGGTGGTACGGCACGTCGGCACGCAGCGTGACCACGCAGGGGACGTTCGCGACGCTGGTCGTCGGCGGCGTCGCAGGAGCGGCGGCGACCGCGCTCTACGTGCGGCACCGCGACGTCTCGCCGGGGGCGGCGGCATCGGCCTCGCACGGATCCATGTGGGGGACGTGGTTCGGGCTGGTGGGGGCGACGCTGCTCGACATGTCGGGGTCGGGGGGGACCCAGTTCGTCCTGCTCTCCGGCGACGTCGGCCTCGCGACCGCCGTCATCACCGCGCCGCGCGATATCACGCCGGCCCGTGTGTGGATGACGAGCGCCGGCGGGCTCGCGGGCATCGCGGTCGGACTGGGGATCGACCTCCTCGTGCGGCCCGGCAACGACAAGACGGCTCTCGCGATCCCGGGGATCGCCAGTGCCCTCGGCCTCGCGATCGGCGCCAGGATGGCCAAGGCCGCGGAGCGCGGCGCCGCGGACGGAGGCACGGGGGGAGCCGACCCCGGCACGGCGCTCCTCGAGTGGAACGGCGAAGGGGCGCGCCTCGGCACGCCCCTCGTCTCACCCACGCTCGTGCCCGTCGGGGAGCGGGGGCCGCGCCGGCTCTACCGCCCGGCGCTCGCCGTCCCCCTCTTCCACGCCACGTTCTAGCTGCCGAAGACCTCGCGGAGGAAGCTGAGCGTGCGGGGCCACGCCTGCGCGATCGCGCGGGCGTTGGCGCCCTCGCGCCCCGCCTGGTCGCGCGCGAAGCCGTGGCCGGCGCCCTCGTATGTGTGCACCTCGTACGGCTTGCGGAGCGCCTGCATCGTCGCCTGCGCCGCAGGGACGGTGGCGAGCACCCGCGCGTCGTCGCCGGCATAGAGGCCGAGGACGCGGGCGCGGACGTTCGCGAGGGCCGCGCTGTCGGGTGACGTGCCGTAGTAGACCACCGCGCCCCGGAGATCGGGCCACACCGTCGCCAGGGCGTAGCTCGTCGAGCCCCCCCAGCAGAAGCCGACGCTCGCGATGCGCCCGTTCGCCGCGGGGAGCGCGGCGGCGTAGCGCCCCGCCGCCATCAGCCGCCGCTGCGCCTCGGCGGGGGTGACGTCGCGGATGAGCCGCACCGCCCCCTGCTGGTCCACCGTCTCCGACCCGCCGCCGTTCAGGCCGTGGCGCGAGAGGAGGTCGGGAGCGATGGCGATGAATCCCTCCTTCGCCAGCTGGTCCGCCACGCCGCGCACCCAGTCGGTGAGACCGAAGATCTCGTGGATCACCACCACCACCGGGGCCTTGTCCCGGCGCTCCGGGTAGACGACCCAGCTGTTCACGGTGTCGCCGGCCCCCACGTCCACCTTCACCCACTCCCCGTGACGGGGGGAGGCGTTGAGGCGCGCGGTGGCGGAGTCGCCGAGGGCGGGGAGGGATTGGGCTCTCGCCCCCACCGCCAGGCACAGAAGGAGGGCCCCCGAGAGGACCGAGCGATACGCGAGTTGTTTAGTCATGAATGAATTCTGAACGAACGGGGGCCTGAACGGAAGGGGCTCGATGAAGAAGAGCGTGAGGGGGTGAGCGGTCAGAGGTGAGAAGTCACGGGTGACCGCGGCGGACCGGGGCCGCCCTCGTCTCCGGTCACCTCTCACCTCTTACGGCTCACCCTCTCACGCCCTCCGCACTCGACTCCGCCCTACCTCTTCAGCGACGGCCCCTCGGAGTCTTTGGGAGGCATCAGATGGATGACCTGCAGGCGGGTGTTGTCCAGGCGCTGCAGGAGCATCTGCGCCAAGCGCTCCATGAAGATGAAGCCGAAGTCGGGGTTCGCCTCGAGGTAGCCGAGGAGGGAGTCGGCGTCGAAGCCGACCATCTCGGTCTTCTCGGAGGCGACGGCCTTCATGTTGTGGACGCGCGGGGGGATCAGGGCGTCGAAGCCGAGGAGGTCGCCGGGTTCGCTGGTCTGGAACCAGACCATCGTGCCGGGCATGACCTCGAAGCCCTGGCGGACGCGGCCCTTGAGGACCTCGTAGACGTAGGGGGCGTCGGCGTCGCGCTCGTAGACGGTCGCGTTCGCCTCGAAGGTCACCATCTTGGTGAAGCCGGCGACGGCGGCGAGCGCCTTCTCATCCAGCCCGACGAAGAAGTCCGACTTCTTGAGTTCTTCGATCATCCTCACGCTCCTGGTGACGCGGCGGCGCCGGCGGCCGCGAGGGCCGGGGCGGTGTCCACGGGGGCGAGACCATCGAGCAGGCGCCGCACGGCCCGGTGGGCCCCGTCCACCAGGTGCGGCCAGGCGTTCACGACGGCGGGAGAGAGCCCCCGCCCTCCCAGCGTGGCGGCGGGCTGGACGCCCAGCAGCCAGGCCTTCTCCAGCGGCAGGTGCAGCGTCTTTGCCAGCTGGAACACCGTGGGCAGGTCGAGCCCGTGGAGCGACAGCGGCGAGACGGCGGTGGGCCAGCGCGGGTCGTCGAGGCGCATCCACGTCATCGCGCCCGGCGCGCCGCCGAAGCGGCAGGCGTCGAGGAGGAGGACGTGGCGTCCCGCCTCGAGCTCCTCGAGCACGGCCAGCGGGTCGCTCCCCGCCACGCGCACCCGCGCCCCGGCGGGAAGCCCTGCCTGCTGCAGCGCGTCGGCGAGGGCAACCCCCGCCCCGTCGTCGCCGGCGAGCACGTTCCCGATGCCGACCACGGAAAGGACCACGGGGGCGTCCTCCCCGTCGGCGGCCGAATCCGCCGCAGGCCGTGGCGCTCCGCACACCGCCGTCACGCTCCCCGTCTCCCGTCTCGTCTCACTTCTCGCCTCTCACCCTCTCACCTTCGAATTCAACATCCAGCACGTGCACCGAGCACGAGATGCAGGGATCGTACGCCCGGACCAGCATCTCGGCGAAATGCGCGATCTCCGCCTTCGGCTTCTCGATGATGGCGGGGATGAAGGCGCGCATGTCCTCCTCGATGGAGGCGAGGTTCTGCCCCGTCGGGATGATGCAGTTGGCCCGGATGATCCGGCCGTCGGCGCC
>JADGQW010000227.1 GCA_017881505.1 Gemmatimonadales bacterium
CGTCGCCGCGGCGGATCTCGCGGTGGACGTGCCGCACGCGCACGAGCTGGCGCTCTCCGCCGGGGGGCAGTGGTCGGCCCGGCGTGTCGAGGGCGCGAACGGGCTGGCCGCGTGGGTGATGGATCGGTCGCCGTGGGGATTGATCAGCCGCATCAGGGAATGTGCGGGAGTCATCTGAGTGGAAGGCGTGAGGGGGTCAGAGGTCAGGGGTGAGAGGGGACGGGAGACGCGGTGAACCTCCTCACCGTCCTCGCCGCGGTCCTCCTCCTCTGGGGCCTGATCACCCTCGTGCGCCGGATCGCGGAGGACGAGGAGCAGCGCCGCTCGCGCGGCGGGCCGTCGGTGCGCGGGCCTCGAGAGCGGGACGAGATAGACTATGAGGAGCTGCGGCGCGCGGAGAAGGAGGTGCGGGACCTGGGCGCCGACGCGCGACCCGAGGATGGCTTCGAAGGGGACGACTGGGGGCCGGGAGCTCCCCGCAAGCCACCGCTCTACTAGGTGCGCCGCTGTTGTGCGCAGCCGTTCGTGCGCCGCCCGTCGTGCGCTCCGCCGCCTCTTCACCGCGCCACGAACATCCCCACCGCCCCCTTCGTCGCGTCGGCGAAGGCGTGCGTCACGAAGGGGTAGGTCCCCGGCTCCACCAGATGCGTCTCGAAGATCATCCCTCCCCCCACTGGCACGTCCACGGTCTGGACCCCCTCCCACGCGTGCGCGGGCACCGCGTCCACGTAGACCTTCGAGAAGATGGCGCCCACCACGTGGAAGGCGGAGACGCGGTTCGGACCCGCGTCCACGACGTACAGCCGGATCGTCTCCCCCGCCATCACGCGGATGGGGTGCTCGGCGTACTGGTTCGCGATACCGTTGAACGCGATCGCGTCGGGGGCGAGCCCCAGCAGCTTCTCCCAGTCCAGCTGTTGGGCGCCCGCGGTGTCGCTCGCCGGCTTGGTGTAGAACTCGCTCTGCACGAACACGAACTCGCGCGCCGGCGGGAGCGGCCGCGCCGGGTCCACGATCAGCGCGCCGTACATCCCGTTCGCGATGTGCATCGCCACCGGCGCCGTGCCGCAATGGTAGAGGAAGACGCCCGGCACCTGCGGCACCCACCGGTAGTGGATGGAGTCCCCTGGCATCACGTTGACGTACGCCCGGCTCGGCGCGATCTGCGCCGCGTGGAAATCCATGCTGTGCGGCATCATCGCGCGGTTGACGAGGGTGAAGTCCACCGTGTCCCCCTCGGTGACCCGCACCACCGGGCCGGGCACCCGCCCGTCGAAGGTCCACGCCTCGTAGAGGACGCCCGGCGCGATGGCCAGCTTCGCCTCCCGCGTCTCGAGGCGGATCGTCACCAGCCGGCTCGCGGAGGGCGCGGGGGCGCGCGGATCCACCGGCGCGGGCGCGGTGCTCGTCCCCACCGGCGCCTCACCGTGCGAGACATCGGCGGGCGACGCGGTCCATGGCTCCTCGCGGCGGGCGGCCGCAGAACGCGGCTGGGAGGTACAGGCCGCCGCGAGCGCCACCGCCAGCAGGACGAGGCCGGTCAGGGATCGCAGGTGGTACGCGCTCATCGAGCCGCCGCTTCCCGCAGCTCCGCCAGCAACCCGGCCAGCTCCACGCCATGCGCCTGTGCGGAGCGCTCCAGCGTCAGGCTCCCGCCGCAGCAGAGGTCCATCAGATGGCTCCCGAAGATCCCCGCCGCGGCGGGCGAGCGCTCCGCGACTTCGGCCACCGTGGCGGCGGCGGTGATGCCGGTCTGGGTGAACCGCACGGCGAATGCGCCGCCCTCGAGCGGCTCGGTGCGGTGTGCGAAGCCCATCCCGCCGAGCACCGCGTAGAGCGGAGCCGGCTCGAAGGGCGCCACGATCTCGAGTACGCCCCCCGCCGGCACGGCACGCGCCGCGTCCAGGATCGCGTCGAACGGCTCCTCCCCCGCGGCCAGCATCGGCCGCACGTCGAGGGTCGTCACAGCCTCCGTCTGCTGTACCATCGCAACCTCTCCTTGGGCTATCGGATCATCGCCGGCGACCACGCCGGCTCCCACACCAGGTTCACCTCCACGTCGCGGACCCAAGGCAGCTCCTTCACCACGGTCCGTACCCCCTCCCCGATGGCGTTGCCGAGAGGGCAGCCGCGGGTCGTCAGGGTCATCGTCACCGTCACCGTGTCGCCGGAGACGGCGAGGTCGTACACCAGCCCGAGCTTGATGATGCTCTGGCCGATCTCGGGGTCGATCACCCGCTGGAGCTGTCGGTAGACCTCGTCAACGCGAGGGTCGCCGGCCGACGGCACAGGCGCGCTCATCGGATCGTCGCCAAGCGAACACCCTGCGCCACGAGCACTGCGGCGCCGCCGGCCACCAGGGTGGCGCCCGCGCGGGCCGCTCCCGCTTGCCCGGCCGCGACCGCCACGGCGAGGAGCAGCGTCCCGCCCGCCAGCAGCGCGACACTTGCCCACCCCCAGCTCGGCACGGTGAGGTCCGCGACCTTCGGCATCCCCGGCGCCCCGACGTGCCCGCTGAAGCGGTACACCCATGTCAGGAAGGGGAGGATCTTCTGGGAGATCCCGGTGATGAGCAGCGAGAGCCAGCCGAAGATGCCGAGCACGCCGTATGCGGCCATGAGGCGTGGGCCCGGCGCCTGCGCCATCGCGAGCCACAGTCCGGTGGTGAGGGCGAGCACGAGGAAGCCGTGCGCGGCGGCGGCGAGAGCGAGTCCCGGATCGAGGACGCGCCGCACGCGGTGCCGGAAGTAGGTCCAGGCCTGGTAGAGGTAGAGTGCGGTCCCCGCCGCCATCAGCAGTGCGCCCATCGAGCTCGCGATCCCCACCCCACCCAACTGCCCAACGCCGAAGACCACCAGCCCCGCACCCACCAGCGGTCCGATCCACCTGAGCGGCCACTCGGCGTGGCCGTGGGAAAGGAGAAACATCGTGAACAGCCGGCTCCCCACGCCCACTACGACAAGCGTCGCGAAGCCGAGCGCCGCGAGGTGCACGTGCACCGCTAAGAGGCGCTGGCCGTTCACCTCCCACCAGCCGAGGAGGTTGCCGACGCGGGCGGCAGCGACCACCATGGCGAGACCCAGGGCCACGTGCGCTCCCGCGACGTACCGTCCGATGAGGTGCCCGCGCTCCGCCCGCCGGCGCTGGGGAAGGAGGTTCCACGCCAGCCCCCAGACCGCGGCGCCGAGCGCCACCCATCCGGCCGCCAGGAGCCCGGGCAGCCACCACCAGAACCCCACCACCAGGGCGAGGGTGCCCGCCTGGAGGAGCACGAAGGTGCCGTGCCCCACGCGCACGCTGCGCGCCGGGACCCCGAGCGCGATGGGGAAGAGCTGGTAGAGGGCGCCGAAGATCGAAGTCGTGATCCAGCCGAGGGTGAAGCAGTGCACCACGGCCACGACGTGTGGCGCGCTGAATGCCCCCTGGGCCAGCAGCGGCGCGACGACGACGAGCCCCGCCGCACCGACGACGAGCCAGGCCAGCCCGGCGGCGAAATGCTCCCCCGGCAGCGCGAACGGCGGCGCGCCGTGGGCCGCGATGCCCCGCGGGGACACCGCCGCCCCTGGCCGGGCGCGGGCGCCCGACATCGGCGGTGCCGGCCGGGCGGCGACCGTCACGGCTTGCCGATCGCGATGCGCCAGACCTCCGGCCCTTCCTCGAGCGCCTGCCACGTAAACGCGCCAGGGCGCTCGGCCTGGA
>JADGQW010000228.1 GCA_017881505.1 Gemmatimonadales bacterium
GCCGCGAGGTCGGTGAGCCACCAGCTGGCGGCGGTGCGCGCGTGGAGGTCGCCGGCGAGGGCGCCCACCTGCGCGTCGCTGAGGTAGAGGAGGAGCCCCTCGGTGATGAGGAGCGCCCGGGCGGAGCGAAGCCCGAGCCGGTCCAGGAGCGCGGCGCGCGCCGAATCGTCGGCGAGGTCGGCGGGGGCCAGCTCGTAGCGGCAGGCGGTGCGCTCCCCCGCGAGGGCCTCGGCCTTGTACGCGAGGACGTCGGGGTAGTCCACATCCACCCAGCGGAGCGCGGGCGGGAGGTCGAGGCGCCAGGGGCGGGAGTCGAGGCCGGCGGCGAGGTTCACCACGGTGTCCACTTCGCCGCGGCCCACCAGGTCGAGCACCGTGGCGTCGAAGAGGACGGTGCGGGTGATGGTGCTCCAGGAGACGTAGTCCCGGCGCCTCATCTGGCGGTGGATCTCCTCCCCCCGCGTCCCCGCGAGCCGGCGGGCGAAGGGGTCGCGGAAGAGCGCGTCGGCGCGCTCGCTCTCCATCGCCCGGTGCACGGCCACCCAGCGCGCCGTGTCCGAGATGTGCTCGATCGGCACAGGAGCCTCCACGCCCGTCGGGGAAGGGAAGCAAGCTCGGCAGGGCGGGCCGTTCGCGCAACGTGACTCCGCGTCGTGTCTCCCGTCCCCGCTCACCCCTGACCTCTCACCCTCTCACCTCGTGCGCTGCGCAGTTTCCCTCCGTCCTGTGTCCGGCTACCTTGCCAGAGATGACCTTCCCCTACGCCGTCCCCCACGACCCCCCCCTCTTCCTGGCACCGATGGCGGGGGTCTCCGAAGCCCCCTTCCGCCGCCTCTGCCGGCGGTTCGGGGCGGACGTCGTCGTGTCGGAGTTCCTCTCGAGCGAGGGGCTGCGGCGGGGGAACGAGCGCACCCTGGAGATGGCCGCCTTCGCGCCGGAGGAGCGGCCGATCGGCATCCAGCTCTTCGGCTCCGATCCCGCGGCGATGGCGGAGGGGGCGGCGGTCGTCACGGAGGTCTTCGCGCCGGACTTCGTGGACATCAACTTCGGCTGTCCGGTGAAGAAGGTGGTGAAGCGGAACGGAGGCTCGGGGTGCCTCAAGGACCTCGGTCTCGTGGCCGCGATCACCCGCGCGGTCGTGGACGCGACGCGGCTCCCTGTGACGGTGAAGATCCGTTCCGGCTGGGACGAGACGCTGCGGGACCCGGTGTCCATCGCCTGCACCTGCGAGGACGCGGGGGCGACGGCGCTCACCCTCCACGCGCGGACGCGGGCCCAGCTCTACTCGGGGCGCGCCCGCTGGGACGAGATCGCGGCGGTGGTGCGGGCCCTGCGGATCCCGGTGGTGGGCAACGGCGACGTGGAGACGGCGGAGGACGTGCTGCGGATGCGGGAGGAGACGGGGTGCGCCGGGGTGATGATCGCGCGGGGCTCCTTCGGGAACCCGTGGATCTTCGCCGCGGCCCGCGCCCTCCTCGACGGCTTCCCGGCGCCGGCGGTGCCGGGCGCGGCGGAGCGGTTCGCGGTGGCGCTGGACCACGCGCGGCTCACCCTGGCGCTGGAGGGGGACACGCCCAAAACGGTGATCGAGTTCCGCAAGCACCTGGGCTGGTACATGCGGGGGCTGCCCGGCGCCGCGGCGCTGCGCGACCGGCTGCACCACGTGAACACCCTGGCGGAGGTGGAGGCCATCTTCGCGCGGCATCTCGAGAGCGGCGCGGCGCTGGCGGCGGCCTCGTGAACGCGGCGCTCCTGGTATTCGCGGGCGCGGTGGTGGGCGGCGCCGTCGGCTGGGTGGCGGGGCGGCGCGCGGGACGGGATCGGGCGGAGGAGCTGGCGTCGGAGGCGCGGCCGGTGGTGGTGCCGGGTCTGCGGATGGACGCGGAGCCGACGCTCGAGGGGGCGCTGCGGTTGCTGGTGAACGAGGCGGCGGCCCAGGTGGACGTGCCGTGCGCGGTCGCCTTGCGCGAGCAGGATGGCGGCCCGATCCGCATCCGGGCCCTCTCTCGCGGCGACCTGCGGCTGGTGGACCGCGAGGTGGACATCGAGTCGTTGGCGGGCCTCGTCGTGACGGAGGGGGTGCCCAAGGTGGAGCGGGCGCGGCCCTTCCTCCACGGTCTGGGGACCCGCGACCGGCGGCGTCCGATCACCGGAAGCCTCGGCGTGCCGATCGTCGTGGGCAGGCGGACCTTCGGCGCGCTGATCGCCTTCGGCGAGCCCGCCGTCGGCTCCACCGCGGCGCTGGCGCGGCTCGACCCGCTGGCACGAGGCTACGCCCCCGTGCTCCTCCCGGCGATGGCCGCCGACATCGAGGAGCGGAAGGCGCACACCGACGTCCTCACCGACCTCGCGAACCGCCGCGGATTCGAGAAGCAGATGGCGCGGCTCAAGGATGGGCCGCGTGCCCTGGTGGTGATCGACATCGACTTGTTCAAGGCGGTCAACGACCAGCACAGCCACGCCGCCGGGGACCAGGTCCTCCGGCAGTTCGCGAAGCTGCTGAAGGAGGCGGTGCGCGACGGCGACACCGCGGCGCGGATCGGCGGCGAGGAGTTCGCCATCATCCTCCCGGGAGGCGACCTCGCGCTCGGGGTGGAGGTCGCGGAGCGGCTGCGCTCCCAGGTGGAGGCGCGGGTCTTCTTCGCCGATGGCGACCAGGCGCGGCTCACCATCTCGTGCGGCGTCACCGCGTCGCCGGTGCCGGAGGCGCAGGCGTCCAACCTCGCCAGGCTCGCCGATTCGCTCCTCTATCAGGCCAAGCGGGGCGGGCGGAACCGGGTGGTCGTGGCCGGGCCGCGCGGCCTTCCCGAGGGGCCGCGGACGGTGGCGGCGCCGGGGGCGGGGGATCCCTCCCCCTGGGTGGGTCCCGTGGCGGGGGGCGGCCGGGGCGTCTAGATTGCGCTGTGCCCGGGGGCGATGTGGCTTCGACGGGTTTCGTGAGGTGGTGGCAGCGTGCCGAGGTTCCTCGGATCCTCGTTAAACCTTCGGGGAAATTTCAACTGCCAACGCGGACTATGCGCTGGCTGCGTAACGGGTAACACCGTTCCGCACCTGACTGGGAGGCAGCTCGCCTGAGGCGGCGCCCAGTCATCGAAAAGTCAGGCTGGCTGTGCGTGGTGCTCCGGCGCGCGCGGCGAGATGTCTCGGGGCTCGGTCGCACGAAGGCTGCCAGTGAGCCGGCGGGTGACGACGGTCTGAATCACGGGCTACGCACGTAGAAGCTGCTGCGGATTGGAGCTCGGACCGGGGTTCGATTCCCCGCGCCTCCACTGGGTAGAAGCGTTCCACCACGATCTAGCGGCGTCCGGCTCGGGCGCCGCTGGTCGTATCTCCGCGGTATTCCTCGAGAAATACGACCGCGATCAGAATACCCCCTAGGATCGCCAGGTCAATCCGCCGTCGTAGCGGAGGCGTGACCGCCACCGGTTGCGGGTGCGTGTCCGCTGCACTTCGCACGTGACGGGCTGAGAAGCAGTCGGCGCCAGGCGTTGGCATGGCCATATGACGCCGAAATGACGGCATCGCTGTATAGTGCACCGCGTGGGTTGTTCCCACGTGCTCGCCGACCAGTTCTGGTGTTTGCCGAAGCGGGCTGTCACCACGTGCCGCCCGGTGGAATCGGCGGGACTGCCCGGTTCCCGATACGGAAACGCAGTGTCCGCAGACAGTATTGCTGCCGCAGGTGCACTACTTCTT
>JADGQW010000229.1 GCA_017881505.1 Gemmatimonadales bacterium
GGGAGGGGGTGGCGACGCCGGTGCTGATGCTCACCGCCCGGGACGCGGTGGACGACCGGGTGGCGGGCCTCGACGCCGGCGCCGACGACTATCTCGCCAAGCCCTACGCCTTCCGGGAGCTCCTGGCGCGGGTGCGGGCGCTGGGGCGCCGGCAGCCGCGGCTGGACCCGAAGCGCCACCGGGTCGCCGATCTCGAGGTGGACCTCGTGGCGCGCACGGTGCGCCGCGGCCGCCGGGAGATCGAGCTGACCGCCAAGGAGTTCGCGCTCCTGGAGGTGTTCCTCCGCCACGAGGGGGAGGTGCTCGACCGCGCGACGATCACCGCGCACGTGTGGGACGAGAACCACGACCCCTTCACCAACGTCCTCGAGGTGCTGGTGCGCCGCCTGCGCCGCAAGATCGACGACGACTTCGCGCCCAAGCTGATCCAGACAGTGCGCGGCGCCGGCTACCGGTTCGGCGGCGGGGGCTGATGGACCCCCTCCGCCGGCTCCGGCTCCGCCTCACCGCGTGGTACGCGGGGACCTTCGCCTTCATCCTCCTGGTGCTGGGCGTGGGCCTCTTCTCGGCCATCGCGACGCAGATCGACCGCGAGCTGAAGGCGTCGGTGCGCCACGCCGCACGCGAGCTGATCGGCGCCGCGCGGGTGCGGGAGATGGAGGCGCGGCAGGCGCGGGGCGCGGTGGTGGACGCGGTGGACGAGCTGCACATCCCCGACAGGAGCCTCTACCTCTTCGACGGTTCAGGGAACCTCATCCGCCCCGACACCGCCGACCAGCTCCTCCGCGCGGTGGCGCGCGAGGTGGCCGCCGGCGGGGCCGGCGACCGCGCGTTGGAGGAGCAGCGCGAGGGCCGGAGCCTCGAGGTGCACGCCGAGCGCTTCCGCCTCGCCGATGGCCACTGGTACGTGGCGATGGCGGTTGCCGACCGGGTCGAGCTGGAGGACCGCTACGCGCTCCTCATCGCCGCCTTCGCGGTCGCGGCCCTCGCCGCCCTCGGCCTCGTGACCGGCGGCGGGATGCTCCTCGCCCGCAAGTCCACGGCACCGGTCCAGCTCGCGTTCGAGCAGATGCGCCGCTTCATGGCCGATGCCGCCCACGAGCTCCGCACACCGATCACCGTCCTGCGGAGCCGCGCCGGCGTGGCGCAGCAGAAGGCGCGCGGGGCGGAGGCGTACGCCGAGGCGCTGGCGGACATCGAGCGCGAGGCCGCGCGGATGGGAACGATCGTGGACGACCTCCTCATCCTCGCCCGGGCGGATGCCGGGGAACGGGCGCTGCGCCGCGAGCGCTGTTTCCTCGACGACGTCGTCCTCGACGCGGTGCACGCCGCCCAGCCCCTCGCCGAGCGCCGCGGCGTGCGGCTCGAGGTCGGCACCTTCGAGGAGGCGGCGGTGTCCGGCGAACCGGAGCTGCTGCGCCAGGCCGCCCTCATCGTCCTCGACAACGCGCTCAAGTACACGCCGGCGGGCGGCACCGTCACGGCATCCGTCACCGCGGCGGAGGGGCGCTGCACCCTCGTGGTGCGGGACTCCGGCATCGGCATCGCCCCCGACGTCCTGCCGCACGTCTTCGAGCGCTTCTACCGCGGCGGGCCCGCGGAGGGGCGCGAGCCGGGCGCCGGCCTCGGCCTCGCCATCGCGCGATGGATCGCCGACGCGCACGGGGCGGAGATCACTATCCAGTCCGAGGTCGGACGGGGGACCGCGGTCTCCCTCAGCTTCCCCGCCGCCGTGTAATCCCGCCGACAGGTTGGGGGTTTAGCTTCCGGGGCGTATGCATACCCCCGTCCCCGGAACGCGGGCAGCGCACTGCGCCGCTGCGCTGCTCCTCTGTTTCGGAGCGGGCGTCGCGCTCGCTCAGCAGCCCGTCACGCGCGAGGTAGCCGTGGCTGCGGCCCTGGCGCGGGGCCCGCGCGCCCTCCGCGCCGCGCCCGACGTCTCTGCGGCGCGCGCCGACGTGGCCATCGCCCGCACCTTCCAGAACCCGACCGCCATCGCCAGCTACACCGGCTCGGTACCTACGTATCACGCCGAGCTCGAGATCCCCCTCGACTTTCCCTGGCTCCGTGCGGCGCGGGTCGGTGCCGCGCAGGCCTCCCTCACGTCTGCGCGCTACCGCTACGCCTTCGAGCGGGCCGGCGCGCGGTTCGACGCCGAGGTGGCCTACGTGCGGGCGTCGGCGGCGGAGGCGAGGGCGCGGGTCACGCGCCGCAACGCGGCGGATGCCGACAGCCTCCTCGTCCTGGCGCGCCTCCGTCGCGAGGCCGGGGACGCGAGCGCCCTCGACGTCGAGTTGGCCACGGTGGCGGCGGGCCAGCTCGCGTCCGCATCCGAGGCCGATTCCCTCGCCGCGGTCGGCGCGCTCCTCGAGCTGCAGGCGGTGATGGGATTGCCTTCGGATCGCGTGACGGTCGCCCTCGCCGACTCCCTGGCGGCACCTGCCGTAGAGTCCGATTCGGTGGCTGGTGTGCCGCTTCTCATCGCCGCGGCCGACGCGGCCCTTGAGGCGCAGGAGCGCGGCCTCGCCCTCGCGCGCCGCAGCATCCTCGCGGCGCCGAGCCTCACGGTGGGCGTGGAGGGGGGCGATCCGTCGGGGACGGAGAAGGGGCCTCTCACCATGGTCGGCCTCGCGCTGCCGCTCCCCCTCTTCAACTGGAACGGCGGGGCTATCCAAACCGCGGCCGCGGCGCGCGACCGCTCGCGGGTGGAGGCGGAAGTGACCCGCCGCGAGAGCGATGCCGCCGTCGCGGCGGCTCGGCGGGAGCTGGCGTCGGCGCTGCGCCGCGTGGCGCGCGATCGCGCGCTTCTGGGAAGTGCGGAGCGCGTGGCGGCGATGAGCCTCCTCGCCTACGGGGAAGGGGCGGTCGCGCTGCCGAACGTGCTCGAGGCCCAGCGCACCGCGCGGGAGGCGTTGGCGGACACCGTCGCCGACCTGGCGGCGGCGAATGTGGCGGCGGCCGCGCTGCGGCTCGTCACGACGACGACGGGGATGGAGGCACCGTGAGACGCAGCACAGTGGTCGCCGCGGGGCTTGCCCTGCTGGCCTGGGGGTGCGGCAAGAAGAAGGAAGAGGGCGCCGCGGCGGCGACGGTCGGCGTGCGCACTGCCATGGCGGCGGTCCAGGACGTGCCGCTGACCGTCTCGGGGACCGGCACGGTCGCTCCCCGCCCCGGCCGCTTCGCCGCCCTCTCCGCCCCGGGGGCCACGCGCGTGGCGCGGATCTTCGCGATGGCCGGCCAGACCGTGCGCGAAGGGGACCCGCTGATCGAGTTCGAGCGCGCACCCTTCGAGGCCCTCGCGCGCAGCGCCGAGGCCGTGCTGACCTCCGCGCAGCACGCCGCCGACCGGTCGACGCGCCTCGCCGAGGCGGGCGTCGTGCCCCGCAAGGATGTGGACCAGGCGCAGGGGGACCTCGCGGTGGCGCAAGCGAACGCGATCACCGCGCGGCGCGCGCTGGAGCTGGCCACGCTGCGCGCTCCCCTCGCCGGCGTCGTCACCACCATGACCGCCGTGGTTGGCGCTCCGGTGGACGTCGCCCAGACCCTGGTGGAGATCGCCGACCCCTCGGCGCTCGATGTGCTGGTCGCCCTCGCGCCCGCCGATGCGGCACCCGTCCGGCCCGGCGCCGCCGTGGCCCTGAACGCGGGGGACGGGGCCGGCGCGGCGCTC
>JADGQW010000230.1 GCA_017881505.1 Gemmatimonadales bacterium
GGGAGTGAACACCGTCGAGTCGGACGTCGTGGTCACCGTCACCCCCCAGCGCGAGACCAGGTCCAACACGCTCCCCACCGTGTCCATCACCGTCGAGCCGGTCCGCCGGAGGAGCACCACCGCCTTGCCGGTGGAGTGGTTCACCACCAGCACCGCCGTCCGCCCCTTCTGGATCGCCGACGTGCGCGCCAGCGCGTGCATGCTGCTGATCGCGCTCAAGGAGCCCGAGATGTTCGCCTTGGCCATCCCGGTCCGGATGTAGGGGAGCGCGATCCTGAGCATCAGGCCCGCGATGACGATGACGATCAGCATCTCGATCATCGTGAAGCCCCGTCGGGCGCCTGGTAGACGTTGTCTCAGCATATGCCTGTCCCTAGTGGCAGCGTTCGTGCCATGTCGCAATACGCTGCAATGAAATATCTTACGAAATCGCCGACCGTCTCCATCGTACCGCGAACCGCCACAAAGTGCAATTCTTTGCATGCAACATGCTGCGCGTCGGCCGGCGGGGACCACCTGTGAAAGGTCACCCGATGCCGTACTGCTTCAGCTTGTAGAAGAGGGATCGCACGGAGATGCCCAGCGCCTCCGCCGCGCCCCGGCGGTTCCCTCCGCAGCGCTCCAGCGCCTCCCGGACGGCCGCTTCCTCGGCCGCGCCGGCGCGCCGGCGAAGAGAGAGCTCCCGCGCAGGAGCGACCTGGGCGGCGTTGGACGTCCCCTCCCCTCGCACGCGCGGCGGGAGGTCCTCCACGCGGATCGGCCCCCCCTGGGCCAGCACCATCGCACGCTCGAGGGCGTTCTCCAGCTCGCGCACGTTCCCGGGCCAGTCGTACTCGAGGAGCGCGCGCATCGCCTCCGGCGCGATCGCGGGGGGCGCGGCGCCGGTGCGGCCCGCGTGGCGATCGAGGAGGTGGCGGATCAGGGGCGGGACGTCCTCGGGCCGCTCGGCGAGCGGCGGGATGCGTACGCTGACGACGTTCAGGCGGTAGTAGAGGTCCTCCCGGAAGTCGCCGGTCCCGATCGCCGCCTCCAGGTCGCGCGCCGTCGCCGCGACGACCCGGGTGTCCACCCGGCGCGAGGAACGGTCCCCCACCCGCCGGATCTCGCCGTTCTGCAGCACCCGGAGCAGCTTCACCTGCAGAGCCGGTGGGAGATCGCCGATCTCGTCGAGGAAGATCGTGCCCCCCTCCGCCTGCGCGAACAGCCCCGCGTGGTCCCCGACGGCGCCGGTGAAGGCGCCCCGCACGTGCCCGAACAGCTCCGATTCGAGGAGCGCCTCCGGGATGGCGGCGCAGTTCACGGCGACGAACGGGAACGCCGACCGCGCGGAGAGGCGGTGGAGCTCCCGGGCCAGCACCTCCTTCCCGGTCCCGCTCGCTCCGGTGATCAGGACGGTCGTGCGGTGGGGTGCCACCTTGGCGATGAGGTCGAGGGCGGACCGCATCGCCTCCGACTCCGCGACGATGCCCGGCGACGCGGCCGCGGCGCCGAGCACCGAGCGCAGCGACTCCACCTCCCCGCGCAGCCGCTCGCGCTCCTCCGCCTTGCGGAGGACGAGCACCACCTCGTCCGCCCGGAACGGTTTCGGGATGTAGTCGTAGGCGCCGCACTTCATCGCCTCGATCGCGGCGTCCTCGGTCCCGTAGGCGCTCATCACGATCACGAGCGCCGCGCCCCCGGCGTCCCGGTAGGCGCGCAGGAACTCCAGCCCGTCCATCACCGGCATCCGGACGTCGCACAGCACGGCGTCGAACGGCTCCGCCAGCGCGCGCGCCAGCCCCGCGGCGCCGTCGGGCGCCACCACGACCGCGTGGCCTTCGTCGGAGAGGATGAGGTGCAGCGACTGCCGGAGCCCCGGCTCGTCGTCGATGACGAGCAATCTCACGCGGGCCCCGCCGGGAGGGTGACGGTGAAGCTCGCCCCGCCGAGCTCCGACGTGCCGACGTCCACGCGACCCCCGTAGTCGTGGACGGTGCGCTGGACGATCGCGAGGCCGAGGCCCGTGCCCCGCCCCGGTTCCTTGGTGGTGAAGAAGGGGTCGAAGACCCGCTCGCGCAGCTCTGCGGCGACCCCCGCCCCACTGTCTTCGACGACGACCTCGACCGCGGCGGTCCCGTCCGGGCGGTCGGAGAGATGCCGGCCGGCGGCCGAGAATACACGGACGGCGATCCGTCCGCCGGGGCCGGCCGCGTCCACGGCGTTGAGGAGGAGGTTCACGAAGACCTGCTCGAGCGCCGCGCGGTCCCCGTACGCGCACGGGAGGCCCTGGGCCACCTCGCGCGAGACGGTGACGGGGCGCAGCACTCCCTGGGCGTCGAGGAGGGCCACCGCGCCGTCCACCAGCCGGGCGATGTCCAGCGCGTCGTGCCGTGCCTCCCGCGGGCGGGCGTAGTCGAGGAGGCTCCGGACGATGACGTCGATGCGGTCGGCCTCGCGCGCGATCGCGGCGATCACCTCGGGGTCCCCTCCGCGGCGCCGCAGCACCTCGACGTAGTTGCCGATCGCCGAGAGCGGGTTGCCGACCTCGTGCGCCACGCCGGCGGCGAGCCGCCCGACGGACGCCAGCTTCTCCGCGCGCACCAGGAGGCTCTGCGCGTCGAGGAGGCGCTCCGTCATCCGGTTCACGCTCCCCGCCAGACGGTCGAACTCGCGCGTGCCGGCCGCGGGCGCGCGCCGCGCGAGCGCGCCGTCGGCCACGGCTTCCGTGGCCTCCACCAGCCGGTCCATCGGGCGCGTCACCAGCCGGACCACGAGGTAGCGGCCGAAGGCGATGAAGACCGCGACGTCGCCGATGACGAGGACCACCAGCAGGGCGATACCGACGTCGTTGCGCCAGAAGAGGGGCGCCAGGAGCGCCGTCACCACGGCGAGGAGGAGCGCGCCCGCGGCGAGGAACCCCAGGTTGAAGAGGAGTTCCGTGCGGAGCGACGGCGTCTCGTCGCGCGGAGCCTTCGGGAGGGTCATCACTGCGACAGATACCGGGCGGCGGCGGAAAAAGCAAAGGGCGGCGCGTGGCGCCGCCCGCTGCCGATGAAGCCCCTGCCTAGGACGCTACGGGCACGTCGGCGCGCCCTCCGGCGTCCCCGCGATGACGTTCTCACCCACCCAGATGGTACACGTCCTCGTGGAGCTGCTGTGGGTCGCCGAGGCGGACCACCCCTTCCCGGTCGGGCCGTTGATCGACACCACCACGCCGGCGGACGAGCTGAACGCGGTGCCCAGGTTGCTCGTGTACGTCACGTTGTCGGCGAAGTACGACTCTTCGGCGGTCACCAGGTTGCGCAGATCCGACTTCATCGACGTGATGATCGCCTTCTCCTTCGTGTTCGCGAACTTCGGGATCGCGATGGCGGCCAGGATGCCGATGATGACCACCACGATCAGGAGCTCGATCAGCGTGAAACCCTTGCTGGTCCGCACGGTCCGCACCTCCAAGTGAACGCGCTGTCCCCCTCGACTCGACGCCTCAGGCGAACACAAGGGGCGGCGCGACGCGCCGCCCCTTGCCAAGCGAACGCCTGCTTACCGCACTCACATCGAGCTTACTGGCAGACCGGCGCGCCTTCGTTCTGGCCCGCGATCACCGCCGCGCCCACGTAGATCTGGCACGTCTTCGTGGTGCCGTTGTGCGTCGCCGACGCC
>JADGQW010000008.1 GCA_017881505.1 Gemmatimonadales bacterium
CGTGACGTTGATGTCCGCGTTGAGCGGAGCGCGCGCCCGGCGCCGCGACGGCATCCTAGATGTGGCCCTCGCGGGCGAGCGAGGCGATGAGCTCGCGCGCGACCCCCTCGAGCTCGCCGGCGATGTAGTTCTGCCGCGCGGCGAAGATGTTGTAGGCGATCACGGCGGGGATCGCGACGGCGAGGCCCGCCACCGTCGTGACCAGCGCCTCCGCGACGCCCGGCGCCACCGCGGCGATGTTCCCCGCCCCGCTGGTCGAGATGCCGATGAAGGCGTCCATCACCCCGAGCACCGTGCCCAGCAGGCCGAGGAGGGGGCTCACCGAACCGAACGTGGCCAGCCACGGCACGTAGCGGCCCAGCAGGTCGTGCTCGGCGTCCACCTGCGAGTCGAGCACCATCCGGAGCGCCTCGAGCTGGGTCGGCGTCAGCGTCTCCACCGGGCCGGAGCCGTGGTGCAGGCCACCGGGCCGCAGCTCGTGGAAGAAGGCGATCCCTTCGTTGAAGAGGCGCTGGTAGGGCGAGGGGCCCATCACGCGGATGGCCTCCTGCGCCTCGTCGAGGCGGGAGGCGTGGGCGACCGCCTTGAAGAACCGGTCCCCGGCGCGCCGCACGCGGCGGAACTGGAACAGCTTGGCGAAGATGAGGAACCACGAGACCGCCGAGAAGACCACGAGCACGGCGAGGACGATCTTGGTGGCGAAGCTCGCCGAGGCGATGAGCTCCAGCTCGGTGGTGGGCACCGCGCCGCCGACCTGCAGGATCACGACGCCTCCTTCACGATCCACTCGTAGGTCGCGCGGAGCCCCTCCGCGAGGCCGACGCGGGGCGTCCAGCCGAGCACCCGCGCCGCCTTCTCCGTCACCAGCGCGTTCGCCAGCAGCTCTCCCGCGCGGGCCGGGGCGTGCTCCACCGGCACCCGCACCCCCGAGGCCTCGAGCATCGTCGCGACGAGTCCGTTCACCGACGTCTGGATCCCGGTGCCGATGTTGAACGCGCGGGCGTCGATGGTGCCGTCGGGCGCCGGAAGGTCCGCCTCGGCGGCCAGGAGGTTGGCCCGCGCGACGTCGCTCACGTACACGTAGTCGCGCGTCTGTGCGCCGTCGCCGTAGACGGTGATCGGCTTGCCGGAGCGCAGGCGCTCGCCGAAGATGGCTACTACACCGGCCTCGCCGTGCGGGTCCTGCCGCGGCCCGTACACGTTGCTGTAGCGGAGCACCGCGCCCTCGAGCCCATACAGCGCCGCGTAGCACGCCAGGTAGTGCTCGCCGGCGAGCTTGCTCACCCCGTACGGCGAGAGGGGCAGCTTGGGCGCCGTCTCGGGATGCGGCGGACGGCGCTCGCCGTACACCACGCCGCCGGAGGAGACGATCACCAGCCGCCGGCAGCCGCCCGCGCGCGCGCCCTCGAGCAGGTTGAGGAGGGCGAGGATGTTCTCCTCGGCGTCGAGCACCGGCTCGGCCACCGAGACGCGCACGTCCACCTGCGCGGCGTGATGGCACACGACGTCGAACCGGCCCCCCGCCACGACGGCGCGCGCTTCGTCCGATCCGAGGTCGAGATGCAGGAATTCGGCGCCGGCGGGGACGTTCTGCCGGCGGCCGCGGGAGAGATTGTCGAGGACGGCGACGTGCCACCCGGCACCGAGGAACGCGTCGGCGACGTGCGACCCGATGAACCCGGCGCCTCCGGTGACGAGGACGCGTCGTGTCACGAAGGGGACCCCTGGAACGACGAACCCGCCGGAGCGGCGGGTTCGCGATGCGTCACGATGGCATGCGGCGGATCTGCCGCGCGGCGGCACCGGGACGGATGTCCGGCTGGCGGACCTCGAGCACCACGAGCGTGGCGGTCTTCGCGCGAGTGTGGACGACGATCGCTTCAGCCTGCTCGCGCTCGGGGACGCCCTGGTTGGCCGCCGCGCCGATGCGGAAGACATCGCCGAGCCGGACGCCGTCGTCGGCGCCGACGTTCACGAAGAGCACGTCCTGCACGCTGCTGATCTCGCCACCGCGCCGCGTCCCGATGATCTGGCCTTCGATGCCAGAGTCGGTGGGGACCGCGCGGGCACTGCTGTCATAGTGGTACGCCGGCACCTTGAGGACATGCGTGCCGATCCGCAGCGGGCTGTACAGCGCGGTCACCGTCGCGGCGACGGTCTGGCCGTTCTCGCCATCGGCGTCGACCCGCACGAGCCCCAGGGGACGGATGACGTCGCCGTAGCCGAGGATGGACCGCTCGGCGTCGTAGGCGAGGAGGAGGTCCCCGCGCTTGTACGCCTGGCCGTCCGGCGGCGCGACCACGACCGACGCGAAGAGCGTCGCCGAGGTCCGCGCCTGGAGCCGGTGCAGCGCCGTCTTGTCGAGGTTCCCACCGAGCATCCCCGATTCGAGGGCGCGGCTGTCGGCCACGAACCCCGAGGCGTAGTACTCACCGGCGCGCACCGCCCGGTACGAGTGCTGGTCCTCGACTTTGACGTTCGGCTCCGCCGCGCGGGCGCGGCGGCTGAAGATCGTCGGTCCCTCGGTGTTCGGGAGCGGGGTCGCCGGCGCGGGGGCCGCCCGCGTGGAGTCCGCCGTCGGCGTGAGGGGCACGTTTTCCGTGGGTGTCGGGGCGGGCACTTCGGCCGTCGGCGCGACCGCCGCCTGCTCGGGCGGCGCCACCAGGCGCAGTTCCTCGCCGGGGAAGATCCAGTGCGGATCCTCGACCACGTTGGTGTTGAGGCGGTAGATCTCGGGCCAGAGGAGCGCGTCACCGAGGAACTGGTGCGCCAGGGACCAAAGCGTCTCGCCCTGCTGGACGAGGTGCGTCTCCGGCGGCGCGCCGACCACCTGGCGCTGCTCCTGCGCTACGCTCGCCGGGGCCGCCGTGGGCTGCTGGCCGGGGCGTTGCGCGGCCTGCTGAGCAGGCTGCTGGGCCGGCCGCTGCGGGGCGGCCTCCTGGCCCGCCTGCTCCTGCCGCGCCGTCTGCTGCCCGGACTGCGCCGCGGCGCGCCGAGCCTGCTCGATCGGCTTCTGGATCATCGTAGGCGCCTGCGCCACGAGGGGCGCCGACACCAGCAGCAGCGCGAACGCCGCCGCGATTGGCGCGCCGCTAGAACGGCAGATCGTCGTCCTCCTCATCGAGCGCCCCCGGGAAGTCGTCGAAAGTCTCTTCCCCATCCTTCTTGGCCGGCTCGGCGTCCTTCTTGGCGGCAGACGCCGCCGCCGGACGCCGGCTCCCCCCTTCCCCACCCGAACCCGCGTCCGAGCGGCCCGACAGCATCACGAGCTCGCGGACGTTCACCTCGGTGACGTAGCGGGTCTGCTTCTCCTTGTCCTCGTACGTCCGGTACTCGATCCGGCCCTCCACGTAGACCCGGTCACCCTTCTTCAGGTACTTCTCGATCGTGTCCGCCAGCCCCGACCCGCGCGACGCGTTCCACGCCACGCACTTGTGCCACTCCGTCTTCTCCTGCTTCTCCCCACCCTGGGTCGTCCACTGGCGGCTGGTGGCCAGCGAGAACTGCGCGACCCGGCTCCCGTTCGTGGTGGTGCGGACCTCCGGATCGGCTCCGAGATTCCCGATCAGCATCACCTTATTGAGACTCCGGCTCACCTGACCCTCCCCATGCTGGACTCGGGTACCACGGACAGCACGGAAGTTAGGGCGGGACAAGGGTTTTTGTCAATCAAAAGTGCGTTCCCCGACATCATTTCCGCGCCCCTCGAGCGGCCAGATCGAGGCCCATCAGGACGGCATCTTCGGTCGGCTTTCGGTAGTAATTCGGGCGCACCCCCAACGTCCCGAACCCCGCCGCGAGGTACATCGCGATCGCGGCCTCGTTCGACCGCCGGACCTCGAGGTAGACCTTCGCCGCGCCACGCTCGGCCAGCCACGCCAGGCAGGCCGCGAGGAGCCGCTTCCCGAGCCCCTTGCGCCGGTGCTCCGGCGCCACGGCCAGGTTGAGGATCTCCCCCTCGTCCTCGACCGCCGAGCAGAAGGCGTAGCCGGTCAGCTCTCTCGCCTTGTCGTCGAGCACGAACCCCTGGAGGTGGTCGAACCCGAGGATCTCCTCGAAGGAGCGCCTCGACCAGGGGTCGCCGAAGATGGCGCGCTCCAGCGCCGCCACCCTCTCGACGTCGCCCGGGGCGAACCGCCTAGCGCCCTTCGGCACTCTGCTCCCTCGCGAGCCGCCGCGCCTCCGCCTCGGCGAGGCGCCCGTAGGCCGGCTCCCAGCGGCCCGGGTCCTCCACCGCCACCGGTCCACCCGCCCGTCCCACCAGGCCGAGGAGCGCGGCCGCGGACGCGTCGCGCTCCGAAGCCCGCGTCGCAGGCGCGCCCGGCCGCTCGCCGGCGGCCGGCGCCAGCCTCGGCGCTTCGATCACCTCCACGCCACTCCGCCCTACCCGGTAGACCGCCCGGTAGCACTCCCCGCGCAGCGCGTCGTAGCGCACTTCGACCTCCAGGGGCGTCGCGCCATCCGCGGCCTTCGCCGTCGCGGCCGCGGCGCCGAGCAGCGAGGGCGCGGCCATCAGCGGCACGCCGAGGGCCCGGCAGAGGCCCTTCGCGAACGCGGCGCCGATGCGCAATCCGGTGAACGCGCCGGGGCCGTCGGCCACCAGCACCCCGGTGAGCGCCGCCGGCTCCACCCCCCGCGCGGAGAGGACCCCGGCCACGATCGTGCCGATGTCCCGCGAGAGCGCGCGCCGGTCCTCCACCCGGACATCGGCCCCCGGCTCGTCTGGGTTGCCGAGTGCAATAGTCGGATAGTCCGTCGCCGTGTCGAACGCGAGGATCAGGACCGGCCGGGTCGCCACGCCACCGCCCGGGCCCGTCACGCCATCTCCAGACGACGGAGCACCGCGTCGGCCACGTAGGACAGCACCACGTGGTGCGTGAGCGGCGGGAGCTCCGCGCCGAACCGCTCGGGCCATTCGACGAGGACCACGGCGTCCCGCTCGCGCATCATGTCGTCGAAGCCGAGGTCGGCGGCCTCTCCGGGGCGGCGGAGCCGGTACCCGTCCACATGGTAGACGGTGCAGCCGGCGCCGTCGTAACGGTGGACGAGGGCGAAGGTGGGGCTGGTGACGCTCTGGCGCACGCCGAGCCCGACGGCGATGGCCCGGACGAGCGTGGTCTTCCCCGCGCCGAGCTCGCCGGAGAGGCCGACGACGGCGGGGCGCGCGAGGGAGCGGGCGAAGCGGACGCCCCACTCGGCGAGGCCCGCTTCGTCGAAGGTCCCGGCGGCCACCGCGCTAGCGCCCACGGCGCCGCCCCCTCCCACCGCGTCCCCGTCCCTCGCCGGCGCCCTGTCCGCCCGCGTCCGCAACCGGCTCCCCTTCGCGTCTTGGCGTCTTGGCGCCTTGGCGTCTGCCGCCGCCCGCCGCCTTGAGGTCCATGACCTGGTCGCGGATCTGCGCGGCGAGCTCGAAGTCGAGGTCCTCGGCGGCCGTCTTCATCTCCGCCTCCAGCATCCCGATGAGCGCCGCCTTCTCGTCGGGGTCGGCGGCGGCCCAGTCGGCGGCGGCCTTGCCGAGGAGGGCGAGGGGCTCGGCGCGCGGCACGGGGTCCTCGCGCGCGTCGGCCACGCGGGTGGATAAGCGGATCTCGTCCACCGACTTCACGATGGAGCGCGGGGTGATGCCGTGCTCGAGGTTGTAGGCGCGCTGGACCTCGCGGCGCCGGTCCATCTCCTCGAGGGCGGCGGTCATCGAGTCGGTCATCCGGTCGGCGTAGAGGATCGCCTTCCCCTGCTCGTGCCGGGCGGCGCGCCCCACGGTCTGGATGATGGCGGTCCGGGAACGGAGGAACCCCTCCTGGTCGGCGTCGAGGACGGCGACGAGGGAGACCTCGGGGAGGTCGAGCCCCTCGCGGAGGAGGTTGATGCCGACGAGCACGTCGAACTCGCCGAGGCGCAAGCCCCGGACGATGTCCATCCGTTCGATGGTGTCGATGTCGGAGTGCATGTAGCGCACCCGCACGCCGACCTGGGCGAAGAAGTCGGTGAGGTCCTCCGCCATCCGCTTGGTGAGGGTCGTGACGAGGACCCGCTCCCCCTTCCGGGCGCGGAGGCGGATCTCGGCGAGGAGGTCGTCCACCTGGCCAGCGACGGGGCGCACCTCCACCGCGGGATCGATGAGGCCGGTCGGCCGCACCAGCTGCTCGACCACGACGCCGCCCGAGAGCCGCAGCTCCTCGGGCCCGGGGGTGGCCGAGACGAAGAGCACCCGCGGCGCGAAGTGCAGGAACTCCTCGTAGCGCAGCGGGCGGTTGTCGAGCGCGGAGGGGAGGCGGAAGCCGTACTCGACGAGGGTCTCCTTCCGCGCGCGGTCGCCGTTCGACATCGCGTGGAGCTGGGGGACGGTCACGTGCGACTCGTCCACCACGACCAGGAAGTCGGGTGGGAAGAAGTCGAGGAGCACCGCCGGCCGCTCCCCCGGGGCCCGGCCGGAGATGTGCCGGCTGTAGTTCTCGATGCCGTGGCAGGTGCCGACCTCGAGGAGCATCTCGATGTCGAAGGTGGTGCGCGACTCGAGCCGCTGGGCCTCGAGGAGCTTCCCCGCCGTCCGCAGCGCGCGGAGCCGCTCCGCGAGCTCGGCGCGGATGAGGCCCACCGCCCGCTCGAGGTTGTCGCGGTCGGTCACGAAGTGGGTGGCGGGGTAGATCGCGCACCGTTCGAGGGGCGCGACGGCCTTGCCGGTCAGCGGGTCGATCTTGGTGATGCGCTCGAGCACGTCGCCGTTGAGCTCGAGGCGGACGGCCTGCTCCTCGTACGCGGGGAAGACCTCGATGACGTCGCCGCGGACCCGGAACACCCCCGGCTCGAAGGCGACGTCGTTCCGCTGGTACTGGATGTCCACCAGCCGCTCGAGGATCGGCCGGCGGCCCACCGTCTCCCCGACCGCGACGCGGAGCATCTGCTGCTTGTACTCGACGGGATCGCCCAGGCCGTAGATGGCGGAGACCGTCGCCACGACCACGGTGTCGTCCCGCTCGACGAGGCTCGACGTGGTGCGCAGGCGGAGGCGCTCGATGTCCTCGTTGATCGAGGCGTCCTTCTCGATGTACGTGTCGGTCGAGGGGACGTACGCCTCGGGCTGGTAGTAGTCGTAGTACGAGACGAAGTACTCGACGGCGTTCTGCGGGAAGAACGACTTGAGCTCGCCGTAGAGCTGCGCGGCGAGGGTCTTGTTGTGCGAGAGGACGAGGGCCGGGATCCCCAGCTCGCGGACCACGTGGGCGACCGTCATCGTCTTGCCGGAGCCCGTGACGCCGAGCAGCACCTGGTGGCGGTCGCCGCGCCGGAAGGCCCGGACCAGCTCGGCGATGGCCTGCGGCTGGTGGCCGGCCGGCTCGAAGGGGGATACGAGCTGGAAGGGGCTCACGCGAGCGTGCGGTCGCGCCGGCGGACCTCGACGACGCCCTTCACGCGGCGGATGGCCTTGATGACCTTGTTGAGGTGGGTCAGGTTCTCGACCTCCACGACGACCGATCCCAGCATCCCCCCTTCGCCGCTGCTCAGCTCCGCCGCCCGCATGTTGGTGCCCGCCTGCGAGACCGCGAGGCAGACGTCGGCGTAGAGGCCGCGCCGGTCCTCCCCCGCGACGGTGAGCCGCACGGTGAAGACCTCGCCTTCCACCTCCTGCCAGTCGAGGTCGAGGCGCCGCTCCGGCTCGTCGGTCAGGGCGAGAAGATTGGGGCAGTCCACCCGGTGGATGCTGATGCCGCGGCCCCGCGTCACGTAGCCGGTCACCGCGTCGCCCGGCACCGGCTGGCAGCAGGACGAGTACCGGACCATCAGCCCGTCCACGCCCTGGATGCGCACGCCGCGGCCGACGCGCATCCGCTGGACGAGGCGGCCGATGGCGCCGGGCTTGGGCGCCGGCGCGTCTTCCGGCGGGAGGTCGGGGAAGAGCGCGCCCAGCACCTGGCTGAACGAGAGATCGCCGCGGCCGAGGGCGGCCTCGAGGTGGGGCGCGTCGTGCACGCTGAGCTTCCCGGCGGCGCGCTTCATCGCGTCCTCGTCGGGCTTGGCGAGGCGGCGGCGGCGCAGCTCGCGGTCGAGGATCTCCTGCCCCAGCGCCACCGAGGCGGCGTATTCCTCCTGCCGCAGCCACTGCCGGATCTTCTGCCGCGCGCGGCCGGTCCGCACGTGCGAGAGCCAGTCGCGGGAGGGGTGGGCGCCGGCGGAGGTGAGGATCTCGACGGAGTCGCCGTTCTTGAGCTGGCGGTGCAGCGGCGCGATGCGGCCGTTCACCTTCGCGCCGTGGCAGCGGAGCCCGACCTCCGTGTGCACCGCGAAGGCGAAGTCGATCGGCGTGGCGCTCTTGGGGAGCTGCTTGACGTCCCCTTCGGGCGTGAAGACGAAGATCTCGTCCTGGTAGAGATCGATCTTCAGGAACTCGAGGAACTCCTCCGGCGTGTGCGCGTCCTGCTGGTGCTCGAGGAGCTGGCGGAACCACGACAGGTGCCGGTCGAGGTCGTCCTGGAGCCGCCCCTCCTTGTACAGCCAGTGCGCGGCGATCCCGTACTCCGCCGTCTCGTGCATCTCGTGGGTGCGGATCTGGATCTCGTAGAGGTGCCCGCCCGGGCCGAAGATCGTCGTGTGCAGCGACTGGTAGCCGTTCGACTTCGGCTGGGCGATGTAGTCCTTGATCCGCTCCTGGAGCGGCGTCCACCGCGCGTGGATCACGCCCAGCGCGTGGTAGCAGTCGGGCACCGCGTTCACCAGCACGCGGATCGCCATCAGGTCGAAGATCTCCTCGAAGGGCACGCCCCGCCGCACGATCTTCTTCCAGATGGACCAGAGGTGCTTGGGGCGGCCGGTGACCTCGACGTCGGCGATCCCCGCGCGCGCCAGCTCGCGGCGCAGCGGCCCCTGCATCTTCTCGACCAGCTCCTCCCGCTCGGCGCGCTTCGACTGGACCTTGCGGGCCAGCGCCTTGTACTCCTCGGGCTCCAGGTACTTGAAGGCCAGGTCCTCCAGCTCCGCCTTCACGCCCGCCATCCCGAACCGGTGCGCCAGCGCGGCGTACAGGTCCCGCGTCTCGAGCGCGATGCGCGCCTGCTTCTCCTCGGGGAGGTGCTCGAGGGTCCGCATGTTGTGGAGCCGGTCGGCGAGCTTGATGATGATGACCCGCGCGTCCTTCGCGACCGAGAGCAGCAGCTTGCGGTAGTTCTCGACCTGCTCCTCGGCGCTGGAGCGGAAGGTGATGGTGGAGAGCTTGGTGAGGCCGTCCACGATCCCCGCCACCTCGGGGCCGAACTCCCCCTGGAGGTCCTGCAGGGAGATGTCGGTGTCCTCGATGACGTCGTGCAGGAGGCCGCACGCGACGGAGACGGAATCGAGGTGCTGCTCGACGAGGATCTTCGCCACCGCCACGCCGTGGGTGACCGCCTCCTCCCCCGAGAGCCGGAGCTGGCCGCGGTGCGCCGACGCGCTGTAGCGGTAGGCGCGCTCGATGAGGCCGAGGTCGAACCGGTCCGCGAGGGGGGTGAGGGCCTCGGTGAGGCCGGGGATGACGGGCACGCCGGTGGCGGTCACAGGAGGCCCGCCTCCGCGAAGCTGACGTAGCGCCCGGCGCCGACGACGACGTGGTCGTACACCGGGAGGTCGAGGATCCGCCCCGCGTCCACCAGCTGGCGCGTGGCGGCGCGGTCGTCGGCCGAGGGGGTGGGATCGCCCGAGGGATGGTTGTGCACCACGATGACCCCCGCCGCCGATTCGGCGATGGCGCCGCGGAACACCTCCCGGGGATGCACCAGCGATGCGTTCAAGAGCCCTCGGGTGACGAGCAGGTCGCGCAGGACGCCGCTCTGGCTGTCGAGCGCGAGCACGTGGAACTCCTCCGCCGGCAGGTCGGCGAGCCGGGGGGCGTAGAAGCGGTACACGTCCGCCGGCGAGCGGATCCGCACCCGCGCGGCGCGGCCCTCCTCCTGGATCCGGCGTCCCAGCTCGAGGGCGGCGGCGAGGCGCGAGGCCTTGGCCGGGCCGATCCCCGACGTGCGCGCCAGCTCGGCCGGCGAGCGGCGTGCCAGGTCCCCCACGCCCGGGCCCCCGTCCGCCAGCAGGGCCCCGGCGACGTCCGCGGCGGAGTGTCCCGCGCGGCCCGTCGAGAGGAGAATGGCGATGAGCTCCGCCGCCGTCAACGCAGCAGGGCCGAGGCGGAAGAGGCGCTCGCGAGGCCGGTCGGCGCCCGGGGGTTCCCGCACGAAGGTGTGCATGGCCCCAAAATGGCGCGCCCGCCGGCGAAGGCGGGCGCGGCGCGGCGGCGGGGCGGCGCGGATCTCGGCGCTACGCCCCCGCCCCGTGGCACTTCTTGTACTTCTTCCCCGACCCGCAGGGACAGGGATCGTTGCGACCGACCCGCGGGTATCCGCCGGGGCCCGTGGACGGGCCGGCGGAGGCGCGCGCCCCGCCGCCGATGCCGGCCGCACGGAGGGTCGCCGCCTTCTCGCTGGCCGAGGGGCCGAGGGCCGCGAGTCCGGGCGCCGACGGGACACCCCGCCGCGAATCCGGCGCCACCATCCCGCCCGCGACCTCCCGCCGCACCGCCGGCGCCGCATCGCCCTCGGGAGCGGCCGGGCCGGTGTAGGTGCGCGGCAGCGGCTGCGGCTCCATCGGTGGCGGCGGCCCGGCCGTGACCTGCACGCGCGCCAGGAACTGCTCGGCGAAGGTGGCCCGCATCCCGTTCATCAGGCCCACGAACATCTCGTAGGCCTCGTGCTTGTACTCGATCAGCGGGTCCTTCTGGCCCCACGCGCGGTAGGTGATGGCGTTGCGCAGCTGGTCCAGGTCGTAGAGGTGGTCCTTCCACTCCCCGTCGATCACGCGGAGCATCACCTGGCTCAGGATCTGCTCCGCCAGCCGGTCGATCCCCAGCTGTCCCCCGTAGGTGTCGAACGCCTGGATGCGCCGCTGGAAGGCCGCGCGCGCCTCCCGGCGGACCACGTCGAGGAGCTCCGTCTGGCTCGTGATCCGCTTGGCGCGCAGCTCCGGCACGAGGACGAGGAAGCGCCGCTGCAGCGTCTCGGCCAGCATCTCGAAGTCCCACTGCTCGGGGAGCTTGGCCGCGGCGACGGTCTCCTGGACCAGCTTCTCCACCGCGCCGTCCACCATGCGCGTGGCCTCGGCCTTCAGCTCCTCGCCCCCCTCGAGCGCGAACAGCCGCAGCGAATAGACCACCTCCCGCTGCTGGTTCATCACGTCGTCGTACTCGAGGAGCCGCTTGCGGGACTGGAAGTTCTGCAGCTCGATCCGCTTCTGCGCGCCCTCGATGGAGCGGCTCACCAGCGGGTGGGTGATGACCTCGCCCTCCTCCGCCCCCAGCCGGTCCATCATGCCGGCGATGCGGTCCGACCCGAAGAGCCGCATCAGGTCGTCCTCGAGGGAGAGGAAGAACATCGTGGCGCCGGGGTCGCCCTGGCGCCCCGACCGGCCGCGCAGCTGGCGGTCGATGCGCCGCGCCTCGTGCCGCTCGGTGCCGATGATCTGGAGGCCGCACGGCGGATCGTCCATGCACCCGAGGCGCCCGATCTCGTCCCACGCCAGGTCGGGCTTCTCGATCGTCTGGCCGAACGGCGCCATCCGGGCGCGGATGCCGCACACCCGGCACTTGGTGACGCCCGCGCCCAGCTTGATGTCGGTCCCGCGGCCGGCCATGTTGGTCGCGATCGTCACCGCGGCGGGTTGCCCCGCCATCGCCACGATCTCCGCCTCGCGCTGGTGGTACTTCGCGTTCAGCACCTCATGCTTCATCCCCCGCCGCTTCAGCATCCGCGACAGGGTCTCCGACACCTCGACGCTCACCGTCCCCACCAGCACGGGGAGGTTCCGCCCGTGGAGACGCTCGACCTCCTCCACGATGGCGTTGTATTTCTCGCGCCGGGTCCGGTACACGAGGTCGTGCTTGTCGATGCGGCGCACCGGCCGGTTCGTGGGGATGACCGACACCTCGAGGCCGTAGATCTTGAAGAACTCGGTCTCCTCGGTCTCCGCCGTGCCCGTCATGCCGGCGAGCTTCTGGTACATGCGGAAGTAGTTCTGGATGGTGATGGTGGCGAGGGTCTGCGTCTCCCCCTTCACCTCCACCGCCTCCTTCGCCTCGACCGCCTGGTGCAGCCCGTCCGACCAGCGCCGGCCCGGCAGGATGCGGCCGGTGAACTCGTCCACGATGAAGATCTGCCCGTCCTGCACGACGTAGTCCACGTCCTTCTCGTACAGGGCGTGGGCGCGCAGCAGCTGGTGGACGATGTTGAGCTTCTCGCTCTTCGCGGCGTAGTCCATCTCGAGCTGCTGCCGCCGCTCCAGCTTCTGCGCCGGCGTGAGCGACTCGTCGTGGTCGAGGTCGTGGACCTCCTGCGAGAGGTCGGGCACGATGAACAGATGGGGATCGTCGGGGGAGAGGAGCTCCACCCCCTTGTCGGTCAGATGGACCGAGTGCCCCTTCTCGTCGATGACGAAGTACAGCACCTCCTCGAGGTCGCGGAGCTTCTGCTCCTTCGCCGGCAGCTTGCGGTCGGCGATGTGGTCCAGCTCGACCTTCTGGACCTCCTTCTTGACACCCTGCTCGTTGATGAACTTCCCCAGCCGCTTCTGCTTCGGCATCCCGAGCTGCGCCTGGTACGCCTTCACCGCGCCGCCGTACGTCTCGCCGGCCGCCCAGAGCTTCTCCGCCTCGGCGACGAGGTCGTTCCCCACCTCGATCTGGCGCCGCACGAGGCCCTGCACCTGCCGGTTGAAGTCGGCGTACTTGGTGTCGCTCTCGGCGCCGACCGGCCCCGAGATGATCAGCGGCGTCCGCGCCTCGTCGATGAGGATCGAGTCCACCTCGTCGATGATCGCGTAGACGTGCGTCCGCTGGACCCGCTGGTCCACCGAGAACACCATGTTGTCGCGGAGGTAGTCGAATCCGAATTCGTTGTTCGTCCCGTAGGTGATGTCGCAGTTGTACGCGGCGCGGCGCTCGGCGGTGCCGGGCTCCGTGTCGTCGATGCAGCCCACCGTGAGGCCGAGCCAGCGGTAGAGGTGCCCCATCCACTGCGAGTCGCGGCGGGCGAGGTAGTTATTGACGGTGACGAGGTGGCAGCCGGTGCCGGGGAGCGCGTTGAGGTAGAGGGGCAGCGTCGCCACGAGGGTCTTCCCCTCGCCCGTCGCCATCTCCGCGATCTTCCCCTTGTGGAGGGTGATGCCGCCGATCAGCTGCACGTCGTACGGCACCATGTCCCACGGCAGGTCGTGGCCGGTGACGGAGACCGTGCTCCCCATCAGCCGGCGACACGCCTCGCGCACCGTCGCGAACGCCTCGGGGAGGAGGGCGTCGAGCGCCTCCGCCGTGGCCCGGATGAGCTCCCGCTCCCGCTCGAGGAGCTCGCGGTCGAGGTCGTCCCGCTCCTCGGGATCGGCACAGGCGTGCTTCGCGCCCTTGAGCCGCTCCACTTCCGCCCGGAGCGTGCCGACCTGCTCCTCGATCCGCGCCCGGAACCGCCCCGTCTGCGCCTGGATCTCGGCGTCGCTCAGCCCGCGGAGCGCCTCCTCGTGGCGGTGGATGGCGTCCACCACCGGTTGGAGCCGCCGGAGCTCGCGGGAGAACCGCGTCCCGAGGACCTTCGTGACCAACTGCTGGATCTGCATCAGTCCCCTGTCCGTCCCCTCACTGGTACAGCCGGTTCCGCTCGATGTAGTCCGCCACCGGCTCGGGCACGAGGTAGCGGATGCTCTTGCCGGCGAGACAGCGCGCCCGGATGTCGCTCGCCGAGATCTCGATCGCCGGCATGGCGACGCAGTGCGCCACGAACGCCGACGCCACCTCCGGCACTCCCGGGCGGGTCAGCACCGCGATCTCCGCCAGCCGCGCCACCTCGTCGGCCGCGCGCCAGCGCGGCAGCTGCGCCGCGGCGTCGGCGCCGAGGATCAGGACGAAGCGCTCGCGCGGTTCGCGCGCGTGGAGCGCCCGCAGCGTGTCCACCGTGTACGAGGGCCCGGGGCGCTCCAGCTCCATCGGCTCCACGACGAACCGCGGGTGGCCGGCGAGGGCCAGTGCCAGCATCGCCCGGCGATGCACCCCGTCCGCGACCGGACCTGCCGGCTTCAGGGGTTGGCGCGCGCATGGCACGAACAGCACCCGCTCCAGCCCCAGCGCCTCCGCGGCCCGGTCCGCCGCGATCAGATGGCCGTGGTGGACGGGGTCGAAGCTACCGCCCAGGACGCCCGTTCCCACACGCCTCCCGCACGTCGCGGCGGTTGGGGTAGTACTGCGCCAGGTGGTCGCACGTCTCCTGCAGTTCCTCCTTGTACCCGATCGCACGGTACGCGCGGACCAGCGTGACGAACGCCTCCGGCACGAGCGCGGACGACGGGTACGTCGTGATCAGGTCGCGGAGGTACAGGATCGCGGAGTCGAAGCCGCCCCGCTTGAAGTAGAAGATCCCGCTCTCGAACGTCTTCCGGGCGAACTGCTCGTTCAGCGCGCGGAGCCGGACATAGCTGATGGCCGCCGCCTCGCTGTCGGGATAGCGCCCCTGCAGCTCCTGCCAGGTCGCGACGGCCGTCTGCCCGTTCGTGGGGTCGAGCTCCGGCCGGCGCCACAGCTCGGCGAAGCTGTCCCCCGCCCGCAGCAGCGCGCCCGGCGCGAGGGGGGACTCCGGGGCCTCGTCGGCCACGCGCCGGAACTCCCGGGACGCCGTGACGAAGTCCCGCAGGCCGAAGTACGTCTCGGCCAGGTAGAACCGCGACAGCGCGAAGAGCGAATCGCGCGAGGTCAGGTCGAAGGTCAGCTTCTGGAGACCCGCCTGCGCGCGGTCGAAGTGGCCGCGGTGGAACTCCCGCAGCGACGCCTCGTAGAGCGCGCCGTTGTCGTGGAACGCCGCCGGGTTGAAGTGCACGCACCCCGCGAGCGCGACCGCCGCCGCGGCGGCGAGCGCGCGGCCGAGCGGACGCGCGCGGCCCCGCGCGCCTCCCCCCACTCGCGGCGTCAGCATCCCTTCCATCGATTCCACGTCACGGTGTCCCCCCGCCTAGGAGCTTCTGCAGCTGTTCGTTGGCCCGGGCCGCCGTGGCGTCGTTGTCGCCGCCCCCCGTCGCCGCGTGCCGGTACGCGTCCACCGCCCTCGCCGTGTCACCCGCCGCCCACGCCGCGTCGCCGCTGAGCAGCCACGCGATCCGCACGATCGAATCCGGTTCCCCGATGGCGATCGCCGTCCGGAACCAGCCGGTCGCGTCGTCGAGGAGTCCGGCGCCCAGCGCGTCCCTCCCCCGCTGCACCGCGCACGTCGCCAGGCCCGACCGCGCCGCCCGCGCCAGCGCCGGGGACGGGGAGCGCCGCAGGACGCTCTCGTACGCGCGCTGCCCGGCGTCGAACTGCAACAGCTGCACGTTGACGTCGCCGTAGAGCACCAGCAGCGAGTCGGCCTCCGCGCGGTCGCTCACGGCCGCCGCCTGCAGGAGGAGGTCGAGTGCGTCCCCCGGCCTGCCCCCGGGCTCGTACGAGGCCCCCAGCGCCGCCGCGAGCGCCCCGAGGGGACGGTCCGGCTGGATCTCGCGCACCCCCGCCACCGCCTGGCCGAGCGCGGCGAGGTCCCGGCCGTCGATCGCCAGCTTCGCCGCGTGCATCAGCCCTTCCACCGCCTCCAGCGCCGACGCCGGCTCCTTCCGCGCCAGGTCACGGTACACCCCCACCGCTTCCTGCAGGTCGCCGACGTGCAGGGCCGCCGCACCGAACTTCGACCGCAGCTCCGCCGATGGCGACCGCCGGCGCATCGCCAGGCGGTACTCGGCCAGCGCGTCGGTGAACGAGCGCTCGGCGTAGCGCCGGTCGCCCAGGCGCTCGTGGTCGGGGCTCGGCGCGCACCCCCAGGCCAGGAACGCCACGACGGACCAGCGCCACCGCCGCCCACTCCGCGGCGCGGCGCCGGGCCACCGGGTCACGAGGTCACCCGCTCCAGGAGCGCGAGGTACGCCGCGACCTTCGGATCGTCGGGGCTCTTCGCGCGGCAGGCCTCCCACGCGGTGCGCGCGGCGTCCCGGTCCCCCAGGAGGTAGTACGCCATCCCGAGCGACGCCCGTGCTGCATCGTACCCGGGACGTGCGTCGAGGATCGCCTCGAGGTCGCGGCGGGCCCCCGCCGCGTCCCCCTCCCCCAGCCGCAGCCGCGCCAGGCGGTAGCGCAGGTCCAGGAACTCGGGGCGGAGCGCGACCGCCGCCTCGAACTGCACGATCGCCTGCGCGACGCCCTCCGCCTCCACGTACGCCTCGCCCAGCTCCGCATGCAGGTTGGCGAGCTGGGACGCCACCGGTGAGGGGAAACCGGTGTGGTCCACCGCGCCCAGACCCTGCGCCGAGGCGAACGCCGCCGCCGCGTCGGCCGTGCGGCCCAGGTCGTTCAGGATCACCCCGCGGTTGAGGTGCGCGTCCACGTACCGCGGGTTCAGCTCCAGCGCGCGGTCGAACTCCTCCAGCGCCGCCTCCCGCTGGCCGACCATCGCGTACGCCAGGCCGAGGAGGTGATGCGCGTCGGCGAACGCCTTCCCCGTCGCGACGACCTCCCGCAGCAGGTGGATGGCGCCGTAGGCGTCGCCGGCGTCGAACCGCTCCTTCGCCCGGGCGACCTGCCGGTCAGGACGAGCGTCCATGGGCCTCCTCCTTGAACCAGCGCACGAACCGCGGGATCCCCACCTCCACCGGCGTGGCGGGCGCGTACCCCAGCAGCCGCCGCGCCTTCGCGACGTCGGCGCAGGTGCGGCGCACGTCGCCGGGCTGCGGCGGGAGCCGCTCCAGCCGCACCGCCGAGGGCAGCCCCTCCGCCGCCAACGCCGCCGCGATCACCTCCACCAGGCGGTCGAGCCGCGTGGTGCGCGACTCGCCGAGGTTCACGATCTCGAACGCCCCGCCGGGCCCCGCCGCCTCGCCGGTCCACGCCACCGCGCCGAGCACCCCGCCGAGGATGTCGTCGACGTAGGTGTAGTCCCGCTCGGCGGAGCCGTCGCCGTAGAACGGGATCGCCTCCCCCGCGGCGGTGCGGCGCGTGAAGGCGTGGATCGCCAGGTCGGGGCGCTGCCGCGGCCCGTACACCGTGAAGAACCGCAGCGCCGCGATGCGCAGCGGGAAGAGGTGCGCGTACGCCGCGCAGAGCAGCTCCCCGGCCCGCTTGGTGGCGGCGTACGGCGAGATGGGCTCGACGGCCGGCCAGTCCTCCCGGAACGGGACCGGCGCGCTGTCCCCGTAGACCGACGAGGAGCTGGCGAACACGAACCGGCGCACCCCCGCCGCGCGCGCCGCCTCCAGGACCGTCGCCGTGCCGAGGACGTTCACCGACGCGTACAGCACCGGCTGCTGGATGGACGGCCGGACCCCCGCGCGCGCCGCCAGGTGCACGACCACCATGTCGGCCCGCATCAGCCCGGCGAGCAGCGCGGCGTCGCGCACGTCCCCCTCGACGAGGCGGAACGCCTTCGACGCCAGCGCCCCCGCGAGGTTCCGCTCCTTCACCGCGCGCGGATAGAAGTCGTCGAAGTTGTCCAGCCCCACCACCGCGTGCCCCGCGGCCAGGAGCGCCTCGACGACGTGCGAGCCGATGAACCCCGCGGCCCCCGTGACGAGGAACGCGCTCACGCCACCTTCGTGCGGAAGTACGCGATGGTCCGTTCGAGCCCCTCCGCCAGCGGCACCTTCGGCTCCCAGCCCAGGAGCGAGCGGGCGCGGGTGATGTCCGGCTGGCGCACCTTCGGATCGTCCACCGGGAGCGGCTCCTGCACGATCCGCGACGCCGAGCCGGTCTGGCGCAGCACCTCCCCGGCCAGCTGACGGACGGTGAACTCCACCGGGTTGCCGATGTTCGTCGGCTCCGCGGTGCCGCGCTCGAACAGGCGGACGATCCCGTCCACGAGGTCGTCCACGTAGCAGAACGACCGCGACTGGCCGCCGTCCCCGTACACGGTGAGGGGCTCGCCGAGCAGCGCCTGCACGATGAAGTTCGACACCACGCGGCCGTCGCGCGGCCGCATCCGCGGCCCGTAGGTGTTGAAGATCCGGACGATGCGGGTGTCCACGCCGTGGAAGCGGTGGTACGCCATCGTCATCGCCTCGGCGAAGCGCTTCGCCTCGTCGTACACGCCTCGCGGGCCCACCGGGTTCACGTTCCCCCAGTACGCCTCGGGCTGCGGATGCACCAGCGGATCGCCGTACACCTCGGAGGTCGAGGCGATGAGGAACCGCGCCTGCTTCGCCAGGGCGAGGCCGAGCGCCTTGTGCGTACCGAGGGACCCCACCTTGAGGGTCTGGATCGGCAACTCGAGGTAGTCGCGGGGGCTCGCCGGCGACGCGAAGTGGAGCACCCCGTCGAGCGGTCCCGCCACGTAGATGAAGTTGGTGACGTCGTGGCGGTGGAAGCTCCAGCCCGGATGCCCCGTCAGGTGCGCGATGTTGTCCGGGCTGCCGGTGATGAAGTTGTCCATCCCCACCACCTCGTACCCGTCCGCGAGGAGGCGGTCGGCGAGGTGCGAACCGAGGAAGCCGGCGGCGCCCGTGATGAGGACGCGCACTAGGGCCTGCCGATGGAGGCGTAGGTGAAGCCGGCCTGCCGCATCCGCGCCGGGTCGTAGAGGTTGCGCGCGTCCACAACCACGGGGCGCCGCATCGCCTGCTTGGCCCGGGCGTGGTCGAGCACCCGGAACTCCTGCCATTCGGTCAGCACCACGAGCGCGTCGGCGCCCTCGAGCGCCTCGTACGGATGCGCCACGTAGGTGACCGTGTTCCCGAGGCGGCGGCGCGCCTCGTCCATCGCCTGCGGGTCGTGCACCCGCAGCGTCGCGCCGTCGGCGAGCGCGTCGGCCACGAAGGTCAGCGCCGACGACTCGCGCATGTCGTCCGTCTGCGCCTTGAAGGCGAGTCCCCAGAGCGCGATGGTCTTCCCCCGCGCGGAGCCGCCGAGCAGCTGCCGCACCTTCTGGAACGGCACGTGCTTGTGCTGGTCGTTCGCGCGGTCCACCGCCTCGAGGACCTCGAGGGGGAAGCGCGCGTCCCGCGCCGTCGCGTTGAGGGCCTTCACGTCCTTGGGGAAGCACGAGCCGCCGTACCCGGGGCCCGGGAAGAGGAACGCCTTGCCGATGCGTTCGTCCGAGCCGACCCCGAGGCGGACGTGCTCGACGTTGGCGCCCACCTTCTCGCACAGGTCGGCGAACTGGTTCATCAGGGTGATGCGCGCCGCGAGCATCGCGTTCGCCGCGTACTTCGTGAATTCCGCGGAGGGGATGTCCATGAACAGGATCGGGTTCCCCGAGCGGACGAACGGCTCGTACAGCTCGCGCAGCATCGCCTCGGACTCCGGGCTGTCCACGCCGAGGACCACCCGGTCGGGCTTCATGAAGTCCTGGACCGCGGCGCCCTCCTTGAGGAACTCCGGGTTCGACGCCACCCAGAACTTCGTCTGCGTCTGGGCGGCCACCGCCGTGCGGACCTTCTCGGCGGTGCCGACCGGCACCGTGCTCTTGGTCACGACGATCTTCGGCCGGTTCATCCGCGTGCCGATCAGCGCGGCCACCTCGAGGACGTGGCGGAGGTCGGCGGAGCCGTCCTCATCCTGCGGCGTCCCGACGGCGATGAAGACGATGTCGCTCGCCTCGATCGCGGCGCCCACGTCGGTGGTGAACGACAGCCGGCCCTCGGTCTGGTTGCGCTGCACCATCGGCTCGAGACCGGGCTCGTAGATGGGGATCTTGTTGTGCCGCAGGCGTTCGATCTTCGAGGCGTCCACGTCCGCACAGACGACGACGTTGCCGGTCTCGGCGAACCCCACCCCCGTCACGAGGCCGACGTATCCGGTACCGATCACCGCGACGTTCATGGCGATGTCCCTCTAGACCCGCTGACGATGTTGGATCGTGGGCCCCGAAGCCCTCGCGGCCCCGGAGCGCTCCGCACCCGCCTAGGCCTGGCCCTTCTTGGCCCGGCTCGCCACCGCGTGGCGGGTGTCCACCAGCGCCCGGGATTCGCGCCCGAGCATCGCGTAGTCCAGCTTCGTGTGATCGGTGACGATGACCACGCAGTCGGAGGCCCGGACGGCCTCGGCGGTGAGGGCGACCGAGCGGAGCTCCATCCCGTCCTCCTTGAAGACCGGGATGAACGGATCGTGGTACGTGACGTCGCCCCCCAGCTGCTGGAGAAGACGGATCACGTCGATCGCCGGGCTCTCGCGGATGTCGTCGATGTCCTTCTTGTACGCCACGCCGATGACCAGGATCTTCGAGCCCCGCACCGAGCGGTTCTGCGCGTTGAGGGCGCTCGTCACCTTCGCGACCCAGTACTCCGGCATCTCGGAGTTGACCTCGCCGGCCACCTCGATGAAGCGTGTGCGGTAGTTCAAGGTCCGCATCTTCCACGCGAGGTAGTGCGGGTCGAGCGGGATGCAGTGCCCTCCGACGCCGGGGCCGGGGGTGAACTTCATGAACCCGAACGGCTTCGTGGCGGCGGCCTCGATGACCTCCCACACGTCCACGCCGAGCTTGTCGCAGACGATGGCCATCTCGTTCACGAGCCCGATGTTCACCGAGCGGAAGGTGTTCTCCAGCAGCTTGGTGAGCTCCGCCGCCTCCGGCGAGGAGACCGGGACGAGCGTGTCGATCGCCGGCTGGTAGATCGCGATCACCACCCGCGTGCACGCCGGCGTGATGCCGCCCATCACCTTCGGGGTGTTCCGGGTGCCGTACTTCGGATTGCCCGGATCCACGCGCTCGGCGCTGAAGGCGAGGAAGACGTCCTTCCCGACCTTGAGGCCCCCCTTCTCCAGGGCGGGCAGCATCAGCTCGCGCGTCGTCCCGGGGTAGGTGGTGCTCTCCAGGACCACCAGCTGGCCCGCGCGGATCGTCTTCGCCACGCTCGCCGTCGCGGCGAGGATGAACGACACATCCGGGTCGCGGCTCTTCGAGAGGGGCGTGGGCACGCAGATGGCGAGGCAGTCGGGCTCGCCCATCCGCGAGAGGTCCGTGGTGGCGCTGACCTTCCCCGCCTTCACGAACTTCGCCAGCCGCTCCGAGGGCACGTCCTGCACGTGCGAGACGCCCTTGTTCACCAAGTCCACCACGCGCTGGGTGACGTCGAATCCCAGCACCCGGTAGCCCGCCTCCGCCATCTCGGCGACCAGCGGGAGGCCCACGTAGCCGAGGCCCACCACGCCGATGAGCGCCTGGCGTGAGGCGGCCTTCGCGATGAGTTCCTGCTCCCAGTTCGTCGTCACCCTGCCACCCCTATCCCGTGTGCCGGCAGCCCGCGATCCGGGCGCCGCGGAAGTGTCTACCTGCCGTAGAACGAACGGATGGACCGCACCACGTACGCGCGCTGCTCCTCGGTGAGCTCCGGGTAGATCGGGAGCGCGAGGACGCTCCGCGCCGCCGCTTCGGAGACCGGGAACGCCCCCGCCGCGTAGCCGAGGTACGCGAAGCACCGCTGCTGGTGGAGCGGCAGCGGGTAGTAGACCGCCGTGCCGATGCCCTCGGCCTTGAGATGCTCCTGCAGGGCGTCCCGCCGCTCGGCGGCGATCACGTACTGGTGGAAGATGTGCTCGTTGGCGGGATCGGTCAGCGGGGTGCGCACCGCCTCCAGGCCCGCCAGCGCCGCGTCGTACCAGGCGGCGTTCGCCCGCCGCGCCGCGCTCCAGGCGCCGAGGTGCGGCAGCTTGGCGAGGAGGACGGCGGCCTGCAGCGCGTCGAGCCGCGAGTTGGTGCCGACCTCGTCGTGGTAGTAGGTCCTCGTGCCGCCGTGCATCCGGAGCGAGCGGACCCGGTCCGCCATCCGCTGGTCCGAGGTGACGACCATCCCGCCGTCGCCCCAGCCGCCGAGGTTCTTGGTCGGGAAGAACGAGAAGCCCGACGCCGTCCCGAGCTCCCCCGCCATCCGCCACGCGCCGCCGACCTTCCGCCGCGCCCCGATGGCCTGGCAGGCGTCCTCGAGCACGGCGAACCCGTGCCGCTCGGCGAGGGGCATCAGCCGTTCCATCGCGGCCATCTGGCCGAAGAGGTGGACCGGCATCACGGCCCGCGTCCTGGGCGTGAGGGCCGCCTCCACCTGCGCGATGTCGATGTTGTAGGTCCCGGGCTCGATGTCCACGAACACGGGACGGGCGCCGGCGTTGTGGATGGTCCCCGCGGTGGCGAAGAAGGAGAACGGGGTCGTGATGACCTCGTCCCCCGGCGCGAGGTCCAGCGCCTCCAGGGGCAGCAGCAGCGCATCGGTCCCGCTGGCGACGCCGACGCCGAAGCGCGCCTGCGACAGCCCGGCGATGGCGGCCTCCAGCTCGAGCACCAGCTCGCCGAGGATGAAGTGCTGCGACTCCACCACGGCCATCACGCGCGCCATCACCTCGCGCTCGATGGCCCGGTGCTGCAGCCGCAGGTCCAGGAGCGGCACGTTCACGGCGCGACCAACTCCCCCCCGCGCTCCTCGTAACCCGTGCCGCAGTGCGCGCAGCGCCCGGCCTTCCCCTCGAGCCGCAGCCGCTCGCCGCACTGGCACATCCAGCCGATCTGCTTCGCGGGGTTCCCCACCACGAGGGCGTGGTCCTTCACGTCCCGCGTGACCACCGCCCCGGCGCCGACGAAGCTGTAGCGCCCCAGGGTGACGCCGCACACGATCGTGGCGTTGGCGCCGATGCTCGCGCCCCGCTGCACCAGCGTCCGCTCGTAGGCGCCCCGCCGGCTCACGTGGCTGCGCGGGGTGCTCACGTTCGTGAACACCATCGAAGGGCCGCAGAAGACGTCGTCCTCGAGGATCACGCCCTCGTACACCGACACGTTGTTCTGCAGCTTCACGTTGTTCCCGAGCCGCGTCCCGGGCATCAGCACGCAGTTCTGCCCGATGTTGCACCGCTCGCCGATCACGGCGCCCGGCATGACGTGGCAGAAATGCCAGATCCGCGTCCCCGCCCCCACCTCGGCCCCCTCGTCCACGAACGACGAGGGGTGCACGAAGGCGTCGCTCACTTCGCCTCTCCCAGCACCTTCACCTCCAGAACGAGCTCGACCCCGAACTCCTTGAACACCGCCGTGCGGGCGATGTCGATCAGCTTGAGGACGTCGTCCGCGGACGCATTCCCCTTGTTCACGATGTAGTTGGCGTGCAGCCGCGAGATCTCGGCGCCGCCCACCTTCCGGCCCTTGAGCCCGCACTGGTCGATGAGCCGGCCGGCGGTGCTCTCGGTGGGGTTCTGGAACACGCTGCCGCAGCACGGCTGGTCGAACGGCGTGCCCGCCTTGCGGCGCCGCAGCAGCTCCGCGACCTCGGCCTTGAGGCGCACCGGCTCGTCCTTGTCGAGCCGCAGCACGCACCCCAGCACGATCCCCTCCCCCAGCCCGCTGCGCCGGTAGGTGAACGGGATCTTCGCGCGCGGCACCTCCTGCACGGCGCCGCTCGGCTGCACGACCGTCGCCGAGACCAGCACCGAGGCGAAGTCGTTCCCGTGCGCGCCGGCGTTCATGTACACCCCGCCGCCCACGGTCCCCGGCACCCCGATGAGCCGGTGGATGCCGGAGAAGCCCTCCTCCGCCGTCTTCCGGGCGAGGAGCGGCACGGGCAGGCCCGCCCCGACCTTCCAGATGCCGGCGCGGTGCGACAGCGCGTCGAGCCCCTTGCCGATCTTGATGACCAGCCCGGGCCAGCCGCCGTCCCGGATCAGCACGTTCGAGCCGAGCCCCAGCACCAGCCACGGCACCTTCTGCTCCTTGGCCCACGCCAGCGCGCCGACCACGGCCTCCACGCTCGCCGGGGTGAAGAGGTGCCGCGCCGGGCCCCCGATCTTGTACGTCGTGTGACGGCCGAGCGGCTCGTTCTCGCGATACGTGCCGCCCAGCGCCGACGCCGGGAAGGGCGACCCGCCTGCGCCACCGGCCTTCGTGGCCTTGCCCCCGGCCGCCTTCCCCGCCTTCGGGGCCTTCGTGGTCTTGGCGCTCTCGCGCTCCACCTTCTTGCCCGCCATCAGTGTCCCCCCGCCGTCTCCGGCGCTCCGCGTCCGTGCCGCTCCTGCAGGCTCCGCACCTCGCCCTGCGTGCTGCGGAGCGCGATGACCGCGTCGCACGCCGCCGACGCCGCCGACATCGTGGTGGTGTACGCCACCCGGTGCGTCAGCGCCGCGCGCCGCATCTCGTAGTCATCGCGCTGGGAGAACTTCCCCAGCGGCGTGTTGATCAGCATCTGCACCTGCCCGGACACGATCAGGTCCACCCCGTTCGGCCGGCCCTCCCACACCTTGAGGACCCGTTCGCACGGTATCCCCCGTTTCTGCAAGTAGCGCGCCGTCCCTTCCGTGGCGATCAGCCGGAATCCCATCTCGTGGAAGCGCCGGACGATCGGCGCCACCGTCGGCTTGTCGCGGTCGTTCACCGTCACGAAGATGGACCCCTCCAGGGGGAGGGCCCCGTCGGCGGCGATCTGGGCCTTCGCGAACGCCCAGCCGAAGGAGTCGGCGATCCCCATCACCTCGCCCGTCGAGCGCATCTCCGGCCCCAGGATGGTGTCCACCCCCGGCAGCTTGGTGAACGGGAAGACCGCCTCCTTCACCGCCACGTACGTCATCTCGACCTCCTCGGTGAAGCCGAGGTCGACGAGCGTCTTTCCCACCATCACCCCCGCGGCGAGCTTCGCCAGCGGCACCCCCGTCGCCTTCGAGACGAACGGCACCGTCCGCGAGCCGCGCGGGTTCACCTCCAGGCAGTAGACCACTCCGTCCCGGATCGCGTACTGCACGTTGATGAGCCCCACCACCCCGAGCGCCGCCGCCAGCGCCTTGGTGTGGCGACGCATCTCGTCCTGCTCCCGCTCCCCGATCAGGTACGGCGGCAGGACGCACGCCGAGTCCCCGGAGTGGATCCCCGCGTCCTCGATGTGCTGCATCACGCCGCCGATCACGCACCGCTCCCCGTCGGCGATCGCGTCCACGTCCGCCTCGAACGCGTCCTCGAGGAACCGGTCGATGAGCACCGGATGCTCCGGCGCCACCCGCGCCGCCTGCGCGAAGAAGGTGCGCAGCGTCCCGGCGTCGTAGACGATCGCCATCGCCCGCCCGCCCAGCACGTACGACGGCCGCACCAGCACCGGGTAGCCCACCCGCTCCGCCACCGCCAGCGCCTCGTCGGTGCTCGTCGCCGTGCCGCTCGGCGGCTGCGCGATCCCCAGCTGGCGGGCGATCGCCTCGAACCGCCGCCGGTCCTCCGCCGTGTCGATGGCGTCGGGGGAGGTCCCCAGGATCGCCACCCCCGCCGCCTCGAGCGGCTTCGTGAGGCGCAGCGGCGTCTGCCCGCCCAGCTGCACCACCACCCCGAGGGGCCGCTCCAGCTCCACGATCTCCAGCACGTCCTCGAACGTCAGCGGCTCGAAGTACAGCTTGTCCGAGATGTCGAAGTCGGTCGAGACCGTCTCGGGGTTCGAGTTGATCATGATGGTGCGGTGGCCCAGCTCCCGGAACGCGAGCGCCGCCCGCACGCAGCAGTAGTCGAACTCCACCCCCTGGCCGATCCGGTTCGGGCCCGAGCCGAGGATCACGATCCCCTCGCGCCCGAACGGCACCGACTCGTTCTCCTCGTCGTACGTCGAGTACAGGTACGGCGTCGCCGACGGGAACTCCCCCGCGCAGGTGTCCACCGTCTTGTACGACGGCCGGATGCCGAGGGCGTGCCGCTGCCGCCGCACCTCCGCCTCCCCGACCCCGGACAGCGCGGCCAGCTGCGCGTCGGAAAAGCCCTGCCGCTTCATCCCCCGCAGCAGCTCCGCCATCTCCTGCGCCGGGGCCAGGGCGTGGAACGCGTCGGGGCCGAGCCGCCGGCACGCCGCCGAGAACCCGCGCTCGGCGTCGAGCAGGTCCACCATCTGCCCCACGAACCACGGATCGTACCCGGTGAGCTGCGCCACCTCCGCGGCGGGGATCCCCGCCTGCAGGGCGCGCTTCACCTGGAAGATCCGCTCCGGCGTCGGCTGGCGCAGCGCGGCCCGCAGCGTGGCCGGGTCGTCGTTCTCGAGCCGGTCGTCTTCGAGGAGGGGCGCGGCCTGCCAGCCCGGCCGGTCGTTCTCCAGGGCCCGCAGCCCCTTCTGGAACGCCTCCTTGAACGTCCGCCCGATGGCCATCGCCTCGCCCACCGACTTCATCTGCGTCGTGAGGTGGAAGTCGGCCGCCGGGAACTTCTCGAACGCGAACCGCGGCACCTTCACCACCACATAGTCGAGCACCGGCTCGAACGACGCGGGCGTCGTCTTCGTGATGTCGTTGGGCAGCTCGTCGAGGGTGTAGCCCACGGCGAGCTTCGTCCCCATCCGCGCGATCGGGAACCCGGTGGCCTTCGACGCCAGGGCCGACGAGCGCGAGACCCGCGGGTTCATCTCGATCACCAGCATCTCGCCGTCGGCGGGGTTCACGGCGAACTGGATGTTGCATCCCCCCGCCTCGACGCCGATCTCGCGGATGATCGCGATGGCGGCGTCGCGCATCACCTGGTACTCGCGGTCGGTCAGCGTCATCGCCGGCGCCACCGTGATGCTGTCGCCGGTGTGCACCCCCATCGGGTCGAGGTTCTCGATCGAGCAGACGATGACGACGTTGTCCTTCCGGTCGCGCATCACCTCCAGCTCGAACTCCTTCCACCCGATGACGCTCCGCTCGATGAGCACCTGCCCCATCGGCGAGAGGGCGATCCCGTGCCGGACGATCTCCTCGAGCTCGGCGCGGTTGTACGCGATGCCGCCCCCGGTCCCGCCGAGGGTGTACGACGGACGGACGATCGCCGGGTAGCCCGTCGTCTCGACGATGCCCCCCGCCTCCTCCACCGTCCGCGCGAACCCGCCCACCGGCACCCGGAGGCCGATCCGCCGCATCGCGTCGGCGAACGCCTCGCGGTCCTCCGCCATCTGGATGGCCCGCGCGTTCGCCCCGATCAGCTCCACCCCGTAGCGCGCCAGCGCCCCCGACTCGTGCAGCGCCATCGCCACGTTCAGCGCCGTCTGGCCCCCCATCGTCGGCAGCAGCGCGTCGGGCCGCTCCCGCGCGATGATCATCTCGACCCACGCCGGCGTCACCGGCTCGATGTACGTCCGGTCCGCCAGCTCGGGGTCGGTCATGATCGTGGCGGGGTTCGAGTTCACGAGGACGACCTCGTACCCCTCCTCCTTCAGCGCCCGCACCGCCTGCGTCCCCGAATAGTCGAACTCGGCCGCCTGGCCGATCACGATCGGCCCCGAGCCGATCAGGAGGATCCGGTGGAGGTCAGTCCGTTTGGGCATCGACCACGTCGCGCAACGTCTGCTCCAACGGGACGCGCGGCGCCCAGCCGGTGGCCGCGCGCAGCTTCGCCGCGTCCCCCACCAGGTACGGGATGTCCGCCGGGCGGACCAGCGCCGGGTCGGGCTCGGTGATCGCGTCCACGCCCACGATTGCGGCCAGCCGGGTGAACAGCGCCTCCAGCGAATGCCCCGCCCCGCCCGCGATGTTGTAGACCTCGCCCGGCGCGCCGCGCGCCAGGAGCGCGAGGTACGCGGCCGTCACGTCGCGCACGTCGAGCATGTCGCGCACGGGCTCGAGGTTCCCCACCTTCACCACCTTCGCGCCGGCGAGCCGCGCCCCGCGCAGCCGCCGCGCGAACGCCGGCACCACGAACCGCTCGTCCTGCCCCGGCCCCGTGTGCGGGAAGGGCCGCGCCACGACCGTCCGCAGGCCCGTCCGCTCCCCCGTCTCGCGTGCCGCCAGCTCCGCGCCGAGCTTCGAGGCCGCGTAGGGCGAGCAGGGATTGGTCGCGTCCGTCTCCGTCAGCGGCCGCGTGGCCGCGCGCCCGTACACCTCGGCCGTGGACACCAGGAGGACCAGCGGGTCCGCCTCGCCCCCGTTCCGCAGCCGCCCGAACTCCCCGAGGAGCCGCGCCGTCCCCGCCGCGTTCACCGCCCACGCCAGCCCCGGGTCCCGCAGGGCGTCGCCCCCCGACGCCACGGCGGCGAGATGCACCACCGCGTCGCACGGATGCTCCGCCAGGTGCCGCACCGAGCGCGCGTCCCCGAGCTCCAGCGGGAGCCAGCGCACCGCCGCGCGCTCCACGTCCGTGAGGCCGTCGTCGGTCGGAGGCCCCGGCTGCACCGCCCCGAGCACGTCGTGCCCCGCGGCGAGGAGCGCGCGCACCAGCCAGCGGCCGACGAACCCGTCGGCGCCGGTGACGAGGACGATGCTCACGCCCGCAGCCGCTCCAGGTCCGCGTCCACCATCATCTCGATGAGCCGCTCGAACGGCACCTGCGGCACCCAGCCGAGCCGCTCCCGCGCCTTCGTCGGGTCGGCGAGGAGCGTCTCCACCTCCGCCGGCCGGTCGAAGCGCTCGTCGTGCTTCACGTGCTTCCGCCAGTCGAGCCCCGCGTGGGCGAAGGCCACCTCGCAGCACTCGCGGACGCTGTGCTGCCGCCCGGTGCCGACGACGTAGTCCTCGGGGGCCGTCTGCTGGAGCATCCGCCACATCGCGTCCACGTAGTCGCCGGCGAAGCCCCAGTCGCGCCGCGCCTCGAGGGTGCCGAGCCGCAGCTCGCTCACCAGGCCGAGCTTGATGCGCGCCACCGCGTCCGTGATCTTGCGCGTCACGAACTCGAGTCCGCGCCGGGGGCTCTCGTGGTTGAAGAGGATCCCGCTCGCGGCGAACAGTCCGTACGACTCCCGGTAGTTCACCGTGATGTAGTGCCCGTAGACCTTCGCCACGCCGTAAGGTGAGCGCGGGTGGAACGGCGTCGTCTCCCGCTGCGGCGTCTCGCGCACCTTCCCGAACATCTCGCTCGAGGAGGCCTGGTAGAACCGCGCGTCGGGCTTCTCGAGCCGCACCGCGTCGAGGATCCGCGTCACGCCCAGGGCCGTGAACTCCCCCGTCAGCACCGGCTGGGTCCACGATGTGGGCACGAACGACTGCGCCGCGAGGTTGTAGACCTCGTCGGGGCGCGCGTCCCGGACCACGAGCTGGAGCGAGTGCTGGTCGAGGAGGTCGGCCGCGACGATCTCGATCTTCCCGACCAGGTGCTGGATCCGCTCGTAGCTGTCGTGGGAGGTGCGCCGGACGACGCCGACGACGCGGTAGCCCTTCGCCAGCAGCAACTCGGCCAGGTACGACCCGTCCTGTCCGGTCACTCCGGTGATCAGCGCGGTAGGCATGGCGGATCCCTGCACGGTCTGGGTCCCGGGGCTCCCACGGCCGGTCTCCGCCGGCCGCGTCCCCTTGCGTGGAACGCGTTGAGCCGGGTAAACTTAACGGCTCCGAGGACCTTTTTGAAGCGAGGGATCGATGGCGCGCGTCTGTGAGATCTGCGGCAAGGGACCGAGGTTCGGGAACCAAGTCTCCAATGCCAACAACCGGACCACGCGGCGCTGGTACCCCAACCTGCAGACCGTCCGCACCAAGGTCGGTGCCGAGACGAAGCGCATCCGCGTCTGCACCCAGTGCCTCAAGTCCAACGTGGTGGCGAAGGCATAGCAGGACCGGACACCGGGTACGTTGACCGCAAAGACAAAGGGGACCGCCGTCGGGTCCCCTCGTCGTTTCCGTCGTCCGCCCCGCGGCGTGCCGCCGGCGGCCTACGCCTCGAGCAGCTCGATGCGGGCGGTATCGGCCCCGTCGCCCACGCGGTGCCCCAGCTTGATGATCCGGCAGTAGCCGCCGGGCCGGGCCGCGAAGCGCGGGCCGTACTCCTTGAAGAGCTTGCCGCTCGCCGTCTTGTCCTTGATCCGCCGCTCGACCAGGCGCCGGGCGTGCAGGTCGCCCCGCCGCGCCAGCGTGATGAGCTTCTCGGCCATCGGCCGCAGCTCCTTCGCCTTGGCCACGGTGGTCACGATGCGCCCGTGCAGGAAGAGGCTCGTCGCCATGTTCGCCAGGAGCGCCCGGCGGTGCTCCCGGGTCCGCCCCAGCTGGCGGCCCTTCGCGCGATGCCGCATCTAGGCCTCCGCCTCCGCCGCGGCCGCCGGCCGCACCGGCGCGCTGCCCCATTCGAGGACCCGGAACCCCGTCTCGGTGTCCTCCCACTGCATCCCGAAGTTCAGCCGCTCGCGCACCAGCAGGTCGGCGATCTCCTCGACCGCCTTGTCCCCCACGTTGCGCACCTTCAGCAGCTGGTCCTGGGTGTTGCGCACCAGGTCGCCGAGGGTCCGGATGTTGGAGTTCTTGAGCGAGTTGACCGACCGCACCGAGAGGCCGCAGTCGTCGATGGACCGGCCCAGGAGGGCGCGCAGCCACTCGGTCTCGTTCGCCGCCGCGCTCGCCGGCTCCGCCGGCATCACGGGCACCTGCCCGAACGACACGAAGTAGCCGAAGTGGTGCTGCGCCAGGGCCGCGGCGTACGCCACCGCGTCCTCGGGGGTGATCGCGCCGCTCGTCTCCACCACCAGCGTCAGGCGGTCGAAGTCGGTGCGCTGCCCCACGCGGGTCTCGGTGACGGTGAAGTTCGCGCGCCGGACCGGGCTGTAAAGCGAGTCGATCCGCACCAGGTCCACGGGCATCGAGCGGTCGGTGGGCTGCTGCTCCGCCTCGACGTACCCCCGGCCCTTGTTCACGTACAGGTCCACCGACAGGTCGCGGTCGTCCTGGAGCGTGAAGAGGAGGTGGTCCGGGTTCACGATCCGGAGCGCCCCCTGCGGCTCGATGTCGCGGGCGTACACGGGACCCGCCGCCGAGCGGCGGATGTGGGCGATCGTCTCGTCCACCTCCGGCGCCAGGACCAGTGAGAGGGTCTTGACCCGGGCGATGACCTGGTGGATGTCCTCGACCACCCCCGCCACCGTCTGGTGCTCGTGCTGGACCCCGTCCATGCGGAACGCCCACACCGCCGAGCCCCGGAGCGACGACAGCAGCAGCCGCCGCATCGCGTTGCCCAGCGTGTAACCGTACCCGCGCTCGAGCGGCTGGAGCCGAAACTCCGCCGCGTTCGGATTGTCTTCCCGCTTGGTCATCTCGACCAGCTGCGGGCGGACCAACCCCGTCAGATCGATGGTCATCGTCACTTGGAGTAGAGCTCGACGATCAACTGTTCTTCCGCGGCGATCGGGATCGCGTCGCGGGTGGGCCGCTCCGTCACACGGCCGACCTTGGCGTCGCGGTCCACGGTGATCCACGACACCGGCTGCCCCCTCGAGGCGAGCTCGAGCGAGGCGGCCACGACGACCAGCTCCCGGCTCCCCTTCGCGAGACGCACCTCCTCACCAGGCTTCACCTGGTACGAGGGGATGTCCACGCGATGCCCGCCGACCTCAAGGTGCCCGTGCCGCACCAGCTGGCGCGCCGACTTGCGGCTCGGGGCGAACCCCAGCCGGTAGACGACGTTGTCCAGGCGCGACTCCAGGGCGATCAGCAGGTTGTGTCCGGTCTTCCCCTCCTCGCGCTCGACGCGCTCGAAGGTGGTGCGGAACTGCCCTTCGGTCAGCCCGTAGATGCGCTTGACCTTCTGCTTCTCGCGCAGCTGCCGCGAGTATTGCGACGCCTTGCGGCGGCGGCCGGTCGACTGGCCATGCTGGCCGGGCGGGTACGCCCGCTTGTCCACCGCGCACTTCTCGGTGAGGCACCGCGTGCCCTTCAGGAAGAGCTTGACGCCCTCCCGGCGGCACAGCCTGCAGCTCGGACCCGTGTGTCGTGCCACTACACCCGCCGCTTCTTGGGGGGACGGCAGCCGTTGTGCGGGATCGGCGTCACGTCCCGGATCGACTTGATGGTGAGTCCCGCGTTCGCCAGCGCCTGGATCGCCGATTCCCGCCCCGACCCCGGCCCCTGCACCCGCACGTGGACGCGGCGCACCCCGAGGTTGTACGCCTCGCGCGCCGTCGCCTCGGCGGCCACGGTGGCCGCGAAGGGCGTGGACTTCTTGGATCCCTTGAATCCGGACTTGCCCGCCGAGCCCCACGCGACCGCGTTGCCGTGCAGGTCGGAGATGGTGATCAGCGTGTTGTTGAACGTCGCCATCACGTGGGCGATGCCCTCGGACTCGACGACCTTCTTGCTCTTCTTGCCCGCCGCCTTCTTCGCCGCCTTCTCGCCCTCGACGGGCGCAGCGGCCGCGGCCGCCTCGGGGGCGGCCGGCACGGGCACGGGCTGGGCCTGCGGTAGTTCGTCGCTCATGTGTTACTTCTTCAGCGTCGCTTTCTTCTTGCCCGCGATGGTCCGGCGCGGCCCCTTCTTGGTCCGCGCATTGGTCCGGGTGCGCTGGCCGCGCACCGGCAGCCCGCGCCGGTGCCGGATGCCCCGGTAGCAGCCGATATCCATCAGCCGCTTGATGTTCATCGCCGTCTCGGTCCGCAGCGCGCCCTCGACCTTGTAGTCGCGCTCCATCACCTGGCGCAGCCGCGACACCTCCGAATCCGTGAGGTCACGGACCCGCGTCGCGGGCGAGATGCCGGTGCGCTCCAGGATCTGGGCCGCCGTCGAACGCCCGACGCCGAAGATGGCGGTGAGGCCGATCTCGATACGCTTGTCGCGCGGAAGATCCACGCCTGCGATGCGTGCCATCGGTCAGCCCTGCCGCTGCTTGTGCTTGGGCGAACGCTTGCAGATGACGCGGATGACTCCGCGCCGCTTGACGACTTTGCAATGCTCGCAGATCGGCTTGACGCTCGTTCGTACCTTCAAGAACCGCTCCGAAGACGAAGTTCAGGACAGACTTTAATCATACGAAGGACAACGAGTTGATGCAAGCGGGAGTGTCCGGCGGGATTCCGCCCGGCGGGAAAGCCCTTCCTCGGGGCGCGCCGCACCCCTCAGGGGACGACCCGGACCTCCACCAGCCGCGGGGCCGCGGCGACCCAGCGCCACCCCA
>JADGQW010000231.1 GCA_017881505.1 Gemmatimonadales bacterium
GCGGATGTCGATGTCGGGGTGGTGGTCCGCGGCGTCCGCCTCGACGGCCACCCCGTCCACGAACCGGATCCCCTCCGCGAAGGTCTTGAAGGTGTAGAGCTTCCGGATCGCCGAGCCCTCACGCTCCCACCCGTCCAGCCGCTGCAGCCCCTTCACGATCTCCGCCTCGCTCAGCTTCTTCACCTTCATACCGACCTCCCTGTGCGGCTCAACCGCCGATCGCGTGAACCACGAGGTACACGATGGCAGCCATCGCGGCGCTCGCGGGAATGGTGAGGACCCAGGCCCAGACGATGCTGCCGGCCACGCCCCAGCGCACCGACGAGATGCGCTGCGTCGCGCCGACGCCGCTGATGGCACCGGTGATGGTGTGCGTCGTCGAGACGGGGATGCCGAAGTGCGATGCGATGAAGATCGACACCGCCCCCGCCGTCTCGGCGCAGAACCCTCCGTACGGCTTCAGCTTCGTGATCCGCTGGCCCATCGTCTTCACGATGCGCCAGCCGCCGAAGAGGGTGCCGAGCGAGATCGCGCCGTAGGCGCAGAAGATCACCCACGGCGGGATGTCGTCCATCGTCGTCAGGTGCAGGAACTGGAGCGGGAAGTTCACGAACGCCGCCTGCGAGGCGTAGAGCAGCCCCACCACGACCCCCATCGTCTTCTGCGCGTCGTTGCTGCCGTGGCCGAGGCTGAACGCCGCCGCGGAGACCAGCTGCAGCCGCCGGAACCACCGGTCCACCTGGCGCGGGTGCGCGCGCCGGAAGATCCACCCCGTCGCCACCATCATGACCAGCCCCAGGAGGAAGCCGAGCATCGGCGAGAGGAAGATGAAGAGGAGGGGCAGGACCCACCCGGAGGGGATGATGACGGCCAGCCCCGCCTTGGTGATCGCCGCGCCGGCGTAGCCGCCGATCAGCGCGTGCGACGACGAGGAGGGGATGCCGTTGTACCAGGTGATGAGCTGCCACGAGACGGCGCCGAGGAGGCCGGCGAGGACCACCTGCGGGTCCACGTACTGCACCTTGATGAGGCCGCTCCCCACCGTCCTCGCGACCGCGGTGCCGAAGGCGAACGCCGCCCCGAAGTTGAACGTCGCCGCCCAGATGACCGCCTGGAGGGGCGAGAGCACCCGGGTGGAGACGATCGTGGCGATCGAGTTCGCCGAGTCGTTGAAGCCGTTGATGAAATCGAAGATGAACGCGATCGCGATGATCGCGAGCACGAAGGCGATGGTGCCGTTCACGGGAGTGCCCGGCTAGCCGTGCTTGATGGCGATGCTCTCGAGCACGTTGGCCACGTCTTCGGCCTGGTCCACGCAGCGCTCGAGGTTGTCGTAGATCTCCTTCCACTTGATCAGCTCGCGCGCGTCCTGCTCCGTCTCGAAGAGCTGGCCGATCGCCGCGTGGTAGATCGCGTCGGCCTCCTCCTCGAACTGCTTCACCTGGATCGACGCCTCCATCACCCCGTCGCGGTTCTTGAGGTGCTCGACCCCCTTGAGGAGCGCCCCCACCACGTTCTGGATGACCGCCGTCAGCTGCTTCGCCGCCTCCGGCGCCGGCCCCACCTTGAAGAGCTGCGTGCGGCGCGCCACGCCGTCGATGACGTCGATGACGTCGTCGAGGTCGCTGGCCAGCCGGTAGATGTCCTCACGGTCGATCGGCGTGATGAAGGTGCGGTCGAGGCGGTTCACCACCTCGTGGGTGATCTGGTCGCACTCGTGCTCGAGGCGCTTGATCTGGTCGACGTGGTAGACCGCGCGCTCCGGCTCCGCGAACAGCCCCGCCAGGTGCTCGGCGGCGGTGTGGCTGCGGCGCGCGACCTCGGTGAACAGGTTGAAGAAGCTCTCTTCCCGCGGCAACAGACTGAACGGCAAGCGGTTCTCCGGCGAAGGTCGCGCCAAAGATAGCGGCGGCCGGGAGGTCCGGCTACGCGGCTTCCCGCTCCCGCATCACCCCCCTGCTTGCGTTTCCCGGCCCCGGCCCTATATTGCCGAAAGTACCCGAACAAAAACCGAAAGTCACTCGGGGACTGTCAATGCAAGTCGTTGTTAATGAAGCTGTTGCGATACGTCGCTCTGCGGTGTTATCAGAGGCACCAGAGGTGGACGCTCCGGCCCGCCAGGGGCCTGTGTGCCCCGACTGCGGCGCGCCGGCGGCGAGCGCCTCGGGGTGCCTCCACTGCCCCTCGTGCGGGTGGGGACGCTGTGGCTGAGGAGGCGGCTGGGGCGGGGACCGAGGTCTCGCCGTGGGCCGTGCTCGACGCGCGGGCGCGGGGCACGAGCTTCGTGGACCTGCCCATCGCCTCGATCCTCAACGCGCCCCAGCAGACGGGGATGCCCTTCTGGTCCCTCAATCCGTACGTGGGGTGCGAGTTCGGGTGCAGCTACTGCTTCGCGCGCTACGCGCACCGCTACGTGGCCGAGCGGGGGCGGGAGCGGGGCGGCATCTCGGCGGCGGAGTTCCCCGACTTCCGCGGGAGCGAGGGGTGGGAGGGGTTCGAGCGGCGGATCTTCGTCAAGCGCGAGGCGGCCGACGTCCTCGGCCGGACGCTCCACCCCTCGCGCCTTCGCGGGGCGTCCATCGCCATCGGCACCGCCACCGACCCCTACCAGCCGGCGGAGCGGCGCTTCCACGTCACGCGGCAGGTGCTCGAGCGGCTGGCGCAGTTCCACGGGCTGCGCATCGGCCTGGTGACCAAGTCGCCGCTGGTGGTGCGCGACATCGCGGTGCTGCGGCGCCTCGCCGCGCGCAACGACGTCGCCGTGCACCTCTCCCTCATCAGCGTGAACGTGCCGCTGGTGCGGACGCTGGAGCCGCGCTCCCCCACGCCGCCGATGCGGCTCGTGGCGCTGCGGAAGCTCCGGCAGGCGGGGATCCCCGTGGGGGTGATGATCGCGCCGGTGCTCCCCGGCATCACCGACGGCGTGCCGCAGCTCACGGCGCTCGTCGGGGCGGCGAAGGAGGCGGGGGCGGCGTTCGTCCACGTCTCGCCGCTCCGCCTCTACGGGGGCGTGCGGCAGCGCTTCCTCCCCCTGGTGGCGCAGGCGTTCCCCGGCCTGCTGGCGCGCTACGAGCGCGCGTTCGACGCGTCGGGGGAGATCGGGCCGGTGTACCGCGCGGCGCTGGAGCGGCGGGTGGAGCGGGTCAAGCGGGACGTGGGCTTCGTGGAGGACGAGGGTGCGGGCGGGCCGGCGTACCGGCGCGCGCAGCCGCTGCAGTGGGAGTTGCCGCTGTGATCCCCGCGGACCGTCTCAGCGTCTGGGTGCCTGCTCCTCCGGCTTCCCTCCCGGCGCCCACTGCGGCGCGGGGCCGTCGGCGAGGAGGCGCACCGCCCGCGCCGCAGCGGCGATGACCTCGGTCATGTGCGCCGGGTCGGCGAGGCGGGCCTCGTCGCTCGGCTGATGGTAGTCGGCGTGGAGGTCGTAGGTGGAGAGGGTGTGCGCGACGATGCCGCGCCGCGCGAAGGCGTAGTTGTCGGAGCGCTCGAAGAAGTGCTGCTCGGGGCGCGGGTCGGGGAGGATGGGGATGTCCGCTGCGCGGAGCATCGGGCCCAGCGTCGAGCGCTCGAAGCCGGTGAGCCACGCCTTGCCGGGGCCGCCGGCCAGGGAGTCGGCCCGGGCGATCATCTCGATG
>JADGQW010000069.1 GCA_017881505.1 Gemmatimonadales bacterium
CGCGAAACTCCCCGCGCCCTCGTCCACCACCGTGATGCTCGATCCGCTGCCGCGCGCCGCCAGCACCGCCGGCAGCACCGTGATGCCGATCAGGAAGACCGGCCCGAGGACCGTGGAGATGATGAACCACTTGGTGCGCACGCGCTCGACGAACTCGCGCCGCACCACCGCCGCGACCTTACGGACGTCCACGGACCACCTCCTGTGCCGGCTCCGCGTGCTGGGCGCCCGCCTTGTCGAGGAAGATGCGGTGCAGCGAGGGCTCGATGTGCTCGAACCGCTTGAGCCGCGCACCCGACTGCACCAGGCGCTCGAGGAGCCGCTGCGGATCGGCGCCCTTGGCCATCTCCAACTCGGCGTAGGGGCCGTAGTCGTCGGCCTTCGCCACCAGGCTCCGGTCGCCGAGGATCGCCACCGCCTTGTCGTCCCCGTCCTCGAACGCCACGGCGACATGGACCCCGCCGTGCTCGCGCTTCACATCGGCGAGGAGTCCGTCGAGCACCTTCCGCCCGCCGGCGATGATGCACACGTGATCACAAATCTTCTCTGCCACGTCCATCTGGTGGGTGGAGAAGATGATCGTCGTCCCGCCCCGCGAGAGCTCGACGATGATGTCCTTGAGCTCCTGCTGGTTGATCGGATCGAGGCCGGAGAAGGGCTCGTCGAGGACGAGGAGCTCCGGGGCGTGCAGCATGGTGGAGATGAACTGCACCTTCTGCTGCATCCCTTTCGAGAGCTCCTCGATCTTCCGCAGGCGCCACGCGCCGAGGTCGAGGCGGTCGAGCCAGAGATCGGCCTTGTGCGCCGCGGCCGCGCGCGGGACGCCCTTCACCTCCGCCAGGAAGACGAGCACGTCGCGCACCTTCATCTTCTTGTAGAGGCCGCGCTCCTCGGGGAGGAAGCCGATGCGGGCGCTGTGGTGCCGCCCGCCCCGCGCATCCCCGAAGAGGCGCACGGTGCCCTCGTCCGGGAGGAGGATGTTCATCACCATCCGGATCGTGGTGGTCTTGCCGGCGCCGTTCGGCCCGAGGAGGCCGTAGACCGCGCCGCGGGGCACCGCGAGCGAGAGGTCCTCGACCGCCACGTGTCCCGAGAAGCGCTTGGTGATCCGCTCGATGTCGACGACGGTTTCGTTGATCATGACCGGGGGGCTGGAGTCGGGCACCCTACGCGCACCGCCACCGTTCCGTTTCGCGGCGCAGGCCACGAGGGACGGCAGGGCAGGGAAGGAAGCGGACGGCGCCGCGCGGGCGACATCCACGAATTTTGCGGGGGAGGACCGCCCCAGGCAAGCGGCGGACGGGCGCTACTCGGTGGAGACGCGCTCCCCATCGGCGCGGAGGGCCGCGTGCAGGGTGTGCCAGGCGAGGTTGGCGCACTTGACCCGGGCGGGGAAGCCGCGCACGCCCGCGAACGCGGCGAGCTTGCCGAGCGCGCGGGGATCGGCGGGGGCCGCCGGATCCACCACCATGGAGTGGAACGCGGTGAAGAGGCGCTCCGCCTCCGCGACGGGCTTCCCGACGACGGCGCTGGTCATGAGCGACGCCGAGGCCGTGGAGATGGCGCAGCCGGCGCCCTCGAAGCCGATGTCGCGGATCACGCCGCCCTCCACATCCACGAACACTGTGATGCGATCGCCGCAGAGGGGATTGTCGCCGGCGGCCTCGTGGGTGTGGTGCGCCGGGCGCCCGCGGTGCCGGGGGTTCCGGTTGTGGTCCACGATGACCTGCTGGTACAGCTCGCGCAGCTCGGGCATCAGCCGAGGACCTCCCGCACCCGGGCCACCGCGCTCGCCAGCGCGTCCACCTCGGCGTGGGTGTTGTAGAAGGCGAACGACGCGCGCGCCGTCGCCGGGATCCCGAAGAACTCCATCACCGGCTGTGCGCAGTGGTGGCCGGTGCGCACCGCCACCCCGTCCTGGTCCACGATCGTCCCGACGTCGTGCGCGTGCGCACCCTCCAGCACGAAGGAGACGACCCCGACCTTCTCCGCCGCCGTCCCGATGATCCGCAGCCCCGGCACCGCCGCGAGCGCCTGCGTGGCGTGCGCCAGCAGATCGGCCTCGTGCGCGACCACCGCCTCCCAGTCGAGCGCCGCGACGTATTCCAGCGCCGCGGCCATCCCGACGGCGCCGGCGATGTTGGGCGTCCCCGCCTCGAAGCGCGCGGGCGGCGGCGCGTACGTCGTGCCCGCGAAGCTCACCGAGCGGATCATGTCCCCGCCGCCCTGGTACGGCGGCATCGCCTCCAGGTGCTCGAGCGTCCCGTACAGGAACCCGATGCCCGTGGGGCCGAACACCTTGTGCCCCGACGCCGCGTAGAAGTCGCAGCCGAGGTCCCGCACGTCCACCCGGAGATGGGGGAGCGCCTGGGCGCCGTCCACCAGAACCGGAATCCCCTTCGCGTGGGCCCGCGCCACGATCTCCTTCACCGGGTTGATCGTGCCGAGCGCGTTCGAGACGTGCCCCACCGCCACCATGCGCGTGCGGGGGCCCAGCAGGGCGTCGAGGCCGTCCAGCACCAGCTCGCCCCGCTCGTTCATCGGGATGACCCGCAGCCGAGCGCCCTTCTCCCCGCAGATCAGCTGCCACGGCACGATGTTCGAGTGATGCTCCATCGCCGAGACGAGCACCTCGTCGCCCGCCGCGAGCCGCGGCTTGCAGAAGCTCTGCGCGACGAGGTTCACGCCCTCCGTCGTGCCGCGCACGAAGACGATCTCGCGGTCGTCGCCGGCGTTCACGAACCGCGCCGTGCGGATCCGCGACCCCTCGTAGAGCCGCGTGGCGCGCTCGCAGAGATCGTACACGCCGCGGTGGATGTTGGCGTTGTCTTCCGAGTAGAAGCGGCTGATCGCGTCGATCACCTGGCGCGGCTTCTGCGTCGTGGCCGCGTTGTCGAGGTACACGAGCGGCCGGCCGTCGGCCACCCGCTGCTGGAGCAGGGGGAAGTCGGCCCGCACGCGCTCCACGTCGAACCGCGCGCGCGCCGGGGCGCCCAGCGGGGCCCGCGCCGTGGTGGTCACCCGGCCGACCCGCCGCCGCCGAGCAGCCGCGCGCGCACGAGGCCGTCGAGCTGCGCACGCAGCTCGGGGATCGCCATCCGCCCGAGGATCTCCGCGCCGAAGCCGTACGTCACCAGCGCGCGCGCCTCCGCCGCGCCCAGGCCGCGGCTCTTGAGGTAGAAGAGCGCCTTCTCGTCGATCGGCCCCAGCGTGGCGCCGTGGGTGCACTTCACGTCGTCGGCGTAGATCTCCAGCTGCGGCTGGCTGTCGGCGCGCGCCTCTTCCGAGAGGAGGAGGTTGTTGTTGGTCTGCTTCGAGTCGGTCCGCTGCGCCCCGGGCCGCACGATGATCCGGCCGTTGAACACGCCGCGCGAACGGCCGTCGAGCACGCCGTTGAAGTACTCGTGGCTCTCCGCGTGAGGCTGCGCGTGGTCGATCACCGTATGGTGGTCGAAATGCTGCGCGCCGTCCCCGAGGTAGAGACCGTTGAGCAGACAGCTCGAGCCCGCGCCGTCCAGCACCGCCGTCAGGTCGTGGCGCGCGAGCGCCGCTCCGAACGCCACCGGGTGGACGTGGACGACGCTGTCCCGGCCCTGGCGCGAGTGCGTCGTCGCGACGTGGAAGGCCCCGAGACTCTCCCGCTGGATGCGGTAGACCTCGGCGCGGGCGCCCTCGCCCGCCACCACCTCCGTCACCGCGTTGGTGAGGTACCGGGCGCCCTCGGCCCCCGCGTAGCTCTCGACCACCGCCACCTGCGCGAGCCGCTCCGCCACGATCAGCGTGCGGGCGTGCGCCACCACGGGCTCCGGCTCCGCCGTCGCCACGAAAAGGATCTGCAGCGGCTCCGGGACCACGGTGCCCGCGGCGACGTGCACGTACGCACCGTCGGCGAGAAACGCGGTGTTGAGGGCCGCGAAGGCGCTCGCGGCGTCCGCCCCCGAGGTGCCGAGGTGCGCGCGCACCCCCTCCGGGTCCCGCACCAGCGCCTCGGCGAGGCTCATCGCCGTGACCCCCGCGGGGAGGCCCGCCGTCGCCGACAGCCGCGGCGCGAAGCGCCCGTTCACGAACACCAGCCGGTGCCGGCCGGCACCCGGCAGGAGGAACGCTTCAAGGTCCCGCTCCGCCGGGGACGTCCCGCCGCCGTGGGGCAGGGCGAAGGGCGTCGCGACGATCGGCGCGACGCTCGTGAAGCGCCACTCCTCGAGGTGCGTCGTGGGGAATCCCAGCTCCCCGAAGCGCGCGATGCCGCGTGCGCGGAGAGCCGCGAGCCACGCCGGCGCCGCCCCGGCGCCGTTGCCGAGGAACGCCCGGTGCGCCGCGAGGTAGTGCTCGGCCGCCGCCGCGGGGGCCGTCATCGCCGCCGCGCCCACGTCAGACCGCCGCCGCTTCCGGCCGGAGCCAGTCGTAGCCCCGCGCCTCGAGTTCGTGCGCCAGCTCCTTGCCCCCCGACTTCACGATCCGCCCGTCCGCCAGCACGTGCACGAAGTCGGGCGTGATGTAGTTGAGGAGGCGCTGGTAGTGCGTCACGATCAGCGTCGCGTTGTCGGGCCGGCGCAGCCGGTTCACCGCGTTCGCCACCGTCTTCAGGGCGTCGATGTCGAGGCCCGAGTCGGTCTCGTCGAGGATCGCCAGCCGCGGCTCCAGCACCGCCATCTGGAGGATCTCGTTGCGCTTCTTCTCTCCGCCCGAGAAGCCGTCGTTGACGGGGCGGTTCATCATCTCGTCGCCCAGCTCCACGGCCTTCGCCTTCTCCTCGAGCACGCCGATGAAGTCGATCGGGTCCAGCTCCTCGAGGCCGCGATGCTTCCGGATGGCGTTCAGCGCCGACCGCAGGAAATAGGCGTTCGTGATGCCCTTGATCTCGACCGGGTACTGGAAGGCGAGGAACACCCCCTCGCGCGCCCGCTCCTCCGGAGCGAGGCCCAGCAGGTCCTTGCCCTCGTACGTGACGGTGCCGCCGGTCACGGTGTACGCGGGGTGCCCCGCCAGCACCTGCGCCAGCGTGCTCTTCCCCGAGCCGTTCGGCCCCATGATCGCGTGCACCTCGCCCGCGCGGATCGTGAGATCCACCCCGTGGAGGATCTCCGTCCCCTGGACCGACGCCCGCAAACCCTTGATCTCCAACATGTCCGGTGCCCACTCCCAGTATGGTTAGCCGACGCTGCCTTCAAGGCTGATGCCGAGGAGGTTCTGCGCCTCGACGGCGAACTCCATCGGCAGCTCGCGGAAGACTTCCTTGCAGAACCCGTTCACGATCATCGACACCGCGTCCTCCGCCGAGAGGCCGCGCTGCTTGCAGTAGAAGATCTGGTCCTCGCCGATCTTCGACGTGGACGCCTCGTGCTCCATCGTCGCGGTGCTGTTGCGCACGTCGATGTACGGGAAGGTGTGCGCCCCGCACTGGTCGCCGATGAGCATCGAATCGCACTGCGAGTAGTTCCGCGCGCCCGTCGCGCCCTTCAGGATCTTTACCTGTCCGCGGTAGGTGTTCTGCCCGCGACCCGCGGAGATCCCCTTCGAGACGATCGTGCTCTTCGTGTTCTTCCCGATGTGGATCATCTTGGTGCCGGTGTCCGCCTGCTGCCGGCCCGCCGTCACCGCGACCGAGTAGAACTCGCCGATCGAGTCGTCCCCCTGCAGGATGCAGCCGGGGTACTTCCACGTGATCGCCGAGCCGGTCTCCACCTGCGTCCACGAGATCTTCGAGGCGCGGCCCGCGCAGATGCCGCGCTTGGTCACGAAGTTGTAGATGCCGCCCTTCCCCTCGGCGTCCCCCGGATACCAGTTCTGCACCGTCGAGTACTTGATCTCCGCGTGGTCGAGCGCCACCAGCTCGACGACCGCCGCGTGGAGCTGGTTCTCGTCACGCATCGGCGCCGAGCACCCCTCGAGGTAGCTGACGTAGCTCCCCTCCTCGGCCACGATGAGCGTCCGCTCGAACTGCCCCGTCGAGGAGGCGTTGATGCGGAAGTAGGTCGAGAGCTCCATCGGGCAGCGCACGCCCTTCGGGATGTACGCGAAGGAGCCGTCGCTGAACACCGCGGCGTTCAGGGCCGCGAAGAAGTTATCCGACGAGGGGACGACCGTGCCGAGGTACTTCTCGATCAGGTCCGGATGCTCGCGCACCGCGTCGGAGAAGGAGCAGAAGATGATCCCCTCCTTCGCGAGCGTCTCCTTGAAGGTGGTGCCGACCGAGACGCTGTCGAAGACCGCGTCCACCGCGACCCCCGTCAGGCGCTTCTGCTCGCCCAGCGGGATGCCGAGCTTCTCGAACGTCTCGAGGAGCTTCGGGTCCACCTGGTCGAGGCTGTCCCACTTCTTCTGCTGCTTCGGCGAGGAATAGTAGCGGATCGCCTGGTAGTCGATGTCGGCGTACGTGACGTTCGCCCAGCGCGGCTCCTTCATCGTGAGCCAGTGCCGGTACGCCTTGAGCCGCCACTCGAGCAGGAACGCCGGCTCGCCCTTCTTCGCCGAGATGAGGCGGATGACGTCCTCGTTGAGCCCGGCCGGGACGGTGTCCGAGTCGATGTCGGTGACGAAGCCGTACTTGTAGGGCTGCAGGACCTGGGATTCGATCGACGTCATGCCTGCGCTCCCGACGGCCGCGCGGGCGCGCCCGGCACGCCCTCCGCGACGGTGATCTCGTAGGTGCAGGCGTTCGAGCCCGCGGTGATGTGGTCGCGACGCTCCACGCCGGCGGCCAGGACGTCGGTCAGGAACCGCGCCTCCGCCGCGCAGATCTCCGGGTATCGCTGGGCCACCGCGCGGATGGCGCAGTTATGCTCCGCCAGCGTGATCGCCCCGTTCTCCGTCTTCCACTCCGCCATGTAGCCCTCGTCCGAGAGGAGCCGCACCAGCCGCTGCAGCCGCATCTCGACCGGCAGGTCGGCCAGCTCTGTCTTCAGCTGCTCCCCCTGCGCCCGGAACCGCTCGGCGAAGATCGCGCCGATCTCCCCCCGGCCGGCCCGCACCTCGACGTGGGAGAGGAGCTCGGTGAGCGCGTCCTGGTAGCGGTTGGGGAAGAGCGCAGCCGCGCGATCGGTGAGACGGTAAGAGAAGGTCGGCGCCCCGAGGCCCCTCTGCTCGCGGCCGTAGGACACCAATCCGTCCAGCTCCAACTCCTTCAGGTGGCGGCGAATGGCGTTCGCCGACACGCCGAATACCACACTAAGTTCTTTTGCGGTAATCGGTTGCGACTTCTTGATGGCCACGATGATCTGGCCCCGGAGGCCGCGATGGCCGGCGACCTCTATTCCATTCATCTCCATAGAGGAAATCGTACCCGGCGCCGACCCCAATGTCAACTTCGTGAATGTTCTTGTTGTTTAATGCGGTTGGAGGGCTGCAGTGGCTGCGGGACCAAGGAGTGCCTGGAGGTCAGCGAGCGTGCCGGCTACCCGGCGGTGTTCGAGGAAGTAGCCGCGGAGCGCGACGCGGAACGCGGCGTCTCCCACGGCGCGGCGGGCGGCTTCGACGGAGGCGAGGGGCAACCGGGCGGTCTCCGCCTCGCGGACGAGGCGCTGCCGCGTCGAGTCCCCCTCGAGAGCGGCGTGGAGGAGCACGACGGACCAGGTTGGAAGGGCCTCCGCGAGCCAATCCGCTCCGGGTCCGGCGAACCGCACCGCCGAGCCCCACCACGCACGCGCCACGGCGAGGCGCAGGGAATCGTCGGGCGCCGCGGGATCCGCGAAGAGGAAGCTCCCCGCCGCGCCGGGGTGCCGCACGTCGGCCAGGACGAGGTCTGCTTCCTCGTCGGCGAGTCGCCCGAAGGACGTCGAGAAGAAGGTCCACGCGTCGCTCACCACATCGGCGATCGCCGCGGCGCGGGCGGGCGGGAGTTCCGAGTCGGAGGTGGCACTCCAGACGCGGAGCGTCAGGAGGGAGCCCGACCGGATGGCGACACGCCGCAGGCGGCCGACGACGAAAGCCGGTTGAGGCGAGGGCTCGCCGGGCCCGATCCACGTGACGCGCCGCCGCCCGGAGGAGGCGAAGTCCGCCGCGAGTCGCCCCGCCGCGACCGCCGCGAATCCCTCGGGCAGGTCGAACCGGAGGGTATAACGGGGCCGGGGTGCGTCGACCGGCCGGTCGAGCGAGTCGGCCCACGGAGCGACCCGGGGGAACCAGTCGGCGACTCCCCGCACGCGCTCCCCGGACACCGCGATGCCCCCGGCCACACCTTCCAGGGCCGCCACGTGGTAGGCGATCGTCACTGCGCTCGCTCCCTGCGGGTCCACGGGCTGCGGCAGTCGGACCGTCGTCACCGCATCGGCGCTGTGCGTCGCGAGCGGTTGGCCGGTCGCGGTGCGGACGCCGTCGAGGTCGAAGGGCCAGCCCAGCGCCATCGCGAGCGAGTCCCTTGGCCGCACGTCGTCGTTCACGACCTCGATGCGCACGGCGAACTCCACTCGGGGCACCGTGGGATCGAACCGCACCAGCGCTTCATAGGCGCGCGGCCTCCACGGGGAGCCCGCGAGGGCGCGGTTCGCGGCGGCCGCGAGTCGAGCGGCCTCCGCCGGCGGCGGCGGCGCAGGGACGGGGCGCGGCCGTGTGCCGTCGGACGACGCGCGGATCTCCAGGCCGTCGAAGACGCGCTGGTAGCCCGCGGCGATGGAGTCGCGGGGAAGGCCGCGCGGGTAGCGGAACTGCAGGATCACGAGGTCGTGGCCCCGGGCGATGAAGTACTCCTCGACGTCGAGCGCGAGGTGGTTCACCGCGCCACCCATCACGACGTGGATGGCCGGCAGGCCGGCGACGGTGATGGAGTCCCTCGTGAGCACGTCGAAGGTGCGACCGAGCGCAGGCTGCCAAGTCGTCCGGACGCGCTGGTCGGCGATCTCGCCGAGGGGTACGGGGCGGTCGAAGGAGATCAGGACCAGGGCGCCCCACAACTGCTCGCGGAGGGAGGCGTCGCGGGGGTGGAAGAGGACGGTGCTCGTCCCGCGCGTGCCGCCGGGCGAGAAGACCCAGTCGGGGAACGGGCGCGGGATGGCGACGCCGAACGCCTCGTCGCGATACACGGGCACGTCCAGCATCCCGGTGTCCTGCGGCGCGACGGCGGCAGCGATGAGGCAGAGTGCCGCGGCGATCACCCCACGATGCTACCGCGCCGCGCCCCGGTGCGCCACGCCCGCGCGGACCGTGCGAGGGTGGCGACGGCGCGTTAGCTTGGGCGCGTGGCCCTGCTCGCGCTGCGCGACGTCACCAAGCGGTACCCCGGCGTCACCGCCCTCGACGCGGTGGATCTCGAGGTGGAGGCCGGGACGGTGCACGCCCTCGTCGGCGAGAATGGAGCGGGGAAGTCCACGCTCCTCAAGATCCTCGCGGGTGCCGAGCGCGCGGACGCGGGCACCATCGCGCTGGACGGGACGGTCCTTCGCCTGACGAGCCCGCGCGACGGCCTGCGCTGCGGCATCACCGTCATCTATCAGGAATTCGCGCTCGTCCCCTCCCTCGGCGCCGACGCCAACATCTTCCTCGGGATGGAGCCGATGCGCCGCGGCCTGCTCGACGGGGAGGCGGCGCGGCGCGACGCGGCCCGGGCCCTCGGTGAGCTGGGCGCGGCCTTCGACCCGTCCACGCCCGTCAGCCGGCTCTCCACGGCCGAGTGTCAGCTCGTCGAGCTGGCGCGCGCCCTGGTGCGCGACGCGCGGGTGATCGCTCTCGACGAGCCGACGGCGGCACTCTCGACGCGGGAGACCGCGCACCTCTTCGTCCAGATGCGGCGGATGGCGGAGCGCGGGCTGGCCGTGATCTTCGTGTCGCACCGGCTGGAGGAGGTCCGCGCCGTCTCCTCCACCGTCACCGTGCTGCGCGACGGGCGGCGCGTGTGGACGGGGCCCACCGCGCAGGTGGACGAGCCGGCGCTGATCCGCCACATGGTGGGACGGGACGTCGAGTACGAGCGGCTCGCCGCGCAGGGGGGCCGGGGCGCCGGCGCGGGCGGCACCAGCGACGTCGTCGCGCTCGAGGTGCGGGGCCTGGCGCGCCGGCCACGGTTCGCGGACGTCTCCTTCACCATCCGGCGGGGCGAGATCGTCGGGCTCGCGGGTCTGGTGGGGGCCGGCCGCACCGAGCTCGCGCGCTGCCTCGCGGGCGCCGACCGGTGGGACGCGGGCGAGGTGCTCCTTGGCGGGCGCCCCTTCCGGCCCCGCACGCCGGGGGACGCCATCGCGCGCGGTCTCGCCTACGTGCCCGAGGACCGCAAGACGCAGGGGCTGATCCTCGGCCTCCTCGTCCGGGAGAACGCCACGCTCCCCTCGCTGCGCCGCTTCACGCGCTTCGGCACCTTGCGCCTCCGCGCGGAGCGCGACGCCGCGGCCGCGCAGATCGCGGCCGTGGAACTGGCCCCAGGCACGCTCGAGCGGCCGGCGGGCACCCTCTCCGGCGGCAACCAGCAGAAGGTCGTACTGGCGAAGTGGCTCCTCGCCGACGCCGACGTCCTGGTGGTGGACGAGCCGACGCGCGGCGTGGACGTGGGGGCGAAGATCGAGATCCACCGCCAGCTCCGCGCCCTCGCGGACCGCGGGAAGGCGGTGCTGGTGATCTCCTCGGAGCTCCCAGAGGTCCTGGCGCTCGCGGACCGCATCCTCGTCATGCGCGCGGGGCGGCTCTCCGCGACGTTCGCGGCGGCGGAGGCGACGCCGGAACTGGTGCTCGCCGCAGCCCTGCCGGAAGGACACGCCGCGTGAGCGCGCCGGCGGCGGCGGCGCCCCCCGTCCGCCGGGGGCCTCCTCCCCTCGCGAAGTTCGGCGTGCCCCTCGCGCTGGCCGCGATGCTCGTGGCCGGCACGGTACTGATCCCCGAGTTCGCCAGCCCGGCCAACCTCACGACCATCCTCCTCCACGCCTCGATCAATGCGATCATCGCGCTGGGGATGACGTTCGTGATCGTGACCGCGGGGATCGACCTGTCGGTCGGCTCGATCGTCGCGCTGGCCGGCGTGCTCGCCGCCAGGACGCTCACCAGCGCCGCGGTCCTGGGCGCCGTCGGACCGGTGGGGGCGGCCCTCCTCGCCATCGCCGTCGGACTCGGCGTCGGCGCCGCGCTCGGGCTCCTGAACGGCGGCGCGGTGGCGTACCTGCGCGTCGCGCCGTTCATCGTCACCCTGGCGACGATGACGATCGCGCGGGGCACCGCGCGCCTGGTGACCGGCGGCGTGCCGGTCGGGTATCCTGATCCGGGGGACGCCGGCTACGCGGCGAAGGTCGCGGCACTCGACGTGCTCCACGGGCTCGGCGGCGGCCGCCTCCCGGTGCCCGGCCTCCCCAGCGGATTCCCGGTGCCGGCGCTGGTAATGCTGCTGGTGATCGCGGTGGGCGCCTTCGTGCTGACGCGCACCCGTTTCGGCCGCTACGTCTACGCGGTGGGCGGCAACGAGGAAGCGTCGCGCCTCTCGGGCGTGCCCGTCCCCTTCGTCAAGCTCGCCGTGTACGCGATCGCGGGCGCCTGCTCCGGACTCGCCGCCGTCCTTCTCGTCGGGCAGCTGCGCTCGGGAGGCCCCGACGCCGGCACCTTCTACGAGCTCAACGCCATCGCCGCGGCGGTGATCGGCGGGACGTCGCTCCTTGGCGGCACCGGCACCGCGTGGGGGACCCTGATCGGGGCGCTCCTCCTCGGCGTGCTCAACAACGCGCTCGATCTCCTCGGCGTGCAGGCGTTCTGGCAGGAGATCGCCAAGGGGGGCATCATCCTTCTCGCCGTGCTCTTCGACGTCTGGGTCACCCGCACGAGCGCGGCAGCCGCCACGAAGTCGTAGCCGAGAGGCAGGTCCGCATGATCATCCGTCGCGTCCTCGTCGTCGCCGGCCTGGGGCTCCTCGCCGCCGGCGCGCTCCCCGCCCAGGACCTCGCCATCCGCTCCTGGCTGGTGCGCGGCCCCATCCCCGCGGAGCCGGAGCTCGCCGGCCTGCTGCGCGACTACGCCGGAGGCGAGGACCGCCTCCTCCCCGACTCGGGCGACGTGGTGGCCGGGGGCGCCTTCCTGCCGGCCACCGCCGACTCGCTGGGGCGCATCAACCTCGTCGCGCTCCTGCGGACGGGGACGGATCACGCCACCGCCTACGCGCACGTCTA
>JADGQW010000232.1 GCA_017881505.1 Gemmatimonadales bacterium
CCCAGGGCGAACCCGAAGTCGCCGATGCGGTTGACGACGAACGCCTTCTTGCCGGCGTCCGCTGCGAAGTCCTTGTCCCAGTAATAGCCGATCAGGAGGTACGAGCAGAGGCCCACGCCCTCCCAGCCGATGAACATCACCGGGTAGGAGGCGCTGAGGACCAGCACGAGCATGAAGGCGATGAAGAGGTTGAGGTACGCGAAGTACCGGGCGTACCCCGGGTCCTCCCCCATGTACCCGACGCTGAAGACGTGGATGAGCGCGCCGACGCCCGTCACCACGAGCAGCATCACCACCGACAGCTGGTCCACCTGCAGCGCCGCGGCGATGTGGAGGTCGCCCACCGGCATCCAGGTCCACAGGGTGAGGACGTACGGGGCGTCGGGTCGTGCCCCGAGGACCGCGAGGAACACCGCGACGCCGACGGCGAACGAGAGCGCCACCGACCCCACCCCCACAGCGCTCACCAGCCCCTTCGCGCGCGGCCGGAGGAAGGCGAGGGTCCCGTTCACGAGGAAGCCGAGGAACGGGAGGAGGATCGTCAGGCCGACGAGGTCGGCCGCCGTGCCGGCGAGAGGGTTCACCCGCGGAGCAGGTTGATGTTCTCGAGGTTCACCGACTCGCGGTGGCGGAACACCGCGATGACGATGGCGAGGCCGACCGCGGCCTCGGCCGCGGCGACGGTCATCACGAAGAAGACGAACACCTGGCCGTCCACGCCGAGCTGCTGCGAGAGCGCGACGAACGTCAGGTTCACGGCATTGAGCATCAGCTCGATGCACATGAAGATGATGATGGCGTTGCGGCGCAGCAGGACGCCGGCGGCGCCGAGGGCGAAGAGGATCGCCGAGACCGCGAGCGCGGGTCCGAGGAACACGGTCACAGCCTCCGCTTGGCGAGCACGACGGCCCCGACGATCGCCGCCAGGAGCATCAGCGACGTGATCTCGAAGGGCACCAGGTACGCCTGGAAGAGGGGCACGGCCAGGGACTGCACCGCCCCGTGGCCCGCCATCTCCCCCGCGACCACGCCCGGCGGCAGCCGGATGGCGTCGGGGGGGACCGCGCTCCGCAGCACCAGCAGCTCCGCCAGCAGCCCGAGGCCGGCGAGGAAGCCGACCACGCGGCTCGGCGACCAGCGCGGGTTCTCCCCGGGGGCCGCGTCCCCGAGGTTCAGGAGCATGATCACGAACAGGAAGAGCACCATGATCGCGCCGGCGTAGACCAGCACCTGCACCGCCGCCAGGAAGTGCGCGTCGAGGAGCACGAAGAGCGCGGCGACGTTGAACAGCGTGGTGATGAGCCAGAGCGCGCTCGACACCGGGCTCCGGCGGGTGATGCACAGGAACGACGCGAGGATGGCCGCCCCGGCGAAGAACCAGAACGCGAAGGTCACGATCGCCTCACTCGCCCTTGGGATCGGCCGGATCCCAGAGCGTGGACATCTCGTGCGGCTGGGCCATCAGCCGCTTGAGGTCGTACACGAAGCCCTCCCGGCCGTACTCGGCGTTCTCGTAGTGCACGCCGAGGTGGATGGCTTCCTCGGGGCAGACCTCCTGGCAGTACCCGCAGAAGACGCACCGGAACTCGTCGATCTCGTAGACCAGCGGGTAGCGGTTCCCCTGCTCGTCCTCCCCGGGGATCAGCTTGATGCAGTTGGCCGGACAGACCTGCGGGCAGAGGCCGCACGCCACGCACTTGGCCTTGCCGGTCTCGTCCACCGCCATCCGGTGGGTGCCGCGGTAGCGGGAGGAGATCGTCCACGTCGCGGACGACTTCTCCTCCGGGTACTGCATCGTCCATTTCGGCTGCAGGAGGTGCTTGAAGGTCAGCGCCATCCCGTGCAGCGCGGCCCGCACGTACGAGGACTCGGTCGTGGGGCGGCCCACGGTCTTCACGGTGATGGGCATCTCACGACCTCCGGCGCGCCGCGGAAGCCCGCCAGAGCTTCCGCCCGCGGTTGGCGGGCCCGCCCAGCACCCGGTTGCGGTCCAGGACCCGGAAGAAGAAGTAGCCGAGCACCACGTTCGCGGCGGCCAGGATCAGCCCCTCCCGGACGCCGAACTCGTGCCCCGGCACTTCCAGCGCCCACGTCGCGAGGGCGATGAAGATGACATAGCCGAGCGCGGTGGGGAGCAGGACCTTCCAGCCGAGGTCCATCAGCTGGTCGAAGCGGAACCGCGGCACCGTCCACCGCACCCAGACGTACAGGAGCAGGAAGAAGAGCGTCTTGGCCCAGAAGGCCACGAACGTCGCCAGGGTCTTCCAGACGGTCCAGGGCGCCGTGTTGTCCCAGCTCGTGAAGGGGATGTCCCACCCGCCGAAGAAGAGGCAGACGAGGAGCCCCGACGCGGTGACCATGTTGGAGTACTCGGCGAGGTAGAACATCGCGAACTTCATCGCGGAGTACTCGGTGTGGTAGCCCGCCACCAGCTCCGACTCGGCCTCGGGGAGGTCGAAGGGGAGCCGGTTCGTCTCCGCGAACGCGGCCACGAGGAAGAGGAAGAAGGCGAGGAAGAGGGGGAGCACGAACCACACGCTCGCCTGCTGGCGGGCGACGATCACGTTGAGCGAGATGTCCCCCGCGAAGACCAGCACCGCCACGGCCGAGAGCCCCATCGCGATCTCGTACGAGACCAGCTGCGCCGAGCCCCGCAGGCCGCCGAGGAGCGCGTACTTGTTGTTCGCCGACCACCCGGCCAGGACGAAGCCGTACACCCCCAGCGAGCTGATCGCGAGGATGAAGAGGAACCCGATCGGCAGGTCCGCCACCTGCATCCGCACCAGCCCCCACGGCGTGGGGAGCGGCGAGGCGAAGGGGACGACCGAGAAGGTCAGGAAGGCCGGGATGAACGCCATCATCGGCGCGAGCACGAAGAGGGCGCGGTCGGCGAACGGGGGGAGGGTCTCTTCCTTGAAGAAGTTCTTGAGGCCGTCGGCGACCGGCTGGAAGAGTCCCCCGGGGCCGACCCGGTTGGGACCCAGCCGGTTCTGGATGAAGGCGGCCCCCCGCCGCTCGACGAGCGTCCAGAAGGCGATGATGAGCATGAGCAGCCCGAAGACCGCCAGGATCTTCACCGCCGACAGGTAGACGAAGGCGGACCCCGTGACCCACTTCACGCCGCCACCCCCGTCCCCGCGCCCAGCGCCGCAAGGACTTCCTCGAGGATCCAGGCCGCCGGCCGCGCCAGCCCGGGAGGGGTCTTCGCCTGGCAGTACGCCTGCCGCCGCCCGCGGAGGTTCGTGAAGGTCCCCTCCTCCTCCGCCGCGTTGGCGCACGGGAGGACCACGGCCGCACCCCGTGCCGCCTCCGGCAACGCGGTCCCGACGTAGATCATCGGCACCCCGGAGGGGGGCGCCTCGACGCCGTCGAGGCCCTCGTCGAGCACCAGCACGAGCCCCGCCGAGCGCATCCCCGCGACGGCGCCCGCCCAGTCGCGCCCGAAGCCCGCGGCCTCGGCACCGTGGACGTTGGGGGCGCGATCGGCGCGGAGCGCGAGGTCCGGCACGCCCGCGAGCGGCGCCTCCTCGCCCTGCGCGACCCGGAAGGCCCCCTTCCCCTTCCCGAGCGCGAGCAGCCGGGCCGCCCCCTCCAGCGCCTCGCACGACGCG
>JADGQW010000288.1 GCA_017881505.1 Gemmatimonadales bacterium
TCGCCGTGCCAAAGGACCTGGACGACCTCGTCGCGCTGGTCCGCTGGGCGGCCGAGACCGGCTCGCCCCTGGGGCCCCGGGGCGCGGGGAGCGGGATGGCCGGCGGGAACGTCGGCCCCGGCGTGGTGGTGGACCTGACCCAGGGGTTCGCCCAGCCACCGGTCGTGGATCCGGCCTCGCGCACCGCGCGCGCCGGCGCCGCGATCACCTACCGCGCGCTCAACGAGGCCGCCGCGAAGCACGGCCTCTTCCTCCCCCCCGATCCCGCCAGCGGGAAGTTCTGCACCCTCGGCGGGATGGTCGCCACCAACGCCGCGGGCCCGCACACCCTCAAGTACGGCGCAATGCGCGGATGGGTGCTGAGGCTGGACTTCGTCACCGCCGACGGGGAGGTCGGGGCGGCGGGCACAGGGGCACAGGGGCACGGGGGCACGGTCGCGCTGGCCCTTCCCCGAACGGCGGCGGAGGAGCGGTTCCTCCGCGATGTCGCGCCCGCCATCGCGCGGGACGCCCTGGCCCTGGCGGCCGCGATGCCGCACACGCCGAAGAACTCGTCGGGGTACGACCTCCCGGGATGGGCGCGGTCCGGCGACCTGACGCGGCTCCTGGTGGGGAGCGAAGGCACCCTCGCCTTCGTGACCGGCGTCGAGGTGGCGCTCGCGCCCCTGCCGGAACGGACCTCCACCCTCCTCGTCGCCCTTCGCTCCCTCGAGGACGTCGGTGCCGCGGTGCTCGGGCTCCTGCCCCTCGAGCCGTCGGCCGTCGAGCTGATGGACCGCACGTACCTCGACTTCGTGCAGGCGACCGCGCACCGGACGCTGCCCCCGGACACGGAGGCCGTCCTCCTCGCGGAGTTCGAAGGGGACGGCGCCGGTGCGGCGGCGGCGATGGAGGGACTCGCCTCCGCGATCGAGCGCGCGGACGATCCGGCGTCGGTGGCCGAGCTGTGGGAGCTGCGGCACCTCGCCAGCCCCATCCTGACCCGCATGCCCGACGACCTGCGCTCCCTGCAGGTCGTCGAGGACGGGTGCGTGCCGGTCCAGCGCCTCGGCGCCTACATCGCCGCGCTGCGCGACCTCGCGGCCCGCCACGGGTTCCGGATCGTCATCTTCGGCCACGCGGGGGACGGGCACCTGCACGCCAACATCATCGCCGACGTGCGCGCGCCGGACCTGGTGCAGCGGCTCACCGCCTGCCTCGACGACGTGACCGCGGCCCAGATCGCCCTCGGCGGCACGCCGTCGGGTGAGCACGGCGACGGCCGCCTCCGCTCGCCGTACCTCGAGGACACCTTCGGCGCGCCGTTCGCCGCGCTCTGCCGGAGGGTGAAGGAGGCGTGGGACCCCGCCGGCATCCTGAATCCCGGCGTGGTGGTGGCCCTGGCCGGCGCACGGCCCCTCGACCTGCCCCTCAAGGTCGGCCTCGCGGCCCCGCGGATCCCGCCGGCGGTGGCGGAGCGGCTCCGGACCATCGAGCGCGAGGCGGCGTGGAGCACGTTCAAGCTGGGGCTGGCGGAGGAAGCGGGGAGCTAGGAGCGGGGCGCCGATAGCCAATAGCCGATAGCGGAAGTACCTATCACCCATCACTCATCACCTGACCCATGGACATCCTCCGCGCGCCGACCATCTCGCTTCTCGCCCGCCCGCAGTTCGTCGAGCCGGCGCACCTGAGCGTCGCCTGGCAGGGGGATGCCACCGACGGCGAGCGCCTGGCGGAGTTCGCCGGCCGCCTCTGCTACATGAGCCAGGCGAACCCGGCGAAGCGCTCGACCGGCGACTACCTCGAGAACATCCGCAAGCAGGGGCACGGCTCGGTCCTCGAGCACGCCGTGTACGTGCTGCTGATCGAGGGGATCTCCCGCTCCTGTTCGCACGAGCTGGTGCGGCACCGGGCCGGGTTCGGCTACAGCCAGCTGAGCCAGCGGTACGTGGACGAGTCGCACGCCGCCTTCGTGGTCCCCCCCGCCCTCCTCGGTGACGCGGCGCTCGAGGCGCAGTGGCTCGCCCAGGTCACGGCGGCCCAGGCCGCGTACGTCGCCGCGGTGGAAGGCCTGATGAAGAAGTACGAGTGGGTGGCCGACAAGGTCCACCGCCGCAAGATGGCGCGCGAGGCGGCGCGGTCGGTGCTGCCCAACGCCACCGAGACCAAGATCGTCGTGAGCGCGAACGTCCGGGCGTGGCGGACGATGCTGGAGCTGCGCTGCGGCGAGGGCGCCGAGCAGGAGATCCGGCGGATGGCGATCCAGGTGCTGCGGCTCCTCCGGCAGGAGTTTTTT
>JADGQW010000289.1 GCA_017881505.1 Gemmatimonadales bacterium
GGAGGACGGGGCGGAGGCGGCACGCGTGGGCCACCACAAGGTGTGAGGGGTCACTCCTCCCGCAGCGCCTCGTTCGGATCCACCATCCCGGCGCGCCGGGCCGGGACGAAGCACGCGGTCGCGGTGACCGCCAGGACCAGGACCGCGACGGCGCTCCACGTGAGGGGGTCGGTGGCGACCACGCCGTAGATCAGGCTCCGCGCCAGCCGCGTCAGGATGAGCGCGACACCCGCGCCTGCGACGAGCCCGGCGGCCGCCATCGCCATCCCCTGCCCAAGCACCATCCCGACCACGTTCCCGACGCTCGCCCCGAGGGCCACGCGCACTCCGATCTCGCGGGTGCGACTCGCGACCGTGGCGGCCACCACGCCGTACGTCCCGACTCCTGCCAGCAGGAGCGCCACGAAGGCGAAGATCCCGATCAGCAGCATCGTGAAGCGAGGGCGCCGCAACCGCCCCTCCACCCGCTCGTTCATGGTCATCAGATTCGCGGCCTCGAGATCGGGGTCCACACCGCCCAGGCGAGCGCGCACCTCGCGCGCGACGGCGATTGGTGTGCCGGCGGTCCGGAGGACGACGTAGCTCGCCCAGCGCGGCGACTGGGCGAACGGCCAGTAGATCTCGGCCTCACTCGGCCTCCCGGGCACGAGCGAAGGCACGTCGGCCACCACCCCGACGACCTCCATCGCCTCACGAGCGTCCTTGTCGCGGACCCGCTGCCCGATCGGATCGCGCCCGGGCCAGAGCCGCCGCGCCATCGTCTCGTTCACCAGGGCGACATCCGGCGCCCCCTGGCGGTCCGCCTCGGTCAGCCAGCGCCCGCGGAGCAGCCCGATGCCGATGGTGCGGAAATAGTCGGGGCTGACGTCGGCATACCGCGCCGCGACCGTGTCCGCGTCGCTGAGGAACTCCCCGGTCTCCACCCCACCGAAGAGCGGGCCGCTCGAGGCCGTGCCGGCTCCCAGCACCCCCGGGATACTGCGCATGTCGGCCGTGATCCGCTCGAACAGCGCCTGGACGTGTGCGCGGTCCGGATACGAGCCGGTCGACGCCAAGACCCAGAAGGTGAGAAGGTGCCCGCGCTCGAAGCCGGGCCGCCATTCGAGGTAGCGCACGAAGTTCCGGGTAAGGAGACCGGCGCCGGTGGCCAGCACGAAGGCCAGGGCCACCTCGGTGGCGACGAGGCTTCGGCGCACGCTCAACGCCCACCGATCGTGGCCGGGCGCGCGCCCCCGCTTCATGGCATCCGACAGGTCCACACGCATCGCCCGCAGCGCGGGCCCCGCTCCGGCCAGCAGGCTC
>JADGQW010000070.1 GCA_017881505.1 Gemmatimonadales bacterium
CGGCGCGCGGGGATCGGGGGCGTCCGGGTCGTCCACGATGAGGACCAGGCTCTCCGTCGCGTGCGGCGCCCCCGAGAAGCTGAGCGGGGGCGAGACGTTGGGCCCCTCGCACGTGTACCTGGCGGGGATCGCCGCGCCCCCAGCGAATGCGGTACTGCTGATGCTGAGCCCCATACAGTCCCTCCCTTCCCGGCGCACATACGACGGCGCACGACTGCGGCGCACCGGCGCACCGCGTGCGGTCAGCCGGTGAGCTCCACCTCCACCGTCGCGATCTCGTGCGGGCCGAGCTCCACCACCACCTCCCGGCCTGCCGTCATCAAGTCGCAGAGACGCTCCTCGAGCAGATCCGCCCGCCAGGCGCCGACCACATCGGGCTCGAAGCGGAGCGCCGCCTCGCGGCGCGCGCCGGCGAGATTGCAGAGGCGCACCACGAGCGTCTCGCGGGACTCGTGCTTCTTGATGGCGCTCACGTGCACGCCCTCGCCGCGCAGCGCGAACAGCCCCGTGCCGCCGGGCACGTGCCCGTCCACCACGCCCTGTACCACGACCGGCGGCGTGCGCCACCGCTCGCTCCAGGTCTTCACGCCCCCCGCGACGTGGTCCCCGGTGTACGGGAGGACCGCGTAGCGGAAGCGGTGGGCGCCGAGGCACTGCGCATCGGGCGTGGCGAGCGTGGGACCGGCGTTCCGCATGCGGCGCGTCGGGAGGTCGTCGCGCGAGAGCCACCCCACCGCGCGGAGGAGCGTGAGCGCGAACCCCGCTCGGCGCGATGCATCCCGCGTGGGCGCGATCTCCGGGAGGCCGCGCGCCAGGACCGCGAGACCGCCCCGTGCATCCTCTACCAGGGAGAACTCCCGCTGGGGATGCGTGTCCGCAGGCGGTTGCAGCCAGTCCGGGTGCGACGCGATGTCCACCGGCCGGCGCTCGAGGTGGAAATGGCCGTCGGAGACCACGGTGTCCGTCTCGATCCCAGCGGCGAAGAGGGCACGGAGCCGGTGGTCCCGCGCCCGGTTCTCCACGGCCATCTCGATCTCGACGAGGGGACTGTCCGCGCGCAGGGTGAGCCGGACCGTCACGGGACAGTCCACCTTCCGCCGCGCCCGCCGCTTCCGCCCCTTCCCGATGGACTCCGGGAGCCGGAACGCGAACGACGCTTCGAGCCGCCCCAGGAGGCCGCCGGCCTCCACGACACGGACCTCGCCCGTCGCGCCGGCGGCCGTGAGCGTCTCCGATCCGGCGGCGGGGGCGTAGTCGTACTCGTCCCCAACGTCCTCGGTGTCAGTGAGGAGGTTGAGGCCCTCGAAGGCGCGGCCAGTGACCTTATGCGTCACATCGAAGGTCCCGTTCGCGTGGAGAGTGACGAGGATCTGAGAGTTCTCGAGGGAACACGTAAGGGGTGAGGCGTGAGAAGTGACGGGGGACGGGGCCACGATCGGCGGAGCGTCGGCGCGTGGCCGCAACCGCTACGTCGCGTGCCCCAACGCCGGGAGGTCACGGGCGAGGAAGCGGATCTCGACAAACTGGTCGTTCTTCCCACCGCCGGGACCGCGCTTCAGGATGCGCCGCCCGAACTCCTCGCGGTACGACGCGAAGAAGGCCGCCTGCCGATCCCCCCACGGCGCCGTGCGGTAGTCGATCCCCCAGAAGCGCTCCACCCACCAGGCGTACGTGACCTGGCAGGGCACGGGCCGACCCGCGTCGTCCACCAGCTCCAGCCCCTCGGCGTCCACGCCGGGGGACGTCACGACGACGAGCCGCTCGATCACCTCGCTCCGGACGGCGGGGAGCGGGTTCATAACCGTGAGCACGATCGCGGCGTCCCCCTCCGGGTCCGCGGCGAAGGTGGGCGCGAGGCCCACCATCTGGTCGGTGAGGACCTGCTCCGCGGTATCCACCACACCCGCGAACCGCGGCACCATCTCCCGGTGCACCTCGTCGGTCGAGCAGCCGCAGATCGAGTCGTGCGGATGGTTCTGGAGGAGGAGGCGCCACGCGTCGGCGAGCGCGCCGACGGGGTACGGCTGCCCGTGCCGGAAGTGGAGGTACGCGGACACCGGCTCGACGCAGCGCTCGAGGAGGGTCTCCGCCTCGTCGTTCATCTGCTTGAGGTAGGTGCGCGCCGACCAGACGCCGGAGAGGATGAACTGGTCCTTGCCGCCGCGCAACTCTCCGCGGTGGCGCTTCGTGGCCGTGCCCGCCGCGCGCACCGCCGTGACGAACTCCGCGAGGCCGGCGTGGCGGAACTCGGTGCGCGGGAAGGCGGCGCGCAGCGCGCCGAGCACGGCCTCGAACTCCTGCTGGGGCGGGAGGTGGTCCCCGCCGTTGCAGAGGAGCCGGACGTCGCCCCGCGAGCGCGCGGCCATCCCCGCGAACAGCTCCCGCACCTTCGACACCGCGCGGGCGGGGTCCACGGCGCGACGGGTGTGCGCCGCCCAGTAGCTGTCGAAGCCGAGCCCCGCCGCGGCGTCGTAGCCGCGGTATTGGTTCACCGCGAGGACGTCGCTGCCGTCGGGCGCTTCCCAGCGGTACTCGCCCCCGCACGCGTCGGCCGCGTCGTCGTTGCCGCGGGTGTAGATGAACGACTCGATGCCCGCGCGCCGGAGGATCTGCGGGATCTGCGCCACATGCCCGAACGAGTCGGGCATATAGCCGATCTTCTGCACCGGCCCGAAGCGTCCGCACGCCTGGTGGCCGACGAGGAGGTTGCGGACGATGGCCTCCCCGCTCACGAGGAACCAGTCGGGGAGGACGTACCACGGTCCGATGGAGAGCTTCCCGTCCTGCACCAGCGCGCGGATCCGCGCTGCGTCGTCGGGATGGAGGGCGAGGTGGTCTTCGAGGACGATGGCCTGGCCGTCGAGGAGGAAGTGGCGGAACTCCCCGCCCGCCTCCAGGGCGTCGAGCACCTGCCGCACCACGTCCACGAGGTGCACGCGGAACCGCCGGAACGGCAGGTACCACTCGCGGTCCCAGTGGGTATGCGAGACGATGAAGGCGACGCGCGGGTCGGCGGGCGGCGCATCGGGGGATGCGGAGGCGTCTCCCGAGGCGGGCGCGGGCCAGGGCGATGCCGCAGCTTTCCCGGTCTTACGCCGGGCCATCACACGCTCCGAGCAATTCCCCGACCGTCGTCGACGCGAGCCCTACGCAGGAATCGGCCGCGCCGTAGTACACCAGCACCCGGGACTCGGGAAGGGCGAAGCCGTCCGCGTCGCGGCGCTCGACGACCATCCCACCGGGGAAGACGACGTTGGGCACCTGGCCCATCAGCTCGTACAGCTCCCGCGGCTCCAGGATGTTGTTCCAGCTCCGCGCCAGAACCTTGGAGGGGTCGGTGAGGTCGAGGAGGACGGCACCGACCTGGTATATGCTCACGCTCGCGAAGTGCGTGGCGATGCCGTGGTAGAGGTGCAGCCACCCCTGTCGCGTCTTCACTGGCGGCGGCCCCGAGCCGATGCGCTCGTCCCAGTAGTGCCAGCGCCCGCCCATCACCGCCCGCTCCGGCTTCCACTCCACCAGATCGCTGGAGGTGGAGAGCCAGATCTCGTCCCCCGACGTGACACCCCCTTCGAGCGCGGACCGGTTGGGGCGGTCGAGGCGCACGAATCGGCCGCCCATCTTCTCGGGGAAGAGGACCCCGTTGCGGATGTCGGGGTGACTGCCGAGCCCGATGAAGTCGAAGGTCTCGAAGTCCTTTGTGGAGCCCACGCCGAGCTTGCAGCCGGTCTCCGTGTCGGCGGCGAAGACCACGTAGACGGTGTCGCCGATGCGGGTGAGGCGCGGGTCGTAGAGGTGGTGGAGCTTCTCGCCTGCCCCTTCCACTCCCCGAAAGACCACCGGTGAACCGTGGACCGTGAACCGTTCACCGTCATCGCTCTCAGCCATGACGAGCGCCGTCCGGCGGCCGCGGCTCTGGACGCGCAGCATCAGGAGCGTGCGGCCGCCGTCGTGGATGGCCCCCGGGTTGAACACCGACGTGACGTCGCCGAAGTCGGGGAGGACGGCGGGGATGTCGGCCCGAGTGAGGATCGGGTTCCGGGGACTGCGCAGGAGCGTCACGGCACCACCCTCCGTACGAAGCCGTCGTCGGTCGCGTCGCGCTCGCGGCTGCGGAGGGCGCGCAGCATCCGCCCGAGGTCCCTGATGCCGAGGGTACCGAACCAGAAGAGCACCACGACCCCCGCCACGAGGTTGATCACGAGGAACGCGTGCCAGAAGGTCGCCCACGCCGCCTCGCTCACGGCGCCCGTCGCGCTGAGCACGGTGCCGACCACGAACGCTACGGCCCAGAGGAGGATCCAGCCGTAGGTCGCGAGCACGGTGACGCGGTCGCCGCGGGTCGCGTCGCGGTCGAGGCCGAGGGCGCGCCATCCCACGGGCGGAAGATCGGTGACGGCTATCACGTCCTGCGGCAGCGCGTGCGCGCCGCGATGGAGGAGCCGCTCGAGGTCCGCCGCGCCGCCCTTCCTCAGGAGCGACACCACGATGTAGCCGGCAGTGGCGGCCACCATCGCGATCCCCCAGAACCACTGCCCGTTCACGGGGAACTTCGGGTCGAGCTGGAGGAGGACGATCCCGCCCACCGAGATCCCCGCGCCGAGGATCATCGCGGTGTACGCGGCGGCCGTGGTCCCCCGCTTCCAGTAGAGGCCGCCGATGATGACCGCGCCCGAGCCGCCGGCGAAGATCGCGCCGGTGATGGCGAAGAAGAGGAAGATCGCCTGGCTCTGCTGGAAGAGGATGCTGAAGGCGAAGGTGAACGCCGCCACGAAGAGGATGGACCAGCGCAGCACCCGCAGGTGCTCCCGCGGCTCGAGGGGCTTCCCGCGCAGGGGGATGAACACGTCCTGCACGAAGATGCTGCCCCAGGAGTGCATGTAGGCGGACTTGCAGGTGAGGGCCGTCGCCAGCATCACGGCGGTGAAGGCGCCCATCATTCCGTGCGGAAGGAGCTGGCCGAGGACGACCGGCACCCGGAGCTGGCTCTGGATCATCGGCGCGCCCGCACCGCCGATGACGGCGTTGGCCCGCGCGGCCTCCCCCGCGAAGTCGGCGTTGTGCAGCACCGCGAAGGCGACGACGGCGATCACCAGCAGGACGAGCGTCTGCGGGATCATCCGCCAGGCGTAGAGGACCCACGCCATCCGCGCCTCGTGCGCCGACTTCGCCGACGCGTTGTATCCCTGCGTCCCCTGCCACGACATCCAGGTGTAGACGACGCCGATCACGCCGATGAGGAAGTACCAGAAGTTGAAGTCCGCCACCTGGCCCGCGTGGTACGGATCCACGAGGGACGCGCCGTGCGGCGCGGTGAGGAGGCCGGCGACCACCTGGCTCCAGCGCACCCGCACGAGGAGGTACCCGCTCATCACGAGGAAGAGGGCGGTGATGAAGAGGCCCTGGAGGAAGTCGGTGAGGATGACCGCCACCTGCCCGCCGACGAAGACGAGGGCGAGGGACAACGCCAGGAGGAACGCCACCATCACCGGGAAGGTCGCGACGTCCACGCCGAGGAACGCGAAGCGGTGCGGGAGGCCGACGAAGTAGATGAAGAACCGCGCCTCCACGGCCGGGAAGATGCCGAAGTTCACGATGCCGGAGAGGTAGGCGATGGAGCCGGCGAAGATCCGGAACCGGCGGCTGTACCGCCGCTCGAAGAACTCCGCCATCGTGAGGCAGCGCGTCTCGCGGAAGCGGTAGGCCACCCACCCGGTCACCGCGATGACGATGACGACGATGGCGGTCGTGAACGCCCACCACGTCTGCTGGAAGCCGGCGATGTAGTTCATCTCCAGCGTGCCGACGATGGTGATGGCCCCGACGGCGGCGGCCCCCTGCGAGACGGAGAGGACGTACCGGCCGGCGGTGCGGCCGGCGGCGAGGAAGTCGGCCACGCTCCGCACCAGCGGGCGCGAGACGACGGCGGTGCCGCCGACGAAGACGAAGAAGGCGGCGATGATCAGCCAGTCGAGCGCGCCGAGGTTCACCGCACGGCCCCGTCTGAGGTGAGGACCACGCGCTTCCCGCCGGGCGCGGGCAGCGACGCCTCGTAGAAGGAGGGGGTGATCGCCATGGTGGGCGGCCACGGCCCGCCGCGGAGGGGCGGCGCCGTGAGACGGAGCTTGGCGAGGTCGTCGGTCCAGAAGCCGTGCGCGGCGTGGAAGGCGCGTTCCCGGTAGTAGAGGACGCGCAGCATCCACTTGAGGGCGTCCTCAGGGTGCGCAGCGAAGAGGTCGGTGCCCTGCCCCGCCGGGTGCGCGGAGAACTGCACGAAGCCCCACATCTCGGGGTAGTGCGCGTTCACCACGCCCTGCGGCGTCCACAGCCAGTTGTCCTCGGCGAGCGGCTTGCCGGTCGTGGAGTCGGCGAGCTTCACGTAGCGGCCCGCCTCCACGCGGGTCCGCCACTCGACCCGCGAGAAGTTCATCCGCCACTGGTCTCCGAGCTTCGGGGGCGCGGCGGTGTTCGCGGCGTCGCGGAGCGCGGCCCAGGGGAGGGCCAGCTCCACCGTCCAACCGCGGTCCACGTCGCCCGGGTGATTCAGGGTGCCGTCCACGCGCACGCCGACCCGGAGGCCGTGGATGTCCCAGCCGTTCATCGCATGGCCGCCGTCGCGATACGCCTTGGGGAGGAAGAGGTCCCAGGCGGTGCCGAGGGCGTTGACCTCGAGCTCGTAGTACGACTGGGTGTCGCCGTCGGGGTCGATGAAGACCTCGAAGTCGTTGTCCCGGAAGATGACGGCGTCACGCTCGGTGATCGTGCCCCAGAGGTCGGGGTCGGCGAGCTCCGCGCCGATATAGAGGTTCGTGGAATCCCAGAGCATCTTCGCGCGCGTCCGAAACCTCGGCGTGGGCCGGGAGGGGCCCTCGATGTCCACGAAGTCGTCGGTCCAGGCCGCGGCGCGCCAGGCAGGCTCGTCCAGCCGCCCGTCCACCGCGATGGGGCGGTCGGCGCGGTACGCGACGTAATGCCGGGGCGCCCAGGGGACGATCGGCTCGGGGGGCACGAACTCCGCCGACTGACCGGGGAGGCGCACCGCGCGCCGCGGAGCCGGCTGGCAGGCGACCGCCAGTGCCGCGGCGGCGAAGGCGGGAACGATCGCGAGTGCGAAACGCGGGCGCATGGTCGTCTCCCTAGTGCGGCTGGCCCGCCGCGACGATCAGCCGCCGCAGCGCGCTCCCGAAGGGAAGGCGCAGGAGGCCGAGGGGGCGGTCCGCGCGGTCGAGGGTGGGCGTGATCCGCGCCAGCCACCCGTCGGGGGGGACGGCGCCGTCGCCGAGGAAGGTGAGCGCATCCACGCCCGCGGCGCCAAGGGCCGCCAGGACGTCCGCCGCCGGGAACGCCTCGCCGGCCAGCGGGGAGGAGTCGGCCGCGGCCTGGAGCTGCGGGAGGAGGCGTCCCCACGCGTCGAAGATCGCCGTCAGCTCGCCCCGGCCCGCCGCGTGGCGCGGATCGGCCAGGAGAGAGTCCACCAGGGCACCGATGCGCCAGCGCGTGAAGGGATCGGGACGGGCGGCGTCCACCAGGTGCGTGAGGGGGTTGAGCTGCGTCGTCCGCTGCAGCTGGCTCCGCTCCCCGAAATACGCCGGCTGGGCGTACCGCAGGAACTCCGCGAGGGGCGCGATGTCCGCGCTGCCGGCGAGGCGCCGCAGCATCCGGTCGGTGTGCGACGCGTGCTGGACGCCGGTCTCCTCGAGCCGGGCGCTCACCACGGCCAGCCGCCGGTACAGGTCCGCCACGTCGGTCACCTCGCGCGGCGACCAGAGCCGCTCCGCGATCGCCGCCGCCCGAGGCCAGATGCGCGAGTCGATCGTCTCCGGCCCCACGTGCTCGGCCCACATGCACGCCTCGCCGCCGAGGATGCGCGCCGCTTCCTCGGGGGTGAGCGTGCTCGTCGCCGGCAGGGGATCCACCGCATAGTGGTACTCGGCCGTGCGCTGGTGGTCGAGGTACCAGCCGCTGGAGAGGATAGCGGTGTAGCCGCGGTGCGCGGCGGAGTCCAGCGTGGCGCGCCCGCGCCACGACTGGATCACCGAGGAGGTGGGGAGCCCCGGCTCCAGGATCTCGTCCCACCCCACCATCCGCTTGCCGTGCTTCGCCAGGATGGGAAGGAGCCGCTGGTTGAAGTACGTCTGCAGCGCCTCGTTGGTCGCGAAGCCGCGCGCGCGCTTGAACGCCTGGATGCGGGGGTTCGCGCTCCACTCCACACCGCTGTTCTCGTCGCCGCCCACGTGCCAGTACGGGTCGGGGAAGAGCGCCGCGATCTCGCCGACGAAGCGGTCGAGGAAGCGGTACACCCGCTCGTTCGTGGGATCGAAGGTGGGGTCGAAGACGCCGAACTCCCGCTCGAGAGCGAAGGGGCCCGGCGCGCTCGCGTATTCGGGATACGCCACCAGCCACGACGTGGAGTGGCCCGGCACGTCGAACTCCGGCACCACGCGGATGCCGCGGTCCCGCGCGTAGGCCACGACGGCCCGGATCTCGGCCTGCGTGTAGAAGAGGCCGTCGGAGGCCTGCTCCTGGAGCTTCGGGAAGCGGCGGCTCTCCACGCGGAAGCCCTGGTCGTCCGAGAGGTGCCAGTGGAGGACGTTCAGCTTCACGGCGGCCATCGCGTCGAGATTGCGCTCGATGACCGCGACGGGCTCGAAGTGGCGGCTCACGTCGATGAGGATCCCGCGCCAGGGGAAGCGCGGGCGGTCCTGGATCGTGACGGCGGGGACAGAGAAGCCGGAGCGGTCTCCCTCCACCAGCTGGAGGAAGGTCTCGAGGCCACGGATCACGCCGACGACCGTCGGCGCGCGGAGCACGGCTCGCGCCGAAGTGACGTCGAGCGTGTACGACTCGTCCTCCGTTTCCGTCTGCACCGTCTGGCCGGGACCCTGCGCCTCGACGACGAGCGTCGCGCTTGCGAAGTCCGTGGAGAGGGCGAACGGTGCCGCGCCTTCCGGCGATCGCGTCAGCGACACGCCGAGACGCTTCTCGAGGCGCTGGAGCATCCGCCACACCGCCCCGCTGAGGCGCGCGTCCGAGTGGCCGCGGACCGCCACCGTGAACGTGCTGTCGAGCCGGAGGCGGCCCTCGCCCCACTGGACGGACGCCGGCACAGGCAGCAGGAAGCGCGTCTGCGACGGAGCGGCCACGGTGGCCTGAACGGTTGAAGTCGCGATGACCGTCGGATTCTGGGCGGCGGCCATCGTAACGAGGCACGCCAGGGCGATACCGGCGACAACGGGCGCACAACAGCGGTGCGACATCTCACGTCTCCAGGGCGGTCGCCCGAGGCCCGGCCGAGCGGCGGGCGCCAGGAGCGGGGTTGGCGGAGGCGATGCCCGACTTTGCGAGCGCAGCGAGCAACCGGAGGGCGTCGCCCCCGCCGGCCCCGCGCCGCAGCGCCCGCCGCCACTCGGCGCGCCTTCTCACGGCAGATAGAGCTCGGCGATGCGCTGGGCGATGTCCCACGGCGCGCCGCCGAGCCGGTTGGTGAGGAGCACCACCATGAGACGCTGCTGCGGGTAGACGACGATGCCGTTGGTGAAGCCCCGCGTCTCCCCGTTGTGCCAGAGCCGCAGCCCGCGCGCGTCGTGGTCCACGAACCAGCCGAAGCCGTAGCCGCCAAGCTGCCCGTTCGCGAGCGTCGCCGAGGTCCACGCCAGTTGCTGCGTGGCGGCGCGGACGAGCCGGTGGCCGAAGAGCGCGCGGCTCCACTTCACCATCTCGTCCACCGAGGTGTAGATGCCGCCGTCGCCGAGGACCGCACTGGTGTTGCTCTGGTCGGCGCGCACCCAGCGCCCCCCCTCGCGCGCGTGGCCGTAGGCGCGCCGCGGCACCGTGGACACGCCTTCCTCGAACGCCACCGTGCTCCGCATCCCCGCGGGAATGAAGACCCGTTCTCTCAGGAATCGCGCGAACGACTTCCCCGACGCTGCCTCGACGACGAGCGCGAGGAGCGCGTAGCCGGTGTTGCTGTACCGGTACGCGGTGCCCGGGCGGAAGTAGAGGGAGTCGGCGCGCTGGATGAGCTGGAGGGCGTCGCGGTCCTTCACCTGGTAGGTCTGGCTGTCGGGGACGAAGTCCTCGTAATCCCAGAGTCCCGAGGTGTGCGTCAGCAGATGCCGGATCGTGACGCCGTGCGCGTAGGCCGGGAGCGTGGGGAGCCAGCGCGAGACGGGGTCGTCGAACGCGAGCCTCCCCTCGTCGGCGAGGAGCATCACCGCCGTCGCCGTGAACTCCTTCGTCAGCGACGCGAGCCGGTAGTCGGTGCGGGGAGTGGCGCGGACCCGACCGTCCACGTCCGCGAGGCCATAGGCGCGCTCCAGGAGAACGCGCCCGTCGCGGACGACGACCACGCTGGCGCCGGGGGCGCCGGGCACGGCGAAGTCCGCGAGGAGGGAGTCCACGGCGTGGCGCGCCGCCGCGGGGGTCGGCGACCGGCCACCCACTCCGGCGGGCGCGTTCGCGCGTTGCGCGTAAACGACGGAGGCGAGGGCCGTGAGCGCGACGAGCGCCGCTCCCGTCGCGAGGGCGATGGTCAGCTGGTGTGACACGGAAGTCCTTTGCACGTCGATCCTATCTGTGGAGCATCTTGTAGGCGTGGTTCCACGAACCGGTCTTCAGGCCGTAGAGAACCCAGAGGATGCAGAGCGGTTCCAGGAGGCGGCTCCCCTCGATCCCGCCGATGTCCACCGTCGGCCAGCCGAACCCGGCGCAGATCTTCGTGACGGTGGCCTTCGCACCGGCGTCGTTGCCGCAGATGAACATGTCGGGGGGCCCGCCGGGGAACTGCGGGTCCACCATGTGGGCGTTGCCGACGATGTTGTAGGCCTTCACGACCTTCGCGCCGGGGAGCCAGCGCTGCACCTGCTCGCCGGCGGAGTCGTTCCAGCCGCGCTCCAGCGCCGGCGGCGCGTTCGGCGCGATGACGAGGGGGTTCGTGGCGTCCATCACGACCTTGCCGGCGAGGTTCTTCGCGCCGGCGAGCTTAAGGGCGCTTTCGGTCCCGCTCCAGAGCGTCGCGAGGACCACCACCTCGCCAAAAGCCGCCGCCTCGGCGAACGTCCCGCCGGACGCCTTCGGCCCCGCCTGCTTGACGAACTCGGCGAGCTTCGGGTTCTTGGCGTCGCGGGAGCCCATCTTCACCTCGTGCCCCTTCTTCGCGAAGCCCGTGCCCAGCGCCCGCCCGACGTCGCCCGTTCCGAGGATGCCGATCCGCATCGAGATACCTCCGCGCGTTTGTGCTTCAGACGTAAGCCGTCAGCGACTCGAAGATGGCGCCGGAGCCGCGCCGGGCGCCAGAGTGCGCGCCCGCGGTATATTCTGTCACCCGACGGAGGTCCTTCCCGTGCGCATCGGCCCGCTCTGCCTCGCCTCCCTGCTCGCCCTCGCGGCGTGCCATCCATCCGCCCCGCAGACCGATCGCGTGGGGGCCACGAGCGCGACGCTCCTGCCGCGCCTCCCCACCGGGCAGTACCTCGACCCGGCGGGCGTGGTCCGGGCCGTGGGCTCGATGCCGCTCGCGATGGCCGCCGCCCCCGGGGCGCGCCGCCTCGTCCTGCTGATGAACGGATATCTCGAGCAGGGGATCCAGGTGGTGGACCGCGACGGCGTGGTGCGGCAGAAGCTCGTCCAGCCCGCCGCCTTTATCGGCCTCGGCTTCTCCCCCGACGGGCGGACGCTCTACGCCTCCGGAGGGAATCGCGACGTCGTCTATGCGTACCAATGGGCGGCGGACTCCGCCGTGCTCGCCGACAGCCTCCCGCTCCGCGCCACGCTTCCCGACAGTGACGGCACCAGCTACCCCGCCGGCTTCGCGGTGAGCGCCGACGGCCGGCAGCTGTACGTCGCGGAGAACCTCGCCGACTCGCTCGCCGTCGTGGACGTCGCGAGCCGCCGCGTGGTCCAGCGCCTCTCGACCGCGCCGTATCCCTACGCCGTCGTCCTGACACCCGAGGGCACGGTGTTCGTCTCGAACTGGGGCGCCAACACCCTGTCGGTGTTCCAGCGCGCGGCGGACGGCCGCCTCACACCGC
>JADGQW010000071.1 GCA_017881505.1 Gemmatimonadales bacterium
GCGTGACCTTCAAGCTGTCCCGCAGGGCGGCATCCGTCCAGACGCCGTCGCGCCGCAGGAAGAGGCGGCCGCCCACGCGGCGCAGCGCCGCGGCCGTGGCGGGGGCGTTGGCGGCGATCTCCGCCGCCCGTGTCGCCGCGACTTTGTCGGCCGCCGCGAGGTTGCCGGCGCCGGCGAGGCCGGCGCTCGCCCGCGCCCGCTGGAAGGCCTCGAGCCCTGTCTGGCTCGGCGCGGCCGCGGCCCCGCCCATCGCGGCGTGGTCCAGCGTCGCCGACATCGGGCCGATGCCGGCCACCGTGCCCGGCTCCTGCACCAGATAGGCGGTGTACTCGGTAAGGATGCCGTACCGGAGCCCCAGCTCCCGCACCTGGTCCACCAGGCTCGGGGTGGCGCCCTCGATGCGGATCTGCCGCGTCAGCTCGCCGATGCGGCGCGACGCCCACAGCTTCGCCACGAAGGCGTTCCCCGCCTCCGTCGCCGGGAACTCGGCGCGCGCCGTGAAGGTCTCGCGCCGGCCGTTCCGCTCGCCGGTGACGGCGACGTCGCCCGCGCCCGCGCCGTGGTACCGGCCCACCACCACCAGTTCCTCGCCGTAGAAGAGGTCGGGGAGATCGCCGGGGTACGCCTGCGCGAGGGTGACCGGCGCGCCCGCGAGACGCAGGTTGATGAGGGCGGGGTGCTCGATCTTCCCGAGCACCTGGCCGAGCGCCGTCTCGACGTTCGCGTCGGGCGCCACGTACTCCGCGCTCCCGCGCCCCTGCTGCGCCAGGCGGTCGAGGAGGTAGGTGTTGACGTCGGTGCCGACCCCCACCGTGAAGATCCGCGCGCGGCCCACGTGGCCCGCGGCGAAGTCGGCGATGCGGTCGGGCGCCTGCTCCCCCACCGTCGGCAGGCCGTCGGTGAGGAAGAGGATGAGGGGGAGCCGCTCCTCCGCCACGGCGCTCCCGAGGACCGCCTCGAGCGCGCCGCGGATGTTGGTGCCGCCGTTGGCGGCGAGATGGTCCACGAAGTCCCGCGCCGCGCGGACGTTCTCGCTCGTCGCCGGGGTGAAGCCGTCGCGGAAGTTGGTCACCTGCGTCGAGAAGGCGATCAGCCGGAACCGGTCGGCGGGCCGCAGCGTGCCGAGCGCCTGGGCGAGCGCGGCTTTCGCCTGGTCGAGCTTCGCGCCCGCCATCGAGCCGGAGACGTCGATCACCAGGGAGAGGTCCCGCGGCAGCGGCGCCTCGTCCGACGCGGCGGGTGGGGAGAGGAGGAGCATGAAGTAGCCGTCCTCGCCCCCGGGCGCGTACGTCACCACGCTGGTGCCCACGAGGCCGCGGCGCAGCGGGAGGAAGAGCTCCACGTCCCCTTCGGCGTCGGGATCGAGCGTCACCTCGAGGCGGTCGCCGTCGCGCCGCGTGCGCACCTGGTGCGTGGGCGAGTAGGGCGTGCCGTAGTCGCCGGCGCCCGGCACGGCGACGGTGTAACTGAAGCTGCCGGCCGGGGGCGCCGCGCCGTCGTAGAGGCCGCGGCCCGTGCCGGCGTCACGCCGGCCGATGCTGTAGCGCAGGCGATAGGCGTCGCCCGCCCGCTGGAGGACCTGCGTGTAGCGGAGCACCACGCGGCGCGTCTCGCCCGGCCGGATGGGGAAGACGCGGGCGCGGATCAGTCCGTGCCCCTCGAGCGTGAGGAGGGCGGGGTCGCGCAGCCGCCGCACGATCGTCTCGTAGATCCCGCGCGCCTGTTCGGCACCCATCACCTCGCCCCGCACCTCCTGCTCCCCCATCCACAGGGAGAAGTCGGTGAACACCGCCTCCCCCGGCATCGGATAGAGGTAGGTGCCTTCGGCGAGCATGCCGCCGCCGTTGCGGAACTGCTCCTCCACCTCCACGCGGGCCACGCGGCCCTCGATGACGGTGCGGACGGCGCTGCTGACGCGGACCACGCCACCCGCCAGCGGCCCCGGCCGCGTCGGGTTCCGGTCCACGTCGATCCAGCCCTGCGCGGCGAGGGGCGCGGCGAGGGCTGCGGTGAGCGCGGCGGTACAGAAGAGGTTGCGGACCACGGTGCCTCCCATTGGGGGTCTGTACGGGAGACGCGCGAGCGGTCCACAGTTGCACAGTGACCAGACGCCAAGGAACAGAGGACAGGAGCCAGACGCCAAGGGGACAGGGACTTAGCGCGCAATTGCAACTACCTTAGTCGCCTATCTCCTGGGCGTCTTGGCGTCTGGCTCCTGGAAACTGAACAGCCCCCTGCCAAGGACTTGCCTTGGCAGGGGGCTGTGGGCCCACGGGGACCCGCCCTACGTCAGAACGCCAGCGCGACCGTCCCCACGTTCTTGGAGCGGGCCGACGGCGCGAGCTGGAACACGCCGGGGTCTCCGCGCACGACGACGCGGGCGAGCTGCGGCACGCCCATCCCCTCCGGGGAGAGGAGAGCGAGCTGGTAGTAGCCGTCGCGCAGGCCGGTGAAGGAGAAGCTGCCGTCGGCGGCGGGGTCGGTGGCGGTGACCATCGAGGAGAGGATCGTCCCCTCCGAGCGGGGCGCCTGCATGGACGGGTCGGAGCCGGAGCCCGGATCGTCGGCGATGAGGAGGGCGATGCGCCAGCCGCGCTGCGGCGCGGCGAGGCGGCCGTTCACCGTGCCGTCCACGTACGCGGGACGGGGGCGGAGCGTCGCGATGAGGGAGGCCTCCGAGGGCTGGATCTCCCGCTGCCGCCAGGAAGCCTCGGCGGCGGTGTCGCCGGCGACGCGCGCCAAGTTGGCGAACCGCGTGGCCGCTTCGGCGCCGTGCCGGAACTTGGTGGTGTCGGCGAGCGCCCTGAGGATGCGCTTCTGCTGCGCGGGGCGCGGGGTGGAGACGCCGCTCATGGCGTACAGGTAGGTGAGGGCGCCGATCCGCTCCGGGTGGCCGGAGAGGAAGATGCCTTCGCGCGCGGCGTCGGGGTCCCAGCGCAGGGCTTGGAGCGCGGCGCGGCAGCTGGCGACGCGGATCGCGAGGCCGGAGACCTCGTCGGCGTGGGCGTCGAGCCAGGCGCTCAGCTTCTGGACGTTGGACGCGGTGGCGGCCGGGAGGATGCGGTCCTCGATGTTGTTGGCGTTGGCGCAGTCGTCGGCGGTGGCGTCGGGCCGGGTCACGTTGCGCGCGATCAGCCGGTCGCGGGTCGCGGTCTTCGCGCCGGTGAGGAGCACCGGGGTGCGGGTCGGCGCGCTGACGTCGAGGCCGAGGGCCTGGACGGCGGACGCGTGGACGGCGTCGGCGTGCTCCTTCGTCTGCGACCAGGTGGTGCCCGCGGTCACGAGGAGGAACGCCGCCAGCACGAGGGAGACGATCGCGGCGCCGCGGCGGTTGGCGGGGCCGAGGGTCTGGGGCGAGGTGGTGACGAGGAGCGCGCCGCAGAGCGCCATGGCGGCCGCGGCGGTCAGCACGTCGGTGCCCACCGCCCAGGCGACGGTGGCGCCGGGGTTGCCGGAGGCGGCGTCGATCGTGAGCAGCGAGTAGAACGTGTCGAGCGAGCTGCTGATGAAGGCGCGGGGCTGGCTCGAGAGGATCGTGGCGAGCGAGACGGAGGCCCACAGCGCGATGCCGCCCAGCGCCCCGTGCGAGATGCGCAGCGGGATGCGGCGGCCGAAGTCCTTGGGGCCGATGAACGACCACACGCCGCCGAAGACGATGGCGGCGATGGCGGCGAGGCCGAACAGCGCGCGGCGCGCGGCCGCGGGGTTCTGGCCGATGTCGGAGCCGAAGATGTCGTCGATCTGGTTGACGCCGCGGTACATCAGGAACGCGAGCGCGAACGCGATGACGACGGTGAGGATGCGGCGCGCGGGGGAGACGTACTGCGGCCCCTGGTGCGCGAGGATGTCGGGGTACATCACGATGATCAGCGCGATCACCATGACGAGGTTCGCCGCGACGGCGAGGGGCGTCCCGAAGTCGCCGTGGGCGAGGCGCACCGGCCAGACCGCGGCGCCGCTCCACAGGGCGGGGGAGATGCCCCACGCGCTCGGGTACGCGAACCCGAACACCACGTCGGTGGACGTGGCGAGGTCGGGGGGCGCGGAGGCCGCGGCACGGGCGAGGGCGTAGAGCACGCCGAAGACGCCGAACAGGACGGCGACGAGGATCGCCCGGCGCGCCTCCTTGCCCGGCGTCGAGGGATTCAGGACTGGCAGATCGGCAAGCGTCATGGCGTCTCCGAACGGGGACGGGTGTGGACGGCGACTAGAATCTCAGGTGAATCGGACCAAGGTCCCGGCGAGCCGGGCCCGCAGCGACGGAAAACTGTCCTGGATCGTTCCGGACCGAAAGGGCGGACAGCTGATCCGGTGTGGTGCCGGCCGGGGCCAGGAGCGCCAGCTGGTACCAGCCGGGTGCCACGCCCCGGAAGGCGAACGAGCCGTCGGGGAGGGGCTGGACGGCCTGGGCGACGCCCAGGAGGACCTGCCCGTCGGTGCGCGGCGCGATGAGGTACGGGTCGAGGCCGCTCCCCGGCGCCGAGCCCGCCGCGAGCGCCACCCGCCAGCGCGCGGCGTCCGGGACGTCGAGGCGGCCCCGGACCTCGCCCTCGAAACCCCGCGACCGCCCGGCCCGCCACCGTGCCAGCCGCTCGTGCCCGTCGGCGGTGGTGGCCCAGCGCGCGGAGTCGGCGATCGCGTCGAGCCAGCGCGCGCCGTCGGGGGTCGCCGGCCCTTCGACGAGGCCGCGCAGGGCGAAGGAGAGCGCGAAGCTGCCGATGCGCGCCGGCTGCGCGTCGCCGAACACCTGCGCGCGCGCCTCGGCGGGGCGGAAGAGCCGGGCGAGGATCGCCACGCGGCACCCCGCCACGCGTGCGGCGAGGCCGGAGACCTCGGTGCGGTGCGCCGCCTGCCAGGCGTCGAGCTTCGCCAGGTTCTCCTCGCTCGCCCCGGGGAGGCGCACCTCGCCCCAGGCGGGCGCGGGCACGCAATCGGGGGCGAGGCGGAGCGGGGCGAGCGCCTGGCGCGGCGGGACGCGGCGCGCGGCTGCCCCTTCGCCGAGGAGGAGCACCACCGGACGCGGCGGCACCTCGATCGTGAGGCCGAGGGCGGACACGAGGTCGGGAGCGGCCTCCGCGACCCGCCGGGTCGTGCTGCGCGCGGTGGACCAGCCGAGCACCAGGAGGACGGCGAGGAGCCCCGCGCTCACGGCCGCGGCGCCGGAGCGGCTCCGGACCCCCATGGACTGCGGCGCGCCGACCACCGCGAGCGCCGCCGCCAGCGCCAGCCCCGCGCCGTAGATCAGCGCGGCGGAGGTCAGCACCGCGCCGAACGTCGCACCGGGCGCGCCCCGCCCGGCGTCCACGGCGACCATCACGTTCCCCACCGAGGTCAGCGCGCCGAGGTCACGGAGCGGCGCCGCGAGGAGGACCGCCAGAGCGCAGGCCGCCCAGACCGAGAGCCCTGCCAGCGCGCCGTGCGAGAAACGCAGCAGAGCGCGGATGTTGTAGACGCCGGGCCCCGCCACTGTCCAGATCGCCGCGCCCACCAGCGCCAGCACCCCGGCGAGCCGCAGCGCGGCGCCGACGTTGAGGTACGTGGTCGTCGTGAGGTCGGGGGTGAGCGCGTCCCCCAGGGCGGCGAAGAGCCCCGGCATCCCGTAGGCGATCGCGACCGCGGAGATCCAGGCGGTGGCCCGCCGGAGGGGCGTCAGGTAGTAGAGGGAGGGCCGCTGGAACGCGCCGGGGTGGATCACCGCCACCGTGGCACCGATGCCCAGCAGCAGCGCCGCGAACCGCAGCACGGCCGCGACGCCCCCCTGCTGGACGGTGAACGCGAGGCGGGCGAGGCCGTGCCACGTCGCGGGATCGAGACCCCACGCCCGCGGGGCGATGGTCGCCTCGGGCATCGCGAACGCCGCCAGCGGCCCGACGGGGACCCGCGCCGCCGCCTCGGCCAGCACCCACAGGCACGCGCCCGCGAAGGCCGCCGCGGCCACCACCGCCGCGCGCACCGCCTCCCGGCGGGGCGTCGAGGGATTGAGGGCGGGCATCCCGGCGATCGTCACGCGGCAGAGAATGGGGTTTGGCGGCCCCGCCGTCAACGGTATACCTTCTGACGGCCCCTTGCGGACCCTATGAGCACCACCCATAAGGACGATCAGGTCCTCGTCGAGATCCGGCGCCGCCTTTTCACGGCGGGCGCCGCCGTGCTGGTGCTGCTCGCCGTCGGCGTCACGGGCTACATGCTCATCGACACCGGCCAGCACCGGTTCCTCGACAGTCTCTACATGACGGTCATCACCCTGACGACCGTCGGCTACGGCGAGATCATCCCCCTCGACACCCACCCGTGGGGGCGGGTCTTCACGATGGTGCTCCTCCTCTTCGGGATGGGCGTCCTCGTCTACTTCGCCTCGGCGGTGACGGCGTTCCTCGTGGAAGGGCAGCTCGGACAGGTCTTCTGGAGGAAACGGATGCGGCAGGCCATCGCGGCTCTCAGGGAGCATTACATCGTGTGCGGCGCGGGCACGGTCGCCGGCCACGTGCTGGAGGAGTTGATCCGTGTGCAGCGCCCCGTCGTGGCGATCGTGCCGCCGGGGGCCACGCCCCCCGCGCTCAGCCTCGGCACGGAGCTGCTGTACCTGGAGGGCGATCCCGCGGACGAGGACGTCCTGCGGGAGGCGGGGGTGGAGCGGGCCCGCGGCCTCGTGCCGGCGCTCGATTCCGACCGGGACAACGTCCTCGTGACCCTCACCGCGCGGCAGATCCAGCCGGAACTCCGGATCGTCTCGATGCTCGCCGACCACCGCAACGAGGCCAAGCTGCGGCGCGCCGGCGCCGACGCGGTCGTCTCCCCCTATCGCATCGGCGGCCTGCGGATGGCGTCGGAGCTGATCCGCCCCGTCGCCGTGACCTTCCTCGACCAGATGCTGCGGGACCGCGACAAGAACCTGCGGGTGGACGAGGTGCGGATCTGCGAGGGGTCTTCGGCGGTCGGGAAGCGGGTCGGGGACCTCAAGGTCAACGAGCACCCCGGCCTGCTCCTGCTGGCGCTCGTGGCGCCGGACGGCCAGCGCTATGAGTACAAGCCGGATGCCGGAGCGCGGATCGAGGCGGGTGCGACGCTGGTGGTGATGGGTTCCCCGGAAGCGGCGGCGGACCTGCGGGCGCGGTTCGGAGGCGGGCCGTGCCCCGAGGGCGTCAGGGCGCCGGCGGGGGCTGCAGCGCCTTCCTGAGCGGGTCCGCCGCGACCATCAGCGCTATCGCGAGCAGGGCGCCCGCCAGGGCGTCCACCGCGTAGTGGAACTGCCCGTACACCGTCCCCAGCGCGAGCCCGACCGCGACCGGCGCGAGCACCAGCGCCAGCCGCCGCGCGTCCCGCCACGCGGCGTACACCATCACCCACGACGCCGCGATGTGCGATGAAGGGAACGCGGTCCCGATCGAGGAGCCGGTCCCGAGCATGAAGTAGACGTACCGCGCGGGCCAGTTCGCCACCACCGCGCCCGTCGGGTGCGGGAACACGAAGTAAGGCCCCGCCACCGGGAACACCGCGAACACCAGGTAGCACGTGTAGAGCGCCAGCGCGCCGCAGAAGACCGCGCGCCGGTACGCCTCGCGCCTGCGGTGGAGCAGGAACCAGAGCGGGACGAGGAGCAGGATCCAGTAGTAGAGGCCGTAGCAGAGGTGCAGCACCGCCGAGAGCAGCGGGTACGGGGCGCTCACGTGCCAGGTCGCGCTCACCTGAGAGCCGAAGACCGCCACCTCCCAGCGCTGGACGAGGGCGTCGTGGAGGCGCGCGATGTCCAGCTGCATGTCGCCGACCTGCCAGTAGAAGGCGCTGGCGAGGATGAGAGGGTAGCCGCCCCCGAGCACCTCCGCGACGAGGCCCTCGGCGGGAAGGCGCGGGACGAGGAGGAGGAGCACGACCACCAGGGCGTCGCCCGTGAGGAGCCAGGGGAACGACTCCACGTCGCGCGCGTGCAGCAGCAGGATCGCCGTGAAGAGGACGATGAACCCGAGGGTCAGGCGGTCGGTGGCGAGGACGCCGCGCCGGTTCACGCGAGCCATCCTGCCTGGCGGTACCACGCCGCGGTGAGTCGCGTCCCCTCGGCCACGTCGAGGGCGGCACGCCAACCGAGGTCGCGCTCGGCGGCCGCCACGTCGAGGAGCCACGCCGGCGCGAGGAACTCCGCCATCTTGTCGCGGTTCAGGACGGACGCCTTCCCGCGCGCCGCGGCGAGCGCGCCGATCGCCGAGACGATCGGGGTGGCCACGGCGCCGGGGACCGGGATCACCACGGGCCGCCGGCCGAGAGCGGCGCCGATCGCCAGGGCCAGCGCCCGCGTCGTCACCACCTCGGGATGCGCCAGGTGGTACGTCCGCCCCCGCGCCGCGTCCGTGGTGCCCGCCCGGACGATGGCCTCCGCCAGGTCCGGTGCGCATACCAGGGACAGCTGCTGCGCGCCCGCGCCGAACACCGGGGCCACGCCGTGGCGGATCAGCGCGAACATCTTGAGGAACTCGCGGTCGTGCGGGCCGTAGACCGCCGGGGGGCGCACGATCGTCCATGGGAGGCCGGTCGCGGCCCGCACCGCCTCCTCGCCGGCGAGCTTGCTGCGCCCGTACGCCGTGAGGGGACGGGAAGGCGCGTCCTCCGTCAGCCGCTCCCCGGGGCGGGAAGGGCCGAGCGCGGCCTGCGAGGAGACGAGGACGAAGCGCCGCAGCGCGGGAGCCGCGGTGCCCACCGCCACGAGGAGGCGGCGGGTCCCCTCGGCGTTCACCGCCTGCAGGGCGGCTTCGGTGCCCGCGGTGAGGCCGGCGAGGTGGTAGACGACGTCGGCGTCCCGGACCGCCTCGGCCAGCGCCGCCTCATCCTCGAGGCTCCCGGGCGCGACGCGCACGCCGAAGGGCGCGAGCGGGGCGGCGCGCTGGGCCGACCGGGCGAGCACCGTCACGGTGTCGCCGCGCCGGGCCAGCGCCTCCACGACGTGACGGCCGACGAAGCCGGTGGCGCCGGTGACGAACGCCCTCACGCGCCGGCGGTCCGGCGGCCGGGGCTGGTCGCGGCGTCCTGCTCGGGAGTGGGGGAGGTCATCCGGGAAACGTCCGGTCAGGGTGGCGGCGCGCGGCTCCTGCCGGGGCCGGGAATGCGCTCGAACGGGCCGGGAACGCGCGCCCCGTGGTCCGGGGCGCGCGCTCCGCGGCCGCTGGGGTCAGATGACCCCGGCGGCCTTGGCGATCTTGGCGAACGCTTCGAGCGCGAAGTCGATCTGCTCCGCCGTGTGCGTCGCCATCACGCTGGTGCGGAGGCGGCACTGCGACGGCGGCACCGCGGGGGGGGCCACCGGATTGGTGAAGACACCCGCGTCGAACAGCTTCCGCCAGACCACCAGCGTCTTCTCGAGGGGGCCGATGAGCACCGGGATGATGGGCGTCTGGCTGGGGCCGATGTCGAAGCCGAGCGACTTGAGCCCGTTCGCCATCCGCCGGGCGTTCTCCCACAGCGCCGCGCGGCGCTCCGGCTCGCTCTGCAGGACCTCGAGCGCGGCGAGCACGCCGGCGGTGTTGGACGCCGGCAGCGCGGCCGTGAACATCAGCGGCCGGGCGTTGTGCTTCAGGTAGTGGATGATGTACTCGGCGCCGGCCACGAAGCCGCCGATGGACGCCAGCGACTTGGAGAAGGTGCCGACGATGAGGTCCACTTCGTCGGTGAGGCCGAAGTGCTCGGCGGTGCCGGCGCCCGTGGGGCCGAGCACGCCGATGGCGTGCGCGTCGTCCACCGCGAGCGCCACTCCGTGCTTCTTCGCCAGGGGAGCCAGATGCGGCAGATCGGCGATGTCGCCTTCCATCGAGAACACGCCGTCCACGATGACCATCGCGCCCCGCGACCGCGTGGACTCGGAGAGCTTCTTGTCGAGGCCGGCGAGGTCGCCGTGGTTGAACCGCACCACCGAGGCCTTCGACATCGCCGCGCCGTCGAAGATCGAGGCGTGATCGAGCTTGTCGAGGTAGGCGGTCTCGTCCTTGCCGAGCAGCCCCGACACCAGGCCGAGGTTCGCCTGGTAGCCGGTGGAGAAGACGAGGCACGATTCCTTGTGAAGGAACTCCGCCAGCCGCGCCTCGAGGGTCTCGTGCAGGTCGAGCGTGCCGTTCAGGAACCGGCTCCCGGTGCAGCCGGAGCCGTACTTGTGGAGGGCGGCCTGGGCCGCCTCGAGCACCTTGGGATGGTGGGTGAGGCCGAGGTAGTTGTTCGACCCCATCATCACCTTCGTCTTCCCATGGATCGTGACGACCGTATCTTCCGCCGCGGTGATCGGCGTGAAGTACGGGTACAGGCCTGCGGCCTGGGCTTCCTTCGCGCGGGTGAAGCCCCGGCACTTCTCGAACAACGGGATCTGCAGTTGGATGGCCTGTGCGGTCGGCACGATGTCCCCTCTCAGGAGCAAGCCGAAGTGTACCGATGAGGGCGACGGTTCTCAAGCTACGGATCGCGGCGCTCTGGGGTTGCGCCGCGTTGGCGAGCGCGGGCGCGGCGCGCGCGCAGGCGCTGCCGCCCGTGCCCCCGGTGCGGTTCGACGCGCGGCTGCTCCCCTCCAGCGCGGTGCTCGGCGCGACGGCGGCGCTGGGACTGGCACCGCTTCTCCTGGCCGGGCACTTCCGGCACGCCACCTGCGCGCCGTGCGACCCCGCGCACCTGCCGGCCATCGACCGCGGGACGGTGGGCGCGGTGCGGACTGGCTGGGGGACGCTCGGCACCCTCGCCGAGATCGCCGAGGTGGGCGGCGCGGGGCTGCTGCTCGCCCGCCAGGCCCACGGCGACGGGGTGGGGGTGCGCGAGGACCTCACCGTCTTCGCCCAGGCCATCGGCACCGCGACGCTCGTCGACGACTGGATCAAGGTCCTCGTCGCCCGCCCGCGGCCGGCCCGCTACCTCGCGTCGGCCGCGGGAACCGCCTCCACGGCCACCAGCCTCTCGTTCCCCTCCGGCCACACGACGGGCGCGGTGGCCGCGGCGTTCGCGTACTGGTCCATCCAGTCGCGCCGCGGGAAGGCCGGGGCGCGGGGCGTGCCCATCGTCGCACTGATCTCCGCGTCGGCGCTCGTCGGGGTGCTGCGGGTCGTGGCCCGCGACCACTTCCCGACCGACGTGCTGGCCGGTGCCGTGCTCGGCGCCTTCTTCGGCTGGGAGGTGCCGCAGCACTACCCCGTGCAGCACTAGCACTCCGGGAGCCCCCGTGAGCGGGGACGCGCGGTCCGACGGGCAGATGTAGCGGGGGCCACCGCGCCGGGTGTAGGTTCCTACCTTCCTTCGATGGCGGGGTCCAGCGATGGCGAGGACCGGGTTGCGGTGGCTTGTCCTGACGGGCGTGGTGGTGGGGCTTACCGGGACGGCCCCGCGCGAGGCACTCGCACAGGTGCCATCCCTGCGGTTCGACCCCCGACTCCTGCCGGCTCGCCCGCCGCTGGCCAGCGTGAGCGCAGGGTTGCGAGCGCAGGCCCTGCGGTTCGACGCGCGCCTGCTTCCGGCTCGTCCGCCGCTGTTCGCCACGAGTGCGCAGGCGGAGGCGGCGGCGATGCGCTTCAACGCGCCCCCCGTGCTGGCGACCAGCGTGCTCGCCGCCACGTTCGTGGGTGCTCTGATCCCGTCGCTCTACGCCTCGAAGTTCCCGACGGCGACCTGCGCGCCGTGCAACCCGGCGACCGTGAACCGCCTCGACCGCTGGACGATCGGGAAGGTGCGACCCGGCGCGGCCAGCATCAGCGATGGAGCCCTCTACGCCGCCATGGGGGGCGCCGCGCTGCTGGTCTTCGGTGAGGCCCCGAAGGACAAGAACGTCATCCGCGAGGATATGACCGTCTTCTTGCAGTCCATCGCCACCGCGAGCCTGATCACCAGCTGGCTCAAGGTGATCATCCACCGGCCCCGGCCGTTCCGCTACGTCGCCGCCGAGACCACCATCACGGTGCAGTCGGGCCTCTCGTTCCCCTCCGGCCACGAGACCGCCGCGTGGTCCGCCCTCTTCTCGTACTGGTCCATGCAGACGCTGCGCGGCCGCGCCCGCCA
>JADGQW010000233.1 GCA_017881505.1 Gemmatimonadales bacterium
GGCCTGTGCCCCGGTCTCGGGGAGCCAGCGCCGCAGCACCACCGGCTCGCTCGCGTCCGCGCCCTCGCGCCGGAAGGTCGCGAGCAGCACCGCGGTCAGAGGCCAGGCCTCCAGCCGGCGCCATCCCCGGACCCGCGCCACGTTCCAGGCGCCCGCCGTGTAGCCCAGGCCGTGCATGTCGGTCGCCGCGAACATCGTGAGCCCCTCGCGGCGGCACCGCGCCACCACCGCGCGCCGCAACGCCGGCGGGAACCCCATCGCCCGCGGCGACGTCGTCCACACCTCCAGGCCGCGCACGCCCCACCCCACCAGCGAGTCCAGGTCCGCTCCCCAGTGGTGCTCCCAGTACTCGGGCAGGCTGGCGACGAGGAAGGGTGCGCCCGATGGCGCGCCACCGGCCGCCGGCGCGGCGGCGCCCTCCGCCGTGGAGCCGGGCACGGCCACGTCGCCGGCAGCGAGCGTGCGGACCAGCACGCCGGTGGCGTCCCAGCGGTCCCGGAACGGCGCGACGGGGATCTCCCGCGCGGTGCCGAGGGCCAGGAGGTGCAGGCCGCTCAGCGAAAGCTCGATGCCCGGAAGAAGGCGGAACGCCCGCGCGGGCGCGGCGGCGAACCACGAGCGGATCGCGGCGGTGGTGTTGTGGTCGGTGACGAAGGCGGCGTCGAAGCCCGCGCGCGCGTGCCACGCGGCGTTGGCGGCGGAGCCGAAGCCGGGCCGGCCGTCGTGCGACGCGTCGGTGTGCGAGTGCACGTCGAAGACGAGCAGGTCAGGATCATCGGCGGCCAGCCGCGGGATCGGGCGCGGGGCGAAGGCCCCCCACGCGACGAAGGCGGCCAGCGCGGTGACGAAGAGCGCCGCCGCCAGCGCCTCGCGCAGCACGGCGCGCGCCGCACCGCGACCACCGGTCCGCCGGCGCGCGAGGCGCGCGAGGGCCCAGGCGGCGAGCGCCCAGAGGAGGAATCCCCTCAGCTCGCGGGTGGGGCTCCCGTTCAGCCAGTCGGCGAGGAGGGTGAGGGGCGCGAGCAGCACGTGGCCGGCGGGATAGACGAGGTGCACCTGCGCCGGCACGGCGCCGGTGGCGGCGTCGGCGAGCGGAGCGAGATGAAGGAGTTGTCCGGCGAGGACGCACGCGGTGAGGAGGAGCGGCAGGCGCCAGGGGATGCGCATCGTGCTACGGCGTCGGCTCCTCGGTGACGAGGCGGGCGGCGCGCGCCACGGCGTCGGCGAGGCGGCGGCGCTGCGACTCGCTCCGCGCGGCCGGGTGATCGGCGCGGACGTCCAGGTCGAGTCCCTCCGCCACGCTCAGGCGGTACCACGTGCCCGGCGCCGCTTCGGGGGAGGTGCCGTTGCCGCCCCGCCCGTCGCCCGCGGGACCCCACTGCAGGAAGGCGCGGCGCACCCGGCCGCGCGGGGGCACGCGGGGCTGGAGGTTCAGCTCCTCCAGCGCCGGGAGGTTCCCCAGGGCCGAGGCGACCCGCTTCTCCAGCACATCCCCCGGCGCCTCGGCGAGCTCCTTCGCGATGCTCGCCAGCGTCGCGCCCTCCATCTGGCGCAGCTTGATGGCGAAGAGCTGCAGCAGGTGGCGGTAGCCGTAGGTCGCGGCGGTGCCGCGGCCCTCCGGCGGGCTCATCAACTGCTTCGCGACGTAGAAGCGGATGGTGCGGTCGGAGGGACGGCTCTGCGCCGCGGCGTTGATGGGCGTGATGCCCGACGCGTCCAGCACCGCCCCGGCGAGGGCAGCGAGGTCGCGGATGTTCCACGGAGCCAGCTTCGCGTATTCGCGAAGGGTGAGAAGAGGGTCGCTCATACTGCGCGTCAGAGAACCTACCGGCGCCGGGGCGCTCTGCAAGGAGGGGGTATCCGGCGCGCGGCTTGACGGGGCTGGGGATGGCGCGTACGATGGCCCGGCTCGTTTCCCCGGAGTGTTCGTATGCGTTGTGTCCCCATCGCACGGGCCGGCGTGGCCGTGCTCGCGCCCCTCCTCGCCCTCACGGCGACCGCTCGGGCCCAGGATGGTCCGTGGGCCCTGACGAACGCACGCATCGAGACCGTGACCCGCGGCGTCATCGCCCGAGGGACGATCGTGATCCGCGACGGGCTGATCGCCGCCGTGGGCGCCGACGTCGCTGTCCCCGCGGACGCGCGGGTGCTCGACCTGGCGGGGAAGACGGTCTTCCCGGCCTTCATCGATCTCACCTCGTCGCTCGGACTCGCCAGCATGACGGCGCCGCAGGCGGGCGGGCGCCCGGGCGCGGCCCCCGCTGCGGCGGGTGCCGAGTCGGCGCCGGTGGGCCTCGAGCCGTACCGCGCCGTGGCGGACGAACTGCGCCCGGCCGCGGGGGATGTGAAAGCCGCGCGGGACGCAGGATTCGGCGCCGTGCTCTCGGCGCCGAGTCGCGGGGCGTTCCGCGGTCTCTCCGCCCTCGTGCCGCTCCGGGACAGCGCGGCGACCCTCGAGCTGATCCGTTCGCCGGTGGCCCTCCACATGGGCTTCCAGCCCGTGGCGGGACGCTACCCCGGGACCCTGCTCGGCGTGATCGCCTACGAGCGACAGGCGTTCTACGACGCCCAGCGGCAGGGGACGCTCCTCGACCGGTACCGTGCCAGCCCGCGTGGGATGGAGCGGCCCGCGTCCGACCGGCGTCTCAACGCCCTGGTGCCCGTCGTGCGCGGCGAGCTGCCGGTGCTCTTCGCCGCCGGCAACGAGAACGAGATCCGGCGCGCGGTGGCGATGGCGCACGAGTTCAACCTCACGCTCACGGTCGTGGGCGCGACGGAGGGGTTCCGCGCCCTCGACGCCCTCCAGGCCAACCGGCGTCCGGTGGTGGTCTCGGTGGACTTCCCTCGCGCGCCCGAGGTGACCGGCTGGAGCTTCCGGGCCGGCATCCGGCGCCCGCCGGACGACAGCGCCGCGGCGGACAGCGCGGCGCGGCGGGTGATCGAAGGGAACGCTGCCGCCATCAACGGCGCCGGCATCCGTCTCGCCCTCGCGTCGGGGGGGATGCTCCGCGCGAGCGAGTTCCTCGCCAACGTCCGCAAGGCCATCGCCGCGGGGCTTCCCCGCGACGTGGCGCTGGAGGCGCTCACCATCCGCCCGGCGGAGATCGCCGGCGCGGCCGAGCAGCTCGGGAGCATCGAGGCGGGGAAGATCGCGAACCTCGTCGTCGCCGACGGCGACCTGATGGGCGACAGCGCGAAGGTGAACGCCGTCTTCGTGGATGGCGAGCGCTACGAGGTGATCGCGCCCGCGGCGCCCGCGCGCGGCGGCGCGCGGGGAGCGGGCGGCGCGGGCGGCGGCGAGGCGGCGGCGCAGGTCGCCGGCACCTGGGCGGTGACGGTCACCAGCCCGCAAGGAGGCCAGAACATCACCATGACCATCACCCAGTCGGGGGACGCCTTCACCGGCTCGATGACGACCGACATGGGGACCCTCCCCATCACCGACGGCCAGGTCAGCGGCCGCACCGTGACGTGGTCCGTCACCGTCCCGATGGGCGGGCAGTCGATGGTCGCCAGCTTCCATGGCGAGGTCGAGGGGAACCGCATCCGCGGCACCGCCGATCTCGGCGCGATGGGTAGCGCCCCGTT
>JADGQW010000072.1 GCA_017881505.1 Gemmatimonadales bacterium
GAACGCGAATTTCGCGGAAGTCTGCGAGACCTGCGGCATCAAGTTCATCGGCCCGCCGCCGGAAATCATGCGCCTGATGGGCGAGAAGGAAAAAGCGCGGCAGGCGATGAAGCAGGCGGGCGTCCCCATCCTCCCCGGCTCCGACGGTATTGTGCAAAGCCCGGAGGAAGCGCTGGAGTGGGCGCGACAGATCGGATTTCCGGTAATCGTCAAGGCCGTCGCGGGCGGCGGCGGGCGCGGCATGAGGGTGATCCGCGCGGAAGAAGAGTTGCCCAACGCCTTCGGTTCGGCGCAATCGGAGGCGGCAGCGGCGTTCGGCAACGGCGACCTCTACATGGAGAAGTTCATCGAGCGACCGCGCCACATCGAGTTCCAGGTGCTGGCCGACAGCTACGGCAACGTGGTCTCCCTGGGCGAGCGCGAGTGCTCCATCCAGCGCCGTCACCAGAAGCTGCTGGAGGAGTCGCCATCGGTGCGGGTCACGCCCGAGCTGCGCGACAAGATGGGCGGAATCCTGTCGTCCACGCTCGGCAGGATCGGCTACGTGAACGCCGGCACGGTCGAGTTTCTCATGGACGAGGACGGCAGCCTGTACTTCATCGAGATGAACACGCGCATCCAGGTGGAGCACCCGGTCACCGAGATGGTCACCGACGTGGACATCGTCAAAAGCCAGGTGTTGATCGCCATGGGCGCGAAAATGGACGAGGTGCTGCACGGGCCCATCGTCCACCGCGGCCACGCCATCGAGTGCCGCATCAACGCCGAGCACCCGGAGAAGTTCACGCCCTCGGCGGGGAAGATCACGGTGTGGAATCCTCCCGGTGGGACCGGCGTGCGCGTGGACACTGCCGTCTATGCGGAGGCGACCGTCCCGCCGTACTACGATTCACTGATCGCGAAGCTGATCGTGCGCGGCAAAGACCGGGACGAGGCGATCTCGCGCATGCGCCGCGCGCTCGACATGTTCATCGTCGAGGGCATACACACCTCGATTCCGCTGCACCGCAAGATCCTGGCGCATCCGGACTTCGTCGCCGGCAACACGGACACGAAGTTCATGGAGCGGATGCTGGCGAAATAGTTGCCAGTTGCCAGTTGTCAGTTGCCAGCGTTTTTCGTTTGCGCCCTTAGCGGTTATGCTTTTCTGGTGACCTCGTCCGAAATCCCGCGGCTATACGCCATCGCCGACCGAGCATGCTTTGCGGATGCGGCTGCGCTCTACCGCTTTATTGAGGAACTCCTCGCCGCGGGCGTGACCCTGCTGCAATATCGGAACAAGCAGGGAAGCGCCCGCGAGATGCTGCGCGAGGCGCGGGAGCTGCGGCGTCTTGTCCCACGTATCCACTCCAAAACCGGGAGCGGAAACGTGGGCCACCCGGACGTGGGGCACCCGATGCTGATCATGAATGATCGCGCAGACATGGCTCTGGCGGCCGATTTCGACGGAGTGCACGTGGGCCAGGACGATCTTTCGCCGGCGGCGGTCCGCGCCATCATCGGCCCCGACCGCTGGCTGGGCGTCTCCACCCACAACCCTGAGCAACTCGCGTGGGCTGATAAAACCGACGCGAACTACCTCGCCATCGGTCCGGTGTTCGCGACTGGGAGCAAGCAGAATCCAGATCCCGTAATCGGACTCGACGGCGTTCGCCGCGCCCGCCAGTTCACCCGCAAACCGCTGGTCGCCATCGGCGGCATTACTTGCCAACGCGCCCCCGAAGTCATTGCCGCCGGCGCCGACTCGGTCGCCGTTATCTCCGCGCTCGTGCGTGAGCCGCGCCGCGCCGCCGAAGAGTTCCTCGCCTGCTTGCGCTGACTACGTGCGTCCCAGATTTGCGGAAGCTGGCTGGATGACATTGATTGCCAGGGCGGCGCGGTGCGTGCCGAGGCGTACCGACAATGGTCCCTCGACTTTGCTCAGGATGACAGACCTAGGTAGTTTCCAGCCAGAACGAGCTCCCCCGGAACGCCACGCCCGGCAGTTGCTGCCAGAGCGGGTTGACCAGCGCGACCAAGTCTTGCTCGCGGCTGATGAATGCGTTGGGGAGCACGACGCGGTAGTTGCGGTGCCCGGCAAGCAGGCTGGCGGCGAGCACGTACTGCTCGGAGTAGTACCAGTGCGCGCGCTCCGGCATGTAGTCGCAGGGCAGTTCGATGTCGTGAATGTGCACCAGCACGCCCGGCTTCAAGCGCGGCAGGATTTCCAGGAAGAAGACGGTGACGTCGGAGTTCATGAAGACGCGGTGCGAGCCGTCGAAGAAGAGGATGTCGCCGGCCTGGAGCTGCTCGAAGCGCGACAGGTCGGTGTCCTCCAAGGGCTGGCGGACGATTTCGTCGCAGAGAGCGTCAATCTCCGCGCGGGGATGCGGGTCGATCGAAATCAGACGCGTCGGCAGGGAGTGATCGCGTATTGCGCGCCGCACCAGCTTGGTCGAGTAACCGGAACCGATTTCCAGATACGTACCCGGCTTGCGCGACGCCACGAATCCGTATAACGCCAGCGTGTCCAATCCGTCCAACCAGTGGTGGATCCACGAAGGCTGGTCCGAACCCTTCGGCTGGCGCAGCGGAATTGCCAGCAGGTGCGCGGTGTAATTGAGGAAATCCGTCAGCAACTGGCGGTAGCTCTCGCGGTCGCGGGCGAACATCTCGTAGAGCTGCGGATGCGGAGGCTTCCCGTATCCCCAGCGCGGGACCGGCGCCCCCCTCGGGCAGCACGGCGGAGGGGTCCACCTCCACCACCGGGCGGCCCACCGAGAAGAGGGGCGGTGGGAGCATCGCGCGGAGCACGAGCCCGGGCGGGGCCGCGTAGTGTCGGGCCACGTGCGCCGCGAGGGCGAGGAGCTCGGCGCTCAGCACCGGCGCCGCGTCGGGCACCGCGATCACCGCCCGCGCCTCGCCCGGCGGCGCCTCCTCCCCCGTGGCCGTGACGATGCCCACCATCTCGCGCTCGCGGACGGGCACGACCACGCGCATGCCCGGTCCCGGCGACCCCGAACCGAGGTCGCCAGGAACCGAGTACCGGAACGTCTGACGGAGGGGGAGCGGGAGGGCGACGGCGACGAACGCGTCGCTCATCTCTTGGTGACGCCGAGCCCCGGACCGGTGGGCAACGTGACCCGGCCGCCCTCGATGCTCGCGCCCCGGAACGGGTCGTGCTTCAGCAGCGCCGCGCCGTCGAGGTCCACGTAGTCGAGGAGGGGCGTGAAGTGCGCCGCCGCCGTGATCCCCAGCGACGACTCCATCATGCAACCGACCATCACCCGCATGTGGTGCGCCCGCGCCACGGTGATGATGCGCAGCGCCTCCCGGAGCGAGCCGCACTTGGCCAGCTTGATGTTGACGCCGTCCACCGCCCCGGCGAGCCGCGGGACGTCCGCCGCCACCTTGCAGGATTCGTCGGCGATGATGGGGAGCCGGGACGCCGCCCGCAGGGTGCGGAGCCCCTCGATGTCGTCCGGGGCGAGGGGCTGCTCGATGATCTCCACCCCCATCTCCTCGAGCAGCGGGAGGCGCTGCATCGCCTCCTTGAGGGTCCACCCCGCGTTCGCGTCCACGTACAGGCGCTTGTCGGTCTCCTCGCGGACGACCTGCAGCACGGCGCGGTCCTCGGGCGTCCCGACCTTGATCTTGAGGATCGGGTACGCGGCGGCCTCGCGGACCTTCGTGCGGATCACGTCGAGGGTGTCGAGCCCGATGGTGAAGCTCGACGGCGGCGCCGCCGCCGGATCGAGCCCCCACAGCTTCCAGAGCGGCACGCCCAACCGCTTCCCCACCAGGTCATGGAGCGCCGCCGAAAGGGCCGAGCGCGCGGACGGGTTGTACTTCAGGGTCTTCGCGAGCTTCGCCTCCGCGGCATCGAGGTCGAAGGGGTCGGCGGGAAGCGCCGGCGCGTACGCCGCGAGCGCCGCGAGTACGGTAGCGGCGGTCTCACCGTAGTAGTACGAGGGGTCGGCCTCGCCCCAGCCCTCGACGCCGTCGTCGTCGGTGAGGCGCACCCACACCCGCTGGTACTTCTGCACCGTGCCGCGGGCGATGCCGAAGGGGTACTTGGTCTCGAGGTCGAGGATCTCGGTCGACAGGCGGAGCGTCATCGTCAGACCCATCCCTGTTTGCGAAGGAACCAGAGCATCACGAGGGCCAGCAGGACCATCATCCCGACGGCCCAGAAGAAGCCGAGCGGATGCTGGCTCAGGGGGATGTGCGCGAAATTCATGCCGAACATCCCGCCGATCACCACGAGGGGCAGCGAGATCGTCGCCACCGCGCTGAGCGACTTCATCGACTTGTTCAGGCGGTTCGACGCCTGGGAGAGGTACGTGTCGAGCACGCTCGTGAGGAGGTCGCGCGTGGACTCGACCGACTCCACGATCCGGATGGTGTGGTCGTAGACGTCGCGGAAGTACATCTGCGAAGCGGCATCGATCCCGGCCTGCGGCCGGTTGGTCAGGATGTTGAGGACCTCGCGCAGGGGGCCGAGGTGGCGGCGGATCTGCACCACCAGCCGCTTCACGCGGAAGATCTCGTGGATCGCCGAGTCGTCGAACTTGTCGAAGATGCGCTCCTCGAGCTCGTCCACGAGGTCGTCCACCCGGTCCACGATCGGCAGGTACGCGTCCACGGTGTGGTCCACGAGGCCGTGCAGCACCATCTCCACGCCGCGCTGCAGGAGATCGGGACTGCGCTCCAGCCGCTGGCGCATCTCGGTGACCGCCGGCGAGGGCGCTCCATGCACCGTGACCAGCGCGTTGCCGTGGAGGAAGCAGTAGAGGTTGGCGGTCTCGAGGTCGTACGGATCGGGGGTGGTGCCGTCGAAGGCGATGCCGCGGATGACGAGGAAGAGGTGGTCGGGGTATTCCTCGAGCTTGACGCGGGTCCGCGGGTTGAGCGTGTCCTCGATGGCGAGGTGATGGTAGTGGAAGACCTTCTCGAGGAGGGCGTGCTGCGCGGGATTGGTCGCGTCAACGTCCACCCAGAGCTGCCCGCCCTCGCGTACCGCCCCCGCCAGCAGGGCCGGCGCGATGTCCCGCGCGAGGGTGCCGTCGGGCGCGAGGTAGATGCTGGAGGGGGCGCCCCGCTGCGGGGCCGGCTGCGCGGTCATCGGGTCGGAACCTACAGCCCGAGACTCACCCGGCAAGCGCGGCGGCGTGCCGCGCGGCCGCCTCGGCGACCCGGGGCGGATCGTAGCCGCCTTCGAGCACCGAGACCACCGCCGGGCGCCCCGCGCGCTCGACGATCCCGCGCGTGAACGCCGCGACGTCGTCCGGTTCCCACGCGAAGCCGCCGAGGGGGTCGCCGCGCAGCCCGTCGAATCCCGCCGAGAAGATGAGGAGCGCGGGGGCGAAGCCCCGGAGCGCGCGGTCCACGGCGTGGAGGAGGGCACGGGTGTAGGTCGCCGCGGGGAGCCCCGGCGGCAACGGCGCGTGGAACAGGTTCCCCGCGCCGGTGTCCTCGGCGGCCCCCGTCCCGGGGTAGTGCGGCCACTGGTGGCTCGAGACGTAGCGCACCCGCGGCTCGGCGCGGAACGCGTCGGCGGTGCCGTTGCCGTGGTGCACGTCGAAGTCCACGATCAGCACCCGCGGCGCCCCGAGGCGCTCGAGGGCGACGCGCGCGGCCACCGCGGCATTATTGAGGAGGCAGAAGCCCATCGCCTCGCCGGGCGTGGCGTGGTGACCGGGAGGCCGCACCGCGCAGAACGCCGGACCGCCGCCGGCGAGGGCGTGCTCGGTCGCGAGCACGGCGGCGCCCGCCGCGCGCCGCGCCGCCGCGAGGGAGCCCGGCCGCATCGCGGTGTCGGGATCGAGCACCCCGCCCCCTTCGCGGTCCACCCGCGCGAGGCGCTCGAGGTGCTCGGCGGTGTGGACCCGCAGCAGGTCGGCGTCCGCGACGTCGGGCGCCTCCCGCCAGGACGCGTGGCCGGTCGCCACGAGGTCCTCCTCCAGCCGCGCGAGCACCGCCTCGAGCCGCCGCGGGGTCTCCGGGTGACCCGGCGCGTTCTCGTGCCCGAGGCAGGCGGGGTGGGTGACGAGCGTCAGCACTATCGCTGCGGCGGCCGGCCGGTCCGGCCCTCGGCGACCGCGCGGCGCAGCGCCTCCAGCTCGCGCCGCATCGCGCGCTGGGCCGCGTCCACCTCGTCGAGCGCCTCCTGCCAGCGCCGGTGCAGGATGGCGAGGCCGAGCGCGGCCGCAACGAGGACCACGCCCACGCCCACGACGAGCCCGTGGCCGGAGACCTGGCCGAGCCAGATCGCCGCGGCGCCGTCCACGAGGAGCACGACGAACGCCACGAGGAAGGTGGCGCGGCCCCGCTCGCGGAGCGTCATCGCACCGGCCGCCGGAGACGCGGGAGCACCACCAGCGCCGCGCCGTCGGGCACCCCGGCGTCGTCGAGGCACTGCGTGTCGGGGATCAGGCCCCCGCCGAACTTGAGCTCGTAGCGCCCTTCGAGCCGCGGGTCCAACCCCGCCAGGTACAGCGCGCGCCGCTTCAGTTCGAGCGCCGCCGCCCCCGGCGCCACCCGCACCTCGACCGTCCGCCAGACGTCGCTCACGGTGACGCGGAGCCCGAGCGTCGCCGGCGCCGCCGCGCTCACGCCGCCCCCGCGGGCGCGGCGCCCGGCAGCGTCGAGAAGAAGCGCACCACCTGCTGGTCGAAGAAGAGCGTGGAGCCCCGCACCGCGCTCCCCCCCGGCGCCGGCACCGCCGCGATGACCAGCTCCTCCCCGCCCTGCCCGCGCAGCACGATGTGGCGCGCCGTCTCCGTCTCCACGAACGCCCCCGTGGCCGGCACCCGGCGCAGGAAGAACTCCTTCGCCCGGCGCACCACGTCCTCCGGCGCGAGCGCGGTCACGGTCTCGTGGGTCATCGTCGGCTCCGTCCCTGGTCCGCTGAGGGTACGTGAGAGTTAGCAGGCCGCGGCGCGCGGTTCAATGCGGCGTGGCCCGCGCCGTGTGGCGGCCGGCGGCCGGCTTCCGGAGCAGGTCCCGCGCCCCCGGCTTCCGCCGCACCACCAGGAGGAGGTCACCGGCGGGCGCGGGCGCCACGCCTTCCACCGTCACGAAGAGCACGTCCGGCAACGGCGCGGGGAGCGTGACCTCCCAGCTTCGCCCGTGCCACGCGACGGGGCACGCGCGCCCCGCTGCGGCCTCCCAGGCCTTGCGCGACAGCAGGCGCTCGAGGAAGACGTCATCCTCCACCTTCCACACGCCCTCGCCCAGGACCTCGCCGTCGCGGTAGAAGAGGGGCGGGAACGCCTCGCCGTCGTGCCGCGCGTAGTTCGCCTCCGCCGCGTCGTCGAGCTTCTCGAGCTCCGGCACGCGCGCCCGCCACTCCAGGTGGTGCCGGACCTCGTGCGCCAGCGTCTCGAACGCCTCCTCGCGCCAGTCGAAATCCCCGTGCTCGCGCGCCAGCGCGGCGAAGGAGCCGTAGTGCAGGACCACCGACGAGCGGATGCCCGCGTCATCCTCCCCCGGTGAGCCGAAGTCGTGGGGGAGGCACTCGCCCAGAGTATAGACGCCCTCGCGGAGGGGGTGCGGCACCGTCTTCCCCGTCACCGCGATCTCGAGGATCCCCTCGGTGAAGGCGGGAGGCATCTCCGCCGCCATCGCGCGCACCATCGCCTCGAAGTCCCTGCGCCGCACGGCGCCCTCAGGCCAGTCCCGCCTCGCACGACGCGGCGAGGAGGCCGAAGTCGAGGGGGCCGCCGAGCACCTCCGCCGCGAGCGCGGCGGCGTCGTCCCGCTGTCCGCGCGCCATCAGCGCCGCCACGAAGGGCCCCGCGCGCGGATTCCGGAACCAGTCCTCGTCGAAGCGCGCGGTGAGGAGCGCGGCGAGTCCCGCCTCGAGCTGCCAGGCACGCAGGTAGCGCGCGGCGTAGAAGCCGTCGTCGAGATCGAGGAGGTAGTCCTCGCCGGCGTAGCGGAACCGCGTCGCGTCGGTGAGCGTCTCGACGTACAGGGCGGCGCCGGCGTCGAGGCGTGGCGCCCGGAACAGCTCCAGCTCGTAGCGCAGCTTGGCCGCGTAGCGGCGCACCACCGCCAGCTTGGCGAACGCCTGGTCACGCACGAAGGCCCCGAGGCGCTCGCGCGAGAGCGGCGCGTAGCGGCGGAGCCACGCCGGCGCGGCGGTCTGGTGCTCGAAGAGCATCGCGAACCCCTCGGTGACGGAGTTGTCGCCGAGCCAGCGATGTTCGAACGGGAGGGACGCGGCGGCGTGGGAGAAGTGCAGCGCGTGGCCGAGCTCGTGCCAGAAGGCACCGTAATCGCTCGCGCCGCCGAACGGCCGGATGACGAGGTACACCTCCTCGGGGACGCGCACCGGGGCGCAGAACGCCCGAGGACGCTTGCGCTCCCGTTCTTCGGTGTCGTAGCGGATGCGCCCGCCGGCCTCGGCGTCGAGCCCCATCTCCCCGACCTGGCGGCGGGCGGTCGGGACGAGCGCCTCCGCGGGGAAGGCGTCGTCGAAGTCGGCGCCCCGGAACAGGTACGCCGCGTCGGCGCGCTCCGCCTCCTCCGGCCGGAGCCCGAGGCGGCGCCGCAGGCGCTCGCCGAGCGCCTCGCGGTAGAGGTCGGCGGTGCGCCGGAGGAACGCCGCGCAGTCCGTGGCGAGGGCGTCGAGGTCGATCCCCGCGAGGGCGCCGCGGGCGGCGACGAAGTCCCCGAGTCCGAGCCCCTCGACCAGCGTCCGTTCCCGCGCCAGCCGTTCCGCGCGCAGCGCCGTGGGCTCCGCCAGCACCCTCCGGCGCGCCGCGTCGAGCGCGAGGCGCCGCCCCCGCTCCGCCGCGTTCGCGATCTCCACCGCCACGCGCTGGAAGGGGAGCGGCGTCCCGTCGGGGAGCGTCACCGTCGCGGTGGCCTCCCACGCGTGGAGCCGGTCCTCCAGCGCCGCCACCGCCCGCCCCACCCCGTTGTCCACCACCCACGCGTAGAGCGCCGGCACCGCGCGCGCGGCGTCGGCCGCCTCCGTGCCCGCGAGGTCGCCGTACCGCTCGAAGATCTCCTCGAAATGCGCCTCGGCCGCGAGCCCCGCCCCCGTGACGTAGCTCTCGCGGCCGAGTTCCTGGTGGAACCGCTCCCCCCGCGCGCGCAGCCCCTCGGGCGTCACGGCGCTACGCGCTCCGCGAGCCACGCGGCCACGGCGTCGGCGCTCAGGCGGTCCTGCAGCAGGGAATCCCGGTGCCGGACCGTCACGGTCCCGTCCTGCACGCTCTGCCCGTCCACCGTGACGGCGAACGGGGTCCCCGCCTCGTCCTGCCGCCGGTAGCGCCGGCCGATCGAGCCGCCGTCATCGAAGAAGACGGTGAGCCGGCCGCGGAGGTCGTCGTGGATCCGCTTCGCCATCTCCGGCATCCCCTCGCGGTTGACGAGCGGCAGCACCGCCGCCTTGATCGGCGCCAGCGCGGGCGCGAGCCGCAGCACGACCCGCGTCTCCCCCTCGACCTGCTCCTCGTGGTACGCGTCGCACAGCAGCGCCAGCGTGGTGCGGTCGGCGCCCACCGACGTCTCGACGACGTACGGGAGATACTTCTCGTTCCGCTCCTGGTCGAAGTACTCGAGCTTCTTCCCCGACGCCTGCTGGTGCCGCGAGAGGTCGAAGTCGGTGCGGTCGTGGATCCCCTCGAACTCGTTCCAGCCGAAGGGGAACTCGTACTCGATGTCGTAGGCGGCCTTGGCGTAGTGGGCCAGCTCCCCGGGCGCGTGCGGGTGGAAGCGCATCCGCTCGGGGCGGATGCCCAGCCCGACGTGCCACGCCATCCGCTCGTGGCGCCAGAACTCGAACCACTCCTCGTCGGTGCCCGGCCGCACGAAGAACTGCATCTCCATCTGCTCGAACTCGCGCGTCCGGAAGATGAAGTTCCCCGGCGTGATCTCGTTGCGGAACGCCTTGCCGATCTGCGCGATCCCGAAGGGGATCTTCTGCCGCGACGCCTGGAGGACGTTCAGGTAGTTGACGTAGATCCCCTGCGCCGTCTCGGGCCGCAGGTACACCACGGACGCGTCCTCCTCGACCGGCCCCATGAACGTCTTGAACATCAGGTTGAAGAGGCGCGGCGCGGTGAGGGTCCCGCGGCTTCCGCACACCGGGCACTGCCCGTCGGGCTGGCCGGGGGTCCCTTTGATCCGCGGGTCGTCGCCGCGGAAGCGCTGTTTGCACTGCTTGCAGTCCACCAGCGGGTCGGTGAAGCCGGCCACGTGGCCCGAGGCCTCCCAGACACGCGGGCTCATGAGGATCCCGGCGTCGAGGCCCTCGATGTCGTCCCGCGCGTGGACCATCGCCCGCCACCAGCGGTCCTTGACGTTCTTCTTGAGCTCCACGCCGAGGGGCCCGTAGTCCCACACCGAGCCGAGCCCGCCGTAGATCTCCGAGGATTGGAAGACGAAGCCGCGCCGCTTGCAGAGCGACACGAGCTTCTCCATGCGAGTGGTGTCCGCCATGTGGCCCGTGGTGGCGAGGGGATGATCGACGCTCTGTGGGGCGCGGGAAATTACCGGGAGCGGCGCCGGTGCGGCAAGCAGCACGGGGCGCCACCCGCGGCGGCGGCCGCCGCCGGGGCCGGGCGGGCGTGGCGCCGGTGCCGAGAACGCAGCCCGCCGCCATCTCGGCGCTTGCCCGGGATGACCGCAGTTCATACGTTGCGGTGATGCCCGAATCCCCTGTGCTGGCAAGGCCCTCCGCCCGTACCGACGTGGCCCTGCGCCGCGTCGGCTCCGAGTGGGTCCTCTACGACCCCGCGGGGGACCGCGCGCACGTCCTCAATCCCACGGCGGCGGCCGTCTGGGCCTTCTGCGACGGGGGCCACGACCCCGCCGCGATGGCCGACGCCATCGCCCAGGGGATTCCCGCGGCGGAGCCGGCCGCGATCCGCCGCGACATCGAGGACGTGTTGCGGCGCTTCGCGTCCGAGGGATTGTTGCGATAGGCGCCGCGCGCCGGATCGCGCTCCCGCCCCACGTCGTCGAGTTCACGACCGACGACGACCTCGCCGCCCCCGCCATCGCCGTCCTCTACCACGCGGCCCCCGTCACCGACGCCGCGCCGACCCTCCGCTACCGGCTGCAGCGCACCGGACCCGACGCCTGGACCGCGCGCTCCCCCGCGCGACCCCCGTTCGGCCCCGCCACCCTGGGCGACGCCTGGGCGTTCCTCGAGTGGCGCGCCATCGAGGACGTGCTCAACGACCCCGGCCTCGACAACGCGTTCGTCCACGCGGCGGGCGTGGACGTCGGCGGGCGGCTCGTCCTCCTGGTCGGCGCGTCCGGGAGCGGAAAGTCCACGCTGACGGCATTGCTGGTCTCTCGCGGGCACCGGATGCTCGGCGATGATGTGTTGCGATTCTCAACGCAGAACGCCTTCTTCAATGTCGTGCCTCGCTCGTTGAAATTGGATGCTAAGTCATTCAAATACATTGATATACGAGTTTCCGAATCGGAATATGCTGCACGGGGAATATTTCTTGCTGCTAGCACAGTATATGTGAGCCCTGTGGCACTTTGCACAGAGTGGGAAGCCCTGCCCGGACGGCCGTGCAGGCGCGGCACACGCCGCCCACCTTCTTCGTGCACGGGGGGCACGAGGCCGCGGCGTACGCGGCGCGCGTCCCCAGCGACAGGGTCAGCACGGTGGGCACCGTCCAGCGCGCCAGCGCCGACACCAGCTCCCGGCGGGTCATCCCTCCAAAGTCGCTCCGCTCCTGGCGTCCGTCTGCGCTCACGCTCGTGCCTCGCTCTCGATCAGGTCGGCCAGCGCGACGGGGTCGGCCCCCCGCGCCTCATACGCCACCGCGCCGCCGACGCTCTCCAGCAGCCGGAGCCGCGTGGCCGGGACCGCGTGCGTCCCCGTCCGGTGCTCGGCACCCAGCACGCTCTGGATCAGCCGCACCGCCGCCCCTCCCTCACCGCGCCGCTCCAGCCCCGCCCTGCCGGTGTGGGGGGTGCCGTC
>JADGQW010000073.1 GCA_017881505.1 Gemmatimonadales bacterium
CCTTCCGGCAGAGCGTGGAGCGCGACATCGCCCTGGGGGCGCCCGCGGGCGCGGCCGCGGCGGTGCGCGTCAACGCCGCGGAGCGCGATCTCGGCGCCACGACGGCGACCAACGCGCCTGGTGCCGCCGCCCAGCCCGCTCGCAAGCCGTAGGCCGGTCCCGCGCGTGCGCCGGCGCGCTGCGCGCCGCCTGCTGCTCGCCGTCGCCGCGTGCGTCCCAACGGCCGCGCCGTGCGTCGCGCAGGTCGAGGCCAGCCTCGATGCCGCGGCTTCGGTGGTCCGCTACGACGGCTACGTCTCCTCGGGCGCGGTCGCCCTCACCCCGTCCGTCGCGTGGCGCTCCCCGCGTTCCGCGCTCGCCGCGAGCGTCTCCGTCCTGGTCTTCGAGTCCGGCCATACCAGCCTCCAGACGAGTCTCTCCGGGGGCAGCTCCTCGGGCCCCGTTGGTCCCCTGCGCCTCGAGGCCGGTGGTGAGGCGGGCGCGAGCGCGTACGCGGGCTTCGCCCGCTTCGCGCACGCCCTCGGCCGCCTGCGTGTGCACGCCCTCGGCGCGCGGACCGGGGTCTGGGCGGGCGCGCTCGCGGGCGGGCTCTCGCGCGGGAGCGGGGGCCTCGGCGCGTGGGGCGGCTCGGCCGGGGCGTGGGCGCGCCTCCGTGGCGCCTCCGTGGAGCTGACCTGGACCCGCCTCGATGCGGGGGACACGTCGTACACCGACCTGCAGGGGCGCGCGCGATGGCTCGGCGGCCCGTTCGAGGTGGCGGCTTCCGGGGGGACGCGGGTGGCGAGCCACGGTGGAGGGAAGGGCGCCTACGGCGACCTCGCCGTCACCCTGCATCTCACCGACGGTATGGCGTTGGTGGTCAGCGGCGGCAGCTACCCGAGCGACCCCGTGCGGGGGAGCATCCCCGGCCGCTTCGCGACGGCGGGGGTGCGGCTCACGCCGCGGACCACGCCCCGGAGCGCCCTGGTCCGGCAGATCGGCCCCTACCTCGATCCCCGACCGGCGGGAGCCGCGGCCGCGCCCCTCGCGGGCGCCAGCGTCGCGGTCGAGCAGCTCGATGGCCTCGCCATCCTGGTGGTGCGCGTCGCGGGGGTACGGGAGGTGGAGGTGATGGGGGACTTCACCGACTGGCGGCCCATCTCCCTCACGGCGACGGGAGCGGGCCGCTACCGCTACGCCCTCGGCCTCCCGGCGGGGATCCATCGCTTCAACCTGCGCGTGGACCGCGGCGCCTGGGGGGTGCCCCAGGGCGCCGGATACGCCCCCGACGAGTTCGGCGGGAGCGTGGGACTGCTGGTGGTGCCGTAGGACGCGATCGGAGGGAGCGGGGCGGCGGGGGGGAGGGCGGCGCGATACCGGTATGACGGCCGACTGACGGGGGCTTGCTAGACTCGGCCCAGGTCGCGCCCGGGCAGGCGCCCGTGGCCACCCGGCATTCCGGATCGGGCACTCATCCACTCGCTCGTCGGCGGCGGTCTCCGGCGCTGGCCGCGCAGGCCCCGAGACGCAGGGGCCCCCGGGTCCGCGGTGTCCCCCGCCTGTTCCGGGCGCGGCCGCACCACCCTCCGGCTATCCCAGCACCCCCGTGAACCGCAGGGCCAGGAGCGTCAGCAGGGCGATCAGGTAGAAGCCCAGCAGGTAGAGGGCGGCCTTGCCGAACCGGCTCAGCTGGACGCGCGGCATTCCGGCCTCAGATCCTTGCGCGGGTCTCGGACCCCCGCATGACGTCGTTGTAGCGGATGACGCCGAGGAGGTGGTCCTTCCGGTCGGCCACCGGCAGCATCCGGAAGTGGTACTTCGCGAACAGCGCCTCGATGTCCTCCCGCAAGTCCTCCTCCTCCACCGTGATGACCGGTGCAACCATGATCTCCGTGACCGGCGCTTCATCCCGGGCCAGCACCAGATCCCGCAGGTCGAGTACACCGGACAGGGTCCGCTGCTCGTCGGCCACGACGTAGACGTAGGAGATGGCCTCCGGCTCGCGCCCGGATGCACGGATCTCCCGCAGCACATCGCCCACGGTGCGGTCGCGGGTCACCGCCATCAGGTCGGACGACATCAGGGCGCGGGCCGACGCTTCGCGCTCCGAGAGGATGGCCCGGAGGCGCGCCGCCTGGTCCGCGGGGACGAGGCCGATGAGCCCCTGCACCTGGTTGTGCGGCAGGACGGTGAAGAGGTCGGCCAGCTGCGGGACGCTCATCTCCGAGAGCACCACCCGCGCCCGCTCCTGGCGCATCCCCGCGATGAGCTGACGCTGCGCCCGCGGCTCGGCCTCGCTCAGCGTCTCAGCCGCCTTCTCGGAGTCGAGGGCCGAGAAGAGGGCCACCTGCTCCTCGCCGGAGAGCTCCTCGAGGGCATCGGCGAGATCCTCGCTGGGCAGCTCCTTCAGCTGCCGGCGGGTGATCGAGAGCGACACCTTGTCGGTCACCGTGGCGTCCTCGACCGAGAGGGGCTGCACGTACTTCCAGGAGATGAGGTCCTCCTTCAACAGGTGGAAGCGCCCCAGCCCCCAGCGCCGCAGGAAGCCGTTGAACGACGTGTCCACGTGCACCAGCGCCAGGCGCTTGTTGGAGGAGAGGAGGTGCACGTCGTTCACCGCCTCCACCCGCCGCCCGTCGGTGTCGAGGACGGTGCGCCCCATGAGGTGACGCTCGAGCATCATCCACCCCGGCTGGTCCACGAACGGCGGGTACGGCCCGCCCGCCTCGGCCGGCTCGACGAAGATGGCGTCGTCCTCGATGCGCTTCACCCGGCTCCACGGCACGAACTCCGTCGGCTTCCCCCAGCCATGCTCGAGGTAGAGCCCCACCGCCTCGGGGTACTGCTCGCTCAGCGACACGACCAGGTCGTCGAGCTTCCCGATCTTGTCGCGGATCTTGCCCGCGCAGACCCTCCGGCCGACCAGCTCGGAGAAGTAGAGAAACTCGAAGGGGATCGCGCCGGACGGCTCCGCGCCCTTCGCCGGCGATACGCTGTTCGGCGTCATATGGTCCCTCCGCTCCCCGGCCCCAAGAGGTGGGGGAAGAGGATGGTGAGGGCGAAGGCCGTGGAGAGGAGGATGATGGCCACGGTGATCGTGATGTTGGCGACGTTCTGCCAGCGGGTGTTCACATGCTCCCCCATGAACCCCTTGTCGTTCAGGAGCAGGATGAGGAAGACGAGGCACGCCGGCAGGAGCGTGATCGCCACCACCTGCACGTACATCGTGATGGTCACGAGGGGCGCGCCGGGGATCAGCACCACGGCGCCGGCCGAGAGCAGGATCACCACGTACGCGACATAGAACCAGGGGGCGTCGCGCACGCTCTTGTTGAGGGAGTGCGCCCACCCGAAGATCTCCCCCATCGCCCAGCTGGTGGAGAGCGAGATGCACAGGGCGCCGAGGAAGCCGGCGTCGAAGAGGCCGATGGCGAAGAGCCGCCGTGCCAGCTCGCCCCTCCCCGCGGGCATCAGCGGCACCAGCGCCTCGGCCGTCTGCTTGGCGTCCTCCACCACGATCGGCGGCACGTGGAAATGGAACGCCGCCGCCGTGGTGATGATGATGAAGGCTGCCACGATGCACGTGAGCAGCGAGCCGACGAGGGTGTCCCACTGCCCGAAGCGGATATCGTGGATGTCGAGCCCCTTGTCCACCACCGACGACTGCTGGAAGAAGATCTGCCAGGGGGTGATGGTCGTCCCGATGATGGCGAGGAGCACGAAGAGGAAGTCGGTGCTGAACCCGCCCGTCACTCCGGGCAGCAGCCCCTCCGCCACCCGGCCCCAACCCGGCGCCGCCGGCCCCTTCATCGACCACAGCGCGGCGGGGATGTACACCAGGTTGAAGACGCAGAAGAGGAGCGTGAGCTTCTCGAAGGTCCAGTAGCGCCCCGACATCACGATGGCGAGGAGCACCGCCGTCACGCCGAGATAGGTGAGGATCGGCGGGACCCCGAAGAGGTTCATCGCCTCGACCATCCCGATGTACTCGGTGATGAGCGTCAGCCAGTTCACGACCACGAGGTCGAAGACCATGAACCAGCCCCACACCGGCCCGAACCCCTCGAACACCGCTTCGGCGTGGCCGCGTTTCGTCACGGCGCCGAGGCGGACGGTCATCTCCTGGATGCAGTAGGCGACGGGGACGAGGATGGCGAGGATCCACAGCAGCGAGAAGCCGTACTTCGAGCCGGTGACGGCGTAGGTCGAGATGCCGCCGGCGTCGTTGTCCGCGACCATCGTGATGATGCCGGGGCCGAGGACGGCGAAGAAGATGCCGGCCTGACGGCGGGAGCGACCGATGCGGTGGAGGGTCTTGCTGAGCCAGTACACGAGGGTCGCTTCCTCCCGGAGCGACGTGAGCACGACGGCGGGCGTGCCCAAAGGTGACAGCGCCCCCGCAAGAGCGCAACGACCGCTTCGGCCTTCCCCGTCGCCGTGGCAGGGTCCCCCCGCTATCTTCTCCGCACCCTTTTCCTGGGGACCGCAGTGCCCAAGATCTGGATCGACGGAACGTTCTACGAGAAGGCCGAGGCGAAGGTCTCGGTCTTCGATCACGGCCTCCTTTACGGCGACGGCGTCTTCGAGGGCATCCGCGCCTACAACGGCAGGATCTTCCGTCTCGCGCAGCACCTCGACCGGCTGTACGCGTCGGCGAAGGCCATCTGGCTCCAGGTGCCGATCCCCCTCGCCGAGATGGCGAAGGTGTGCGAGGAGACGGTCCGCATCAACGAGCTGAAGGACGCCTACGTGCGCCTAATCGTGACGCGCGGGGTGGGCGACCTCGGGCTCGACCCCCGGAAGTGCGCGAAGGCGACCGTCATCTGCATCGCCGACCGCATCGCCCTCTTCCCGGCGGAGGTGTACGGGCGTGGCCTCACGATGATGACGGCGGCGACCCCGGTGCACCACCGGGAGGGCGTCTCGCCGCGCATCAAGTCGCTGAACTACCTGGCGCACATCCTCGCGAAGGTGGAGGCGATCGCCGCCGGGGCCGACGAGGCGCTGATGCTCGAGGCGGGGAGCGGCGTGTCCGAGGGCGTGGGGGAGAACGTCTTCTGCGTGCGGGGGCGGACGATCGTGACCCCGCCCGCCTACGCCGGCATCCTCCGCGGCATCACCCGCGACGCCGTGCTCGAGATCGCCGCCGCCGCGACGTACGAGATCCGCGAGTCGAACCTCACCCGCTACGAGCTCTTCACCTCCGACGAGATGTTCCTCACCGGCACCGCCGCGGAGATCGTCGGGGTCGTGAAGCTCGACGGCCGGGTGATCGGCGACGGGACGGTGGGCCCCGTGACCAAGGACCTCGCCGCGCGATTCAAGGAGCTGGTCGCCAAGGAACGCTGAAGGCCTCCACCGCGGTCCCGGCCGGGCCTCCGCCAGGGCGGCGGGCGCCCGGCCCGTTACGTTCCGAACCCCTTGATTGTCTTGACCATGCGCGGCCGGACCGGGCATATTGCGGAGTCAACCCCAGCGGCCCGGACCCGGGACGGCTATGGCGTGGAGGACGATCGCTCACGACGGCCGGTCGTGGGATGTGCGCCCGGCCGCCGAGCGCCGGTCCAGCACCGCGGACTGGCAGCTGATCTTCGGGTTCCGGCCCACCGGCGAGACCGGGTCAGGTCAGACCCGCTGGGCGCTCCACCCGTTCACCGGCCACGACAAGGCCCGCCTCTTCGTGCGGGCGGAACTCGTGACCGACGACGAACTCCAGGCGCTCCTCGAGAGCGTCGCTCCCCCCCGCGGAGGCTGATGGCGTTCCCCGGCAAGGCATTGGCCGCGATGGCGGTCCTCGGATGCGTGGGTGTCGCCTCGTGCGCGCACCACGCCCCGGCTCCCGTCGCGCCGGCCGCACCGGTCCGCGGGGCGGAGGCTGCCCCGACGGCGCAGGCCCCGGTGCCGCCCGCTTCGAGCGCACCGCGCCCCGGCGTCTCCGCCCCGCAGCCGATGGTCCCCGTCGCCCCCGCCCCTTCCGCTCCCGCACCTGCCCGCGCCGCCGCGGACTCGCCCCGCGTGGCGGCTCCGTTCGTGCCCGCGTCGCGTGGCGCGGCCGACACGGCCTCCGACGAGCTGTTCCTCGACACCCTTCGCGCGCTGACCGCCGACTCGAGCGGCCGTCCCACGGGAGGGGTGGCCCCCGAGGTCGTGCAGCGCGAGGCCACCGCACTCTTCGGTGCGCCCCCGGCGCTCTCCGCCGCCGCCTCGGCCACCTGGGACATCGACGTCGCGCCGTACCAGGAGAACGAGCGGGTCCAGGCGTACATCGAGTTCTTCACGACCCGGGCCCGCGGGCACTTCGAGATCTACCTCGCGCGCCTGGCGCGCTACGAGGCGATGATCCGCAGCCGCCTGCAGGCCGGCGGCCTCCCGCAGGACCTCGTGTACCTCGCGCTCATCGAGAGCGGGATGAACCCCAACGCCGTGAGCCGCAAGCGGGCGGTGGGGATGTGGCAGTTCATCCCGGGGACCGGCCGGCGCTACGGCCTCAGCATCGACCCCTGGGTGGACGAGCGGCGCGACCCCTACCTCTCGACCGACGCGGCGGTCCGCCTCCTCCGCGAGCTCAACGACCGCTTCGGCTCCCTCTACCTCGCCGCGGCCGCGTACAACAGCGGCCCCGGGAAGGTGAGCCGCGGCCTGAGCCGCTACGACTTCGGCGCCCTCTCCGGGAACGACGTGTTCTTCGCCCTCGCCAGGGAGCCGTACCTACGGCGCGAGACGAAGGACTACGTCCCCAAGCTCATCGCCGCGGCCATCATCGCCAAGCAGCCCTGGCGCTACGGCTTCACCTCCGTCACGCCGATCCCGCCCCTCGTCTACGACTCCGTCGTGGTGCGGGACGCCACAGGGCTCGATGTGCTGGCGCGCCTCGCCGACACGACGCAGGCGGCGCTCGAAGACCTCAACCCGCAGCTGATCCGCCGGGTCACGCCGCCCGGCCGGGCGGTGTGGGTCCGCATCCCGTCGGGGAAGGCCGACGTCATCGGCTCGCGCCTCGCGACGCTGGCGCCGCGGGAGCGGATCACCCACATCTTCCACCAGATCCGCCGCGGCGAGACGCTCAACACCATCGCCCGGCTGTACCACGTGAGCGTGGACGACATCACCGGCGCGAACCGCGGCCTGAAGGCGAGGAGCCTGCACGTCGGACGGGAGATCACCATCCCGACGGCGGGGGTCCCCGCCGCCGCCCGCGCGGCGTGGCGCGCCGAGGAGCGGACCGCCGCCGCGGCGGACCGTCCCGCGCGCCGCCGTGCTACGCGCCGCCCGGCGGTGGCCGTCGCGCCCAGCGCCCGCCGGCCCGTCCTCCTGGCGACCGTGGCCCCCGGCTCGGGAACCACCCGGCGCACCGTGCACATCGTCAAGAGCGGCGAGACCCCCTGGACCATCGCGCGGAACTTCCACGTGAGCCTGGCCGATCTCCTCCGCGCCAATCGCCTCACCGCCCGGAGCCACATCCACCCCGGTGACTCGATCCGCATCCCGAGCTGAGGTCGCCCCGGGGAGGAACGTCCGCGCGCCCGCCGGCAGGAGCCGACGGGCGCGCGAGCGTTCGGGGGCCGTGGGCCGCGCGCGGCGCGTCAGCGCTTCGTCGCGCGGCCCGCGCGAGGGGCCTTCGCCGGCGCCTCCGCGCGCCATGTCCCCGAGCGACCCCCCGACTTGAGCAGCAGGCGGATGGGGCCGACGATCGTCCCGCGGTCGGCCGCCTTCACCATGTCGTAGATCGTGAGGAGCGCGACCGCGCAGGCGGTCAGCGCCTCCATCTCCACCCCCGTCCGCCCGGTGAGCCGCGCTTCCGCCCGCACGCGGACGCCGGGGAGCTTCGCGTCGAGGGTCGCCCGCACCGCGACGTGGTCGAGGCGCAGCGGATGGCAGAGGGGGATGAGGTCGGCCGTGCGCTTCGCCCCGCCGATCCCCGCCAGCTCCGCCACGCGGAGGACGTCCCCCTTGGCGATGCGGTTGGCCTTCACCAGGCCGAACGCCGCGGCCCCCATGGTGACGGCGCCCTCCGCCACGGCCCGCCGCGCGGTGGCGCGCTTCGCGCCCACGTCCACCATCCGCGCCCGGCCGTCCGCGTCCACGTGCGAGAGGGAGCGCCGCTTCACAGGCCCAGCTCCCCGAGCGCGCGCGTGAGGTGCGCCACGATGAGCTGGGGATTCACGTTCCCCCGGGCCCACCCCTTCGCGCGGTCGAGCTCGCGGATGGCGTCCACCAGGCGCTCCGCCGGCACCTCCGCGTGCGTGTGGCCCCCGGCGGCGCCCCGCAGCCGCTGCGCCAGGTCGTCCCGCAGCAGCTCGGCGGCGGCGCCGAGGGTCTCGGTGAAGTCGCTGCGCGCGCCGAAGGACTTCACGCCGAGCGCGTAGCGGTACCGCGCCGCCGGGCCGCGGCGCGCGGCCTCGAGGAGCCGCTCCGCCGCCGCGGCGACGTCCCCCGCGTCCTCCCGCTGCTCGAGCGCGTCGCCGATCGAGCCGAGCGCCGCTTCGGCCCGGTGCTCCGCCTCCTCCGCCGCCACTGCCGGCGTGGGGACCTCCCGCAGGAACCGCGCGACGTCCGCGGAGGGGAGGCGCCGGACGCGGAGCGGCACGAGCCGGGAGCGGATCGTCGGGAGGAGCGCCGCGGAGTCGGTCGTGGTGAGGATGAAGTGCGTGTCGGGCGGGGGCTCCTCGAGCACCTTCAGCATCGCGTTGGCCGCCTCCTGGCTGGAGGCCTGCGGCACCAGGCGCTCCGCGTCCCCAACGAGGAAGACCTTCACGCGGCCCATTACCGGCCGCATCATCGCCTGCCGGTGGAGGAGGCGCACCAGGGGGAGGAACAGCGCGTGCAGCCCGTCGGGGCGGCCATAGAGGGGGTTCTCGCGCCGCGCGGCGATGGCCTCGCCCAGCGTCTCCTCCGCCTCCTCGACCTGCTTCGACTCGTCCCCCTTGGGCCGCGCCACGGGGAAGGACCAGTGCACGTCGGGGTGCTGGAGAGAATCCACGAGCCGGCACGAGTGGCACGTCCCGCACGGCTCCCCCGGTCCCGACTCGCACAGGAGCCCCGCCGCGAGCCACAAGCCGAGCCGCTGCTTCCCCACGCCGGGCGGGCCGAGGAGGAGGAGCGCGGGTGGCAGCTTGTGCGCCTTCAGCGTGCCGACGAGGCGTGCGCGGAGGGCTTCGTGGCCGTAGACCGGATGGAGAGGCACGACGAGAATCTAAGGCGTGAAAGGGTGAGGCGTGAGGAGGGCGAGAGGCGATGGCTGATGGCTAGCCGGCGAAGAGCGTCGGCAGTCGGGCGGCCAGGTCGTCCCGCACCGCGCGGAAGGCCGCGAGCCGCTCGGCGTCCGTCCCCGCGGCGCGCGCCGGATCGGGGAGGGGCCAGTGCAGCTTCCGCACCGGGCGCGGGAAGAGGGGGCAGACCTCCTCGGCGCAGAGCGTCACCACCAGGTCCACCTCGTCGAGGGGCACCGCGTCGAGTCCCTTGCTGCGCTGCGCCGACGCATCCACGCCCGCCTCCGTGAGGACCTGGACCGCGAGGGGGTGGATCGTGCCCGGCTCCGAGCCGGCGGACCACACCCGCACCCCTGGCGGGGCGAGGCGGCGGGCCAGCCCTTCGGCGATCTGGCTCCGGGCGGAGTTGGCGACGCAGAGAAAGAGGACGCCGCGCGGCCCGGGCGCGCCTTCGGCGTGCGGGCGGGCGGAGTGCATCGGCATCATGCCGGTGCCGTCGCGGGGCCGTAGTACCTCCGCCCCAGCCACAGCGCCACGTTGACCAGCCCGATGAGGACGGGCACTTCCACGAGCGGACCGATCACCGCCGCGAACGCGGCCCCGTGGTTGATGCCGAACGTCGCGATCGCTACCGCGATGGCGAGCTCGAAGTTGTTCGACGCGGCGGTGAACGACAGGGTCGTCGCCTGGCCGTAGGTCGCGCCGACCTGCTTGGACAGGAAGAAGGAGACGAAGAACATCACCACGAAGTAGATGAGCAACGGGATCGCGATGCGCACCACGTCGAGCGGGAGCTGCACGATGTACTCGCCCTTGAGCGAGAACATCACCACGATGGTGAAGAGCAGCGCGACGAGCGTGATCGGGCTGATCGCCGGGATGAACCTGGTGTGGTACCAGTCCTTGCTCTTGAGCCTGATCAGGGCGAATCGCGTGAGCATGCCGGCGAGGAAGGGGATGCCGAGGTAGATGAAGACGCTCTTCGCGATCTCGCCGATGGTGATGTGGACCGCCACGCCCTCGAGCCCGAACCAGGTCGGCAGGACGGTGATGAAGACGTAGGCGTAGACCGAGTAGAGCAGCACCTGGAAGATCGAGTTGAAGGCGACGAGGCCCGCGCAGTACTCGGCGTCGCCCCTGGCCAGGTCGTTCCAGACGATGACCATCGCGATGCAGCGCGCGAGGCCGATCAGGATGAGCCCCACCATGTACTCGGGCTTGTCATGCAGGAAGAGGACGGCCAGGCCGAACATCAGGATCGGACCGATGATCCAGTTCTGCACCAGCGACAACCCCAGGACCTTGGTGTTGCGGAAGACGGGGCCCATCTCCTCGTAGCGCACCTTGGCCAGCGGCGGGTACATCATCAGGATCAGGCCGATGGCGATCGGGATGTTGGTCGTCCCGACGTTGAACCGGTTGATGAACGGGACGACGACCGGGAACAGGTATCCGCCGCCGACCCCCAGGGCCATGGCGAGGAAGATCCAGAGCGTGAGGTAGCGGTCGAGGAAGGACAGCCGCTTCGCCACGCCGGCCGCCTGGCTCACGGCTTGACTGCCCGCACCTTCGCCGAGACGACGGCGCGTGCCGCCTCGCGCATCCACTCCGCGCCGCCGAACAGATCGGCGTCGCCGTAGCTCCGCTCCTCCACGACCTCCACGTCGCGGAACCCCGCGTCGCGGATGGCCCGCAGGTAGTCCTCCTTCTGCGCCGCGCCCGCCACGCACCCCACGTACGCCTCGACCGAGCGGCGGACCTCCTCGCTCAGGGGCCGCACGAGCACCAGGTCGCTCACCATCAACCGGCCGCCGGGGCGCAGCGCGCGGAACGCCTCGCGGAAGACCTGGTCCTTGTCGGCCGAGAGGTTGACCACGCAGTTCGAGATCACGAGGTCCACCGACGCGTCCGCCACGGGCAGGTGCTCGATCTCGCCGAGCCGGAACTCGACGTTCGCCGCGCCCACCGTGGCCGCGTTGGCGCGCGCCTTCTCCAGCATCTCCGGCGTCATGTCCACGCCGATCACCCGCCCCGTGGGGCCCACCTCGCGCCCCGCGAGGAACGCGTCCATCCCCGCGCCCGACCCGAGGTCGAGCACCACCTCCCCCGGCCGGATGGCGGCGTGCGCGAGCGGATTGCCGCACCCCAGGCCGAGGTTGGCGCCCTCGGGGAGCGCTGCGAGCTGCTCCGGCGTGTAGCCGATGTACTCGGCCACCTGGTCCACCACGCTCCCCCCGCAGCACCCGCCAGCGCCGCTGTCGCAGCCGCACCCCGCCTGGGTCCCCTGGGCGATCGCCCCGTACTTCTCCCGGACCACGCCGCGGATGTCGTCGGTCTTCGTCATGGTGTTCCTCCGTTCCCCGCCAAGCTAGTCAATACATTGATGTCTGTCAATATATATCCGGCGGCCGGTGGCTCCTCGCGATGGGCCCTCGGCTCTCAGTAGCTGGCCTCGTTCAGGACGGTCTTCCCCTTGAAGACGCGGTAGATGATCGCCGTGTACGCCACCACGAAGGGCATCCCGACGAGGGCGATGATCAGCATCGTGGTCAACGTGCGGGGCGTGGACGCCGCGTTGTAGATCGTCAGGCTCCGTGCCAGGTCGGGGCGCGCGGGCACGAGCCGCGGGAAGAGCGCCACGGCCGCCAGGCCGATCTGCGCCGCGATCGAGACGCTCGAGGCGAGGAAGGCGCGGCCGAAGCGCCGGTCCTTGAGC
>JADGQW010000234.1 GCA_017881505.1 Gemmatimonadales bacterium
GATCAGCACGCCGAACCCGCCGTCGGCGACCCGGTACACGGGGAACCGGTCGCCGCGCGAGAAGCCGCCGAACCAGTTGAACTTCCCGAACCACCGCGGTGGCAGGAACGGCACGCGCTCGGTGACCGGCACGAGGTACTTCTTGCGGTACGAGAGCTGGCCGAAGCGATCCCCCGTCGAGTCATAGAGGAAGGCGGCGTTGTAGTAGTCGTAGCTGCCGTCCGCGTGGAACGCGAGGTCGAGCCCGCCGGTGAGGAGGGGGATGCCGAGCCGCGCGACCACCCCGCCCAGCAGGGAGTCCCACCGCTCGGCCGGCCGGTCACGGTAGAGACGCCGGGTCTCGGCGTCGTAGAAGAACCCCGGCACCGCCGCCTCCGGCCACGCGATGAGCCGCACCCCGGGGCGCCGCGCGGCCTCGATCGTCTGCCGCACGAGCGCGAGGACCAGCGAGTCCTTCTTCTCGTCCTGCCACTTCTCGCGGAAGCCCACGTTCGGTTGCAGGAGCGCGACGGTCGTGACCGGGCGGAGCACGATCCGCCCTTCGCGCCACACGCCGAACGCCAGGGCGAGCACGGCCGTCAGGGCGGCCAGCGCGGCGGGCCGCCACGCGCGCCGCGCGAGCGCGAGGTACGCCAGCGCGTTCACCCACGCCAGCCACAGCGTCACGCTCCGCGCGCCCCCCAGCTCGGCGAACTGCACCAGCGTCGGGACGCGCGTGAGCGAGATGCCGAGGCTGAGCCACGGGAAGGCGAGGGGCCCCTGATGCCCCACCAGCCACTCGAACGCCGTCCACAGGAGGGGGAAGACGAGCCAGACGGGGAGACCGGTGCGGCGCCGCACCCAGACGTACCCCAGCGCGAGGAGGAGCCAGCCGGGGGCGAGGACGATCAGGATGGCGGCGAGGTACCCCGCCAGAGCGAGCGGCGTGTAGTGCCAGAGGGCGATGACGAGCCAGTAGAACACCAGCCCGTTGACGAGTGCGCCGACCCAGTAGCCGAGGCGCATCACCGCGAGCCAGGACGCCCCCTTCCCCGCCTGTTCCTCCAGCATCCAGAGGAGCGGAACCAGCGCGACGAACGAGGGGAGGACGAGACTGAAGGGCGGGTACGCGACGAAGAGGAGGACGGCGGTGAGCGCTCCCGCCGGGAGGTGGCGTCGCTCGGGCAGCAGCGCCCGGAGCCTCACAACTTCACTTCGCGCTGCTCGTCGGCCGACCGGTAGATGGCGTCGAGCACCCTGTGCACCTGGAGCTGGTCCTCGGGCGGCTCGGCGGTGACCTCGCCGCGCGCGGCGGCGAGGAAGTAGGCCCATTCCGAGCGGTACGACGAGGCGAAGAGGCTCTCCCGGCTCGCCGCGCCCGTGGGCGTGACGTCCATCGGCGTGCCGTGCAGCTCCTTGAAGACGCGCAGCGGCGAGATGGAGGCCGAGCCCTTGGTGCCCATCACGTCGAGCCAGGTGCGCTCCCCCTCGCCCACGTGGCGCCACGACACGTCCAGGAAGAGGTCGAGGCCGTTCGCGCACTGGAGGAACGCCGCCCCCGCCTCGTCCACGCCCCCCGCGCCCCGGCCGCGGTCGAGGCGCGCCGTCACCCGCTCCACCGCGGGCGCCCCGGCGAGCCAGAGGGCGAGATCGAGCATCGGCAGCCCGAGGTCCACCATCGCCCCGCCCCCCGACTCCGCCTTCCGGGAGCGCCAGCCGAGCTGCTGCCGCGCCGCGCGGAACACGCTCCACCCCGCGCGGATGGCGGACAGCTCGCCCAGCTCCCCACCCTTCAGGAAGCCGTGCACCGCCTGGACGTCGCTGCGGTAGCGGAAGTTCATCGCCACGAGGAGGGAGCGCTTGTACCGCTCGGCGGCGCGCAGGGCGCGCGTCACGCCGGCCGTCGTCATCGCGATGGGCCGCTCGACGAGCACGTGGGCCCCGGCCGCGAGCGCGCTGAGGATGTGCGGCTCGTGGAGGTGGTTCGGCGTGCAGATCGCGACCGCGTCCACCTTGCCGAACTCGAGCAGCTCCTCGATGTCGGTGTACCACCCGCCGATGCCGAAGCGCGCCGCGAGGGCCCGCGCCTTGGCGCCGTCGTTGTCGCAGATGGCCACCACGTGCACGCCCTTCAGCTTACGGAGCACGGGCATGTGGGCGATCTGCGCGATCGCGCCGGCGCCGACGATGCCGACGCGCAACTCGGAGGTAGGGCTCACACCGGCCATCTCAGAACATCCGCTGCAGCTGGGTCCCCGGATAATAGGTCGCGAGGATGCGGTCGTAGCGCTGCCCGGCTCGCGACCGCCCCACCGCGCCCCACTGGCACATCCCCACGCCGTGCCCGGCGCCCGCCCCCGCCGCCACCAGCCGCACCAGGTCGCTCCCCCGCCGCTCCTCGTGGAGCTGGAACTGGTTCGATCGCAGCTGCCGGTCGGCGGTCGGGCGGAGGACGTCCCGCACCCGCCAGCTCGGCACCGTGAAGGTGCCGCCCGACGTCACGACGACCATCTCCTTGACCCGCCCCATCGGCGTCGTCTGCGTCACCCGCACATCGGTGACGCGGCCCACCGACGCCCCGGCCCCGCCCAGCGTCGGGAGCGTCCGCGCGAGGATCGCGTTCAGCGCGGCGTCATCCCACTCCTCCCGCCACCGGAACTGGGGGGAGATGCTGCAATAATAGTCGTTCTTCCCGCTCCCGGAGCGGTCCGACACCGCGCGAAGGTATGGCGTCCCCGCCTCGTTCCGGAAGACCTCCGACGCCGCCTCGGTGCTGTGGCCGCAGGTGGAGTGGAAGAGCGCCTCGATCGGCTGGTTGGCGTACGTCAACACCTGCCCCTGCGTCTGGCGGGTGGCGTCGGTCACCTCGGGCTTCTCCGCCGCCACGCCGGGATAGACCTGGTCGGCGTCCGTCGGATAGAGATCGAAGCCGAGCGCCTCGCGCCGGCCGCGGTAGCGCACGGCGTAGGTGCGCGCCGCCACCGCCTGCGCCATCACCGCCTGGCGGTCGGAAGGGGCGCGGAAGCCCAGCTCCACCGCCGTCACCGACTGCACGTACCACTCGAGCGGCACCCGGTTCACGAGCGTGACGCCGGTCGAGCCGCGCTGCACGAGGAGCGAGCCGCGGTAGCGCTGCCCCTCCACGACGACGAGCGCGTTCGGGTCCTCCGTCTGGACCGCCACGGGCGAGGGCGTGACCACCGGCGCGTCGCGGTCGGGGCGGATGAGGCGCACCATCCCCGCGTCCCCCGGCTCGGCCCGCCACGCGACCCCCGCGTCCACCACGGCGATGATGTCGCCGCCGGCGGTGAGCACGCGGAACTGCCCCGTCGCGCTGAAGCTCCCGGCGGGGCGGTCCACCACGAGCCCCACCCGCATCAACGGCGCCTCGCGCAGCGCGCCCGGCCCCCCCCCCGGCCCCCGCGCGCACGCGGCCGCGAGCGCCGCCGCGGCCACGGCCGCCGCGGCCCGCCACGCCGCGCGCCTCACGCGAGCGCCTCCGCCACCAGGTCGTAGTCGAGCGCCTCGACGACCCGCGCGCGCAGGAACGT
>JADGQW010000074.1 GCA_017881505.1 Gemmatimonadales bacterium
AGGGGCATCAGGGCGATGAGGCGGGCGCCCTCCGCATCGCGGGCGGCGCACGCGTCGGCGAAGGAGGCGGCGGCGATCGCCGGCAGCTCGGCGAGGGGGACCGCCACCCCGTTCGCCGTCCACCGCGGCGCGGTCACGAGGCGCCCCCGACGAGGCGCGCGACCCGGCCGAGGAAGTCCGCGAGCGCGCCCGGCACGTAGACGCCGAGGAGCAGCACCACCGCCGCGAGGACGAAGGGGGGCGCCACCGCCAGCGCCCGCTCCCGCGCGGGGACGCTCCCGGCCGGCGCGCCGCCCTGGAGCATCGGCAGCAGCACGCCGGCGAGCCCCAGCGCCGCCACGACGAGCAGCGTGATGAACGCGACGCCGAGCCACCACGAGGGGCCGGCGAGCGCGGCCTGGAAGATCGTGAGCTCGCTCATGAACGGCCCGAAGGGCGGCATCCCCGAGATCGCGAGGAAGAGCGCGAAGAGGAGCGGCCCGCTCAGCGGGAGCTGTGCCACGGCGCCCTGCACCGCGCGGGCATCGGTGGTGCCGTAGCGCCGCAGGACGTTGCCCGCGAGGAGGAAGAGCCCCGCCTTGGCGAAGGAGTGGTTCACGGCATGGAGCATCGCGCCGTAGGTCGCGGCGCCGCCCAGTCCCACGCCCACGGCGAGGATGCCCATGTTCTCGACGCTGGAATACGCGAAGAGGCGCTTGTAGTCGCGCTGCCCGAAGAGGAAGGCGGTCGCGACGGCGATCGAGACGAACCCGAGGAGGGTGAGCAGCGTCCGGGCGAAGGCGGCGTCCCCCGACGCGAGACAGACCTGGAAGAAGCGCAGCACCCCGAGGAAGGCGCAGTTGAGCAGGGCACCCGAGAGGAGCGCCGAGACCGGGGAGGGCGCCTGGCTGTGGGTGTCAGGGAGCCACGTGTGCATCGGCGCGAGGCCCATCTTCGTGCCGTAGCCCACCAGCGCCAGCACGAACGCCGCGCGGAGCCACGCCCGCGGCATCGCCGGGGCCGCCGCCGTGAGGCCGCGCAGCGTGAGGCTCGGCGCGCCCGGCCCGGCCGCCGTCGCCGCGGCGGCGAGGAAGAAGGTGCCGAGGAGCGCCAGCGCGATCCCCACCGAACAGATCATCAGGTACTTCCACGCCGCCTCGAGGGCGGGGCCGCGGCGGTAGAAGTAGACGAGGGGCGCGCTGGCGAGGGTCGTGGCCTCGATGGCGACCCAGAGGACCGCGAAATGGTGGGTCGTGGTGACGAGGGTCATCGCCGCGAGGAACAGCAGCAGGTACGGCACGAAGCGGTGGAGCTTCGCGGGCTCGTAGTGCGTGGGGGCGGTGAGGTACTCGACGGCGTACACCGCCGCGGCGGCGAAGAGCACGCTGGTGATCGAGAGGAACAGCATCCCGACGTCGTCGAGGGCGAGGGAGTCGCCGAGGGGCGCGGGACGCCACACCCACGCCGCCGCGGTGAGGCCGAGGTGGAGGGCGGCGCCCCCGAGCAGGGCGCCGAGCTGGACCGGCACGGCGCGCCACCGGAGGGTGAGGAGGCCGAAGAGGGCCGGGATGGCGACGAGCGCGACGAGGTGCACGTCAGTCCCGCAGGCTCGCCAGCGCGCGGGTGTCGATGTGGTCGAACTCGCGGCTGATGTGGTGGATGGCGATCCCCATCACGAAGACGGCGACGAGGAGGTCGAGGAGGATCCCGAGCTCCACCATGACGGGGAGCGAGCCCGCGAGGCTCTGGCCGAAGATGAAGACGCCGTTGTCGAGCATCAGGTACCCGACGACCTGCGTCACGGCGTACTTCCGGGCCACCAGCATCAGGAAGCCGAGCAGGGCCGTCGCGAAGGCGGCGGGCACGAGGAGCGTCGCGGCGACGTCCCCCGGTGGCACGAGCACCCGCGCCAGCCAGAGGGAGAGGCCGACGAGCGCGGCGCCGAGGAGCACGGAGAGGTGGAGGCTGACGTACGGCTCGACCTCGCGGCGCGCGTTGGCTTCGCGGGCGGCGCGCAGCAGCAGCGCGGGGATGACGCCCGCCTTCACGGCCAGCGCCCCGGCGCTCATCAGCAGCAGGTGGACGAGGGGCACGCCGCCGCCCGGCCCCCAGAGGACGAGGGGGAGCGCGGCGAGGAGCACCCCCTGCACCGCCGTGGCCCGGACGCAGGCCGCGAGGCGCGAGCTCGCCAGGATGTAGAGGTCCGTGACGAGGACGAGCAGCAGCAGGCCGTCGGCGAAGGCGGTCACGGCTGCCCCTGCGCCACGAGCACGGCCACGCCCACCGCCGCGAGCGCCGCGGCGCCGATGAGGAAGCCTGGGACGCGCTGGAGGCGGAGCCTGGCGTTCGTGGACTCCACGACGCCGATCACCACCGCGACGGCGGCCGTCCCGGCGAGGAACCAGAGCACGCCCGCCCAGCCGCCCTCCGCCGGCACCGGCACCACCAGGTGCACCAGGAGCGCGGCGACGACGAGGAGCTTGAGGGCGGCCCCGTACGTGATGAACGCCAGGTCGGGCCCCGAGTGGTCGAGGACCATCACCTCGTGGATCATCGTGAGCTCGAGGTGCGTGGCGGGATCGTCCACGGGGATGCGGGAGTTCTCCGCGAGGAGCACGACGCCCAGCACCACGGCGGCGATGAGGACGACCGGCCAGGTGGGGCTCCATACCGTCCACGGCAGGGCGGCCCAGGCGCGCGCGAAGGTGGCGCTCCCCGCCGGGATGCAGACGATCGTGAGAGCGAGGAAGAGCCCCGGCTCGACGAACGCGCCGAAGGCCGCTTCGCGGCTCGCGCCCATCCCCTCGAAGCTCGACGCGGTGTCGAGGGCGGCCGCCATCGTGAAGAAGCGGCCGAGACCGAGGAGCGCGGCGAAGGCCACGACGTCCCCGGCGAAGTCCAGGGGGCCGGAGCCCGCGGCGAGCGGCACGATGAGTCCGGCGACGAAGGTCGCGGCGAGCGCGACGAGGGGGCCGGCGCGGAACACCCACGTGGTGGGGCGCCCGTAGACCGCCCCCTTGCGCAGCAGCTTCCCGATGTCGCGGTACGTCTGCAGGAGGGGCGGGCCGCGGCGCCCGGCGACCAGCGCCTTCGTCTTCCCGATGACGCCCGGGAGGAGCGGCGGGAGGAGGACGAGGAGTGCGACGTGCGCCGCGACGGGGAGGATCCCGTTCACGGGGCCACCGCCGCGACCTGCCAGACGAGGAGCACGAGGAGCGTGGCCAGCACGTACGCGAGGTACAGCTGGATGCGCCCCGCCTGCAGGACCCGGAGGCGCCCCGCCGCGTCGAGCACGCGGCGCACCGCGGGCACGAGCAGGCGCTCGCCCGCCATGTCGCCGACGTGCTCCTCGTGCCGCGCCGTCCGGGGGAAGTACCCGGCGGGCCGCTCGTCCACGACGGTCGTGTGGAGGAGGCTCGCGAACGGGGCGAGGACCGGCTCCGCGAAGGACGCGGCGGTGTACTGCATCCGCGGCGTGGCCGCCGGATAGCCGCATCCCCACGTCGGGGCGACTCGCACGGCCGCGCGCCGGAGCAGCGCCGCGCGCAGCAGCGCCAGCGCCGCGGCGGCGGCCAGGAGGATCAGGGCCACCCGGGTGATGGCCGGCAACGCACCGAGCACGCCCAGCGGCTCGGCGGCGAGCGCGGCGGCCTGCAGCGCGGCCGGGGCGGCGAGGCCGACGAAGGTCGCGGGGAGCACGCCGATGGCGAGGCAGAGCGCGGCGCCCGCGACCATCGGCCAGCGCATCGCCGCACCCGCCTCATGGGCCGACGCCGCGGCGTCGCTCCGCGCCACGCCGAGGAACACCACGCCGTACACCTTCACGAAGCACGCGACCGCGAGCCCGCCGATGAGCGCCAGCGCCGGGATCACGGCGAGCGCCGCCACACCGGCGCCCCCACCCAGGAAGGCCCCGCCGCGGAACGCGCCGACGAAGATCAGCCACTCGCTCACGAACCCGTTGAAGGGCGGCAGGCCGCTGATCGCGACCGCGCCGGCCAGGAAGGTGAGCGCGGTGACCGGCATCGAGCGGCCGAGGCCGCCCAGCCGGTCGATGGCCCGCTCCCCCGTCGCGTGCAGCACGCTCCCCGCGCCCTCGAAGAGGAGACCCTTGAAGAGCCCGTGGTTCAGCACGTGGAGGAGCGCGCCCGCGTACCCGAGGAACGCCACGGTGGCCTCGCCGCGGCTCTGCCCCAGAAGCCCGACGCCGAGCCCGAGCGCAATGATCCCGATGTTCTCCACGCTGTGGTAGGCGAGGAGCCGCTTGAGGTCGTGCTGCGCGAGGGCGTAGAGGACGCCGATCACCCCGGAGACGATCCCGATGCCGACGAGCGTGGCGCCCCACCAGAGGGGCGGCGCCCCGAGGAAGGTCAGGGTCCGGAGCAGGCCGTAGATCCCCATCTTGATCATCACGCCGGACATCAGCGCCGAGACGTGGCTGGGCGCGGCCGGGTGCGCGTCGGGGAGCCAGACGTGGACCGGCCAGAAGCCGGCCTTGGTGCCGAACCCGACCAGGGCGAGGAGGAACGCCACGTCCGCGAGTCCCCCGCCGGGCGCGCCGGCCGCGAGGAGGCCGGCGAAGGCGAAGCTCCCCGCGTGGGCGCGGAGGAGGGCGAAGAGCACGAAGAGGGCGATGACCCCCAGCTGCGACGCGATCAGGTAGGTCAGCCCCGCCCGGCGCACGCTCTCGCGGTCGTCCTCGAAGGTGACGAGGAAGAACGACGCGACCGTCATCACTTCCCACGCGAGGAGGAAGAGGACGCCGTCGCGCGCGAGCACCACCCCGATCATCGCCGCCACAAGGAGGTTGTAGAACGCCGCGGCCGGACCGAGGCGGCGCTGCCCCGCGTAGCCCCGCAGGTACCCGGCGCCGTAGACCGCCGCGAGGCCCCCGACGACGGCGATGCACAGCAGGAAGAACGCCGAGAGGGGGTCGAGTCCCACGGTCACGGTCCCGAGCGGGAGCCGCCACGGCGCGCGCGCCAGCGTCGCGCCGCCGCGCAGCAGCTGCTCCACCGCGGCGGCGCCCCCGAGCACCGACCCCGCGACGGCGCCGGCGGTGCCGAGGCGGAGCGCCAGGATCTCCCTGCGGCCGACGGCCACCGCGGCGAGCGCGCTCGCCAGCAGGACGCCGATGCCGAGGGTGGCGAGGACGAGGCTCACGCGCCGTCCGCGGGACTGTGCCCGGCCGCGCCGCCCGGCGCGCCGGACGTGTCGAGGGCGCGGAGCTGCGCGAGGATCGCGGCGGCGCCCGCCTGCTCCGCGAGGAGCCGGCGGAGGACCGGGTCGTGGAGGGCGAAGGCGAGACGGGACAGGGTCCGCAGGTGCTCGCGGATGGAGGGCGCGAGGAGGGTGAAGACCACGCGGACGGGGACGCCGTCGAGGGCACCGAAGTCCACCGGCTGGGCCAGGAAGCCAAGGAGCACCGTCGGCCCCTTGACGCGCAGCACCAGAGGATCCCGCGCGTGCGGCACCGCGATGCCCTCGCCGATCCCCGTGGACGCCAGCGTCTCGCGGCCCAGCAGCAGCTGGTAGAGCAGATCGCGGTCCACGCCCGCCGGGATGCCGGGGAGGCGGCTCAGGGCGTGGAGCACCTCCGCCCGGGTGCCGCCCGCCACGCCGTAGTGGACGCCGCCGCGCTCGAGGGCGGCAGCGAGGCTCGGCGGGGGCTCGGGGGCGTCCTCGTCGGTGAAGAGGCCGGGCGCGACGCGGCGCTGCTGCGAGGCCGCCCACTCCTGCAGCTCGACCCGGTTGAAGTGGTACTGGTCGTGGAGACGATGTGCGGGGATGCTCCCCCGCTCAGCCCACCGGTAGACGGTGCGTTCGGACACACTGAGCAGACGGGCCACTTCGCGGACCGACAGGTCCAACCAGCACTCCTTCTGGAGGGAAAGGCGCGAGACGGAAAGTAGCGGGTCCCCGGCTCGCGACGGTAGGGCGCCGCCCGCGCATCCCCTCGGGACGGTGCGCGTGGAGGCGACGCGCCCCTAGCGCGTCACCTCGATGCAGAGGGCGGTGGTGAACCGGTTGAAGTAGCTGAAGAGCCCGATGACCATCGAGATCTCGACGATCTCACCCTCATCCCAGTGGCGCGCGAGCTCCGCGAACTCGGCGTCGGTCACCTCGCCGCCGACCTTGGCCATCGCGTCCGCGTACGCGAGCGCGGCCAGCCAGCCCGGCTCCAGCCCCGCCCCCGCCACGGGCGCGTCGGCGCGCACCGCCGCGAGCATCTCCTCCGTCGCGCCCAGCCGCCTTGCCAAGGCGGTATGGGACGCCAGTCAATACCGGCAGTGGTTGAAGTGCGAGACCCGGACGGTGAGGAGCTCCTTGAGGAGGGGCGGGACCGTCCCCTCGTTCATCACCGTGCGGAAGTGCGCGATCATCGTGACCAGGTGCTGCGGCCGCGCGGCCGCGGTGCGGAACATGTTGGGGATGTTGCCGCGCTCCCGGAGATACGCGTCGAAGATCGTGCGCACCTCGGGCGCGACGTCGTCGGGGCCGAGGACCTTGAGGCGGGGCTTGATCATCGGGGGCTCCTCATCAGTCGGAACAATCGCCGAGGGGGTAGATGAAGCCGCAGCCGGGGCACGGGTTCCTGCAGCCCCACGGCTTGGGCCGCACCTCCGCGCCGCACCGCAGGCACGCGTTCACGCCGGGCACGAGCCGGGCGAAGGGGTTGTCGCGCTTCTCGGCCCCGAGGGTGGTGGCGGGTCCGTGCCCCGCGTGGACCACCGTCTCGTCCGGGAGGGCGTAGAGGGTGTTGCGGATGCTCGCGAGCAACGCCTGGCCGTCGCCGCCGGGGAGATCGGTGCGGCCCACCGACCCGGCGAAGAGAAGGTCGCCCACGAACGCGACGCCGTGGCCGGCGAGGCACACGCCCCCCGGAGAGTGGCCCGGCGTATGGAGCACGTCGAAGCGCAGGCCGCCGACCGCGACGGTCCCGCCCCCCTCGAAGGCGTGGTCGGGAGGCGGCGGCGGGTCGAAAGCGAGGCCGAAGGCGCGCGCCTGATCGGCCGCGCGGTCGTAGAGGGGCCGGTCGGCGGGGTGGAGCCAGATGGGCGCGCCGGTCGCGGCGCGGATGGCGGCCACGCCCGCGACGTGGTCCACGTGCGCGTGCGTCAGCCAGATGGCGCGGAGGGCCCACCCCTCGCGGCCGAGCCGCGCGAGGAAGCGATCGGTCTCCTCGCCGGGGTCCACGATGGCGGCCTCCCCCGTGGCGGGATCGGCCACCAGATAGCAGTTCTCGGCGAAGGCGCCGTTGGTGAGGGTGACGATCCTCGCGTCGGCCAACCGGCTAGCGCCCCTTGAGGTCGCCCACGTACTTCGCGACCGAGATGGCGGCCGTCGTGGCGTCGCCGACGGCGGTGGTGACCTGGCGGGTCAGCTGCGCGCGGACGTCCCCCGCCACCCAGAGGCCGGGGATGGAGCTGCGCATCTGCGCGTCGGTGACGAAGTACCCTCCCTCGTCGTGCTCGAAGTGCCCCTGCACGATGCCGGTGTTGGGCTTGAAGCCGACGAACACGAAGACGCCGCCGACGGGAAGCTCGGACACCGCACTCGTCTTCACGTTCCGGAGCGCCAGGTGCTTCACGGCGCCGCCGTCCCCCTCGATCCGCTCGACCACGGAGTCCCACACCACCGCGATCTTCGGGTTCGCGAAGACCTTCTCCTGGATGATCGGCGAGGCGCGAAAGGCGTCGCGGCGGTGCACGATGTGGACCTTCGAGGCGTAGCGGGTGAGGAAGTCGGCCTCCTCGCACGCCGCGTCCCCGCCGCCGACGACGGCCACCACGTCGCCCCGGAAGAAGTGCCCGTCGCAGACGGCGCAGTAGGAGACGCCCTTCCCCGCGTACTCGGCCTCGCCCGGCACCCCGAGCTTCACCGGCGTCCCGCCGGCGGTGAGGATCACGGCGGGCGCTTCGTAGCTGGCGCCGCCCTCCGTCGCCACCGTGAACCGCCCGTCGGCGCGCCGTTCGACGGACGTCACCGCGTCGGTGACGAGCTCGGCCCCGAACTTCAGGGCGTGCCGCGTCATCTTCTCGGCCAGGTCGAAGCCGTGGACCGACTCGAAGCCGATGTAGTCCTCGATCAGCTCGGTGTTGAGGAGCTCGCCCCCCGGAACGCCCTTCTCGAGCACCAGGGTGCGGAGCATCGAGCGCCCGCAGTAGAGCGCCGCGCAGAGCCCCGCGGGTCCGGCACCGACGATGATCACGTCGTACGACGTCATGGTCCGTTCGCCCTCCATCAGCGCACCAGGCGGCCGCCATCCACGGCGAGGGTCTCGCCGGTGACGAAGTCGTTCTCGAGGAGGAAGACCACGGCGGCGAAGACGTCGTCGGGCTTGCCGAGACGGCCGAGCGGCGTCGTGGCGACGAGGGCCTTGGCGGCGTCGTCCGCCCAGCCGTCGGGGAGGAGCACGGCGCCGGGCGCCACGGCGTTCACGCGGATGCGGGGCGCGAGGAGCTTCGCGAACAGCTCCGTCATCGCCACCACGCCCGCCTTGCTGAGGCAGTGCACGGGGTAGTTCCGCCACCGCTCGAAGCCGGCGATGTCGGCGAGGTTCACGATGGCCCCGCCGGCGTCCCCCATCGCCGCCGCCGCGCCCTTGGAGACGAAGAAGGTCCCGCGGAGGTTGAGGTTCATCGCGCGGTCCCAGTCGGCGGGCGTCACGTCCGCCAGGGGACGGCGCTCCATCACCGCCGCGCCGTTCACCACGATGTCGAGCCCGCCGAGCGCCTCCCGCGCGCGGCCAGGGAGGGCCTCGGCCTCCTCCGCCACCGCGAGATCGGCCCTGAGAAGCGCCGTCCGCACGCCGAAGACCTCGGCGTCCTGCGCCGTGGCCGTGGCCCCTGACTCCGATTCGAGATAGTGGATGGCGATGTTGACGCCGCGCCGCCCGAGCCCCCAGGCGATCGCCCGGCCGAGCCGCCGCCCGCCGCCGGTCACCAGCGCGCACTTCCCCTTGAGGATCACGGCTCAGGACTCCCCGCGCGCGACCGGCAGCACGTGGCCGGTGATCCCCGAAGCGAGGTCCGAAGCCAGGAACATCACGGCGTTGACGATCTCCTCGAGCTCGACCCAGCGCGCGCCGGGGTCGTCCCCCATCGCCGCGAGGTTCTCGGTGGTGCGGGCGAGGCCGGGCGCCACCGCGTTCACGCGGATCCCCTCGTCGCGCAGCTCGAGGGCGAGGCTCCGCGTCAGCGACGCGACGCCGGCCTTCGCCGCCGAGTACGCCGCCATGGACGGCTTGGCGAGGAGCGCCGCGACGGAGGCGAAGTTCACGATCGCCCCGCGCCGCTGCTGCACCATCACGCGGGCCGCGGCCCGCGAGACGAGGTAGGTGGTCTTGAGATTGATCGCGACCGCGCGATCGAACACCGAGAGGTGGGTGTCCAGCATCGCGCCGATCCCCGTCAACCCGCCGGCGGCGTTGACCACCACGTCGAGCTGGCCGAAGGTGCGCATCGCCTGCTCGACGCACCATTCGGCGACGTCGGGCTCGGTGAGGTCCCCCGCGGCGGCACAGGCGGGGATCTTCGCCTTGGCGAACTCCTTGGCGCGCGCCGCCACCCCCACGCTGTCTATGTCGGAGATCACCAGCTGCGCGCCCGCCTGCCCGAAGGCCATCGCCACCGCGTGGCCGAGCTGGCCGACGCGGTTCACCCCGGTGACCAGCACCACCTTCTCACGGAAATCGAACGGCCCCACCCCTGCCTCCTACCCCAGCGCCGCGAGGATCTCGTCCGCGCCCGGCATGCCGCGCTTCGCGAACCGGACCCGCCCATCGGTCCCGATGAGGTACACCGTGCGTTCCAGACCCTGCCCATCCGCCTTCAGCGCCCGATACGCCGCGGAGACCGTCCGGTCGGCGTCGGAGAGGAGGGGGAAGTTGAAGGAGAACTTGGCGGTGTACTTCTCGTGGGCCTCCACCCCCGCCGGGTTCACCCCGAAGGTCTTGACCGCCTTCTTCCGGTACTTCGGCTGCTCGTCGCGCACGGCGGAGAGTTGGCGGTTTCACCCAGGGGTGTCGTTGCCCGGATAGAAGTAGAGCGCGACCGGGCCCAGGGCGAGGAGGTCGGCCAGATGGTACGGCCCCCCACGCGTCCCGTGAAGGGTGAAGTCGGGCGCCTCGGCGCCCACCGGGAGCGGCCCCGCCGGGAGGTCAGCCACGGGCGTATCCCAGTTCGGGCGAGGTCCACGCCGGCTGGCTGGCGCCGAGGTAGCCGGCCAGGTCCGCGTCGCTCAGCTCCTGGAGGGCGAGCTCGCGGCTCCGGCTACCGAGGGGGGAGAAGCGCGACAGCCGCTGCTCCCGCTCGCCCCCGGGGAGGACGCATTCGAAGAGGAGCGGGAACTCGTCCCGCTCGTAGACCGTGAAGCGGCCGGTGACCGCCACGGTCCATTCCACGCCGTTCACGGTGATGCGACGCTGGGTCATGGTGTGCCCGCCTCCAACGGGATCTCGACGAGGGACCGCACCGGCTCGAAGCGGCGCGCGAGGGCGCGGAGGGCGCCGATCTCGTCGCCGAAGACCGGCGCGTGGGGCCCCGCCGACGGATCGTCGGCCGGCCCCTCGATGAAGAGGGTGATCTCGCCGGGATGGATCTCGTTGCGGTACGCCCAGCAGTGCCATCCCGCCGTCGCGGCACGGTCGCGCGCGGAGCGAAGGAGCGCCTCGGCCTCGGGCTCCCTGCCGGGGGTGGGCTCGAAGATCAGCACCATCAGCTGGCGGCTCAGAGCGAGCCCTCCGGGAACTCCTCCAGCGCCTTCTTCAGGTCGGCCATGAACCGGTCGGCGTCGGCGCCGTCCACCACGCGGTGGTCGAAGGCGAGGGCCAGCATCACCAGGAGGCGCGGCGCCACCACGTCGGTGCCGTCCTCGAGGGTGAGCACCTTGGGCCGCTTCTCCACCGCGCCCACGTCGAGGATCGCCACCTGCGGCTGGTTGATGATCGGGGTGCCGACCACCGAGCCGAAGACGCCGGGGTTGGTGATGGTGAAGGTCCCCTGCTGCACCTCGTCGGGCTTGAGCTTCTTGCTCCGCGCGCGGTCCGCCAGGTCGCGCAGCCCCCGCGCGATGCCGAAGAGCGACAGCTCGTCGGCGTTGCGGAGCACCGGCACGATGAGGCCCCAATCGAGAGCGACCGCCACGCCGATGTTCACCGGCTGGCGGTAGATGACGCTGGTCCCCTGCACCGCCGCGTTGAGAACCGGGTGCCGGCGCAGGCCGTCCGCCACCGCCTTGGTGATGAAGGTGAGGTACGTGAGCTTCGCGCCCCGCTCCTCGTATTCGGCCTTGTGCTGCTGGCGGAGCCGCGCGACCCGCGTGAGGTCCACCTCGAAGAAGGTCGCGACGTGCGCCGAAGTGCGCCGCGAGAGCACCATGTGCTGCGCGGTGAGCATCCGGATGCGCGACATCGGCTCGACGCGGTCGCCGGGCCACGGCGCCGCCGCCCACTGCGTCTCCTCGATCCCCGAGGACACGGGCACGAGGGGCGAGCCGCTCGCGCGCGGTGCGGCGGGCGCCGCGGGGACGGCGGACGCGGCCTGAGCGCCTCCCTCGAGGAACGCCTCGACGTCGCGCTTCGTCACGCGGCCGGCATGGCCGCTGCCGGGGATCGCCGCGATGTCGAGATTGCCCTCGGCGGCGAGTCGGCGGACCAGCGGCGTCGAGAGGCGCCGCAGCCGCTCCTCCTCCGATTCCGCGCAGCGCCCGCCGTCGGGGGCGGGCTTCGCCGCGGGAGCAGGCGGGGCGCTCGCGGCCGGCGCTGGACGTGCCAGGGGC
>JADGQW010000235.1 GCA_017881505.1 Gemmatimonadales bacterium
GCTCGTCCTGAGCGTTGCCATCTGGCTCGGCGCGATCGCTCCCTGTGCCCAGGCGCAGAAGACCCGCCGCTGCGGCGGCGTGCCGCAGGCCGACTATCGCTGGCCTCAAAAGACCCGTCCCGGCATCCCGGCGGGACAGACGCCTGTGGCGGTAACCGTCGGCGAGATGATCCAGCGGCCGCCGCTGGCGCTGACCAGGCGGGATTGGTGCGCCCCGCGGCAGGACCGGGAGCTGCGGACCTACTCAGTGGTGGGCTGGGTCCGGGTCATCCGCAAGGAGATGGCCGACGGGGACTGGCACATCGAGTTGACGGACCAGGCCGGCGACGCTCCCACCCGTTGCGTCGTAGTCGAGATCCCGGCGCCGACGTACGGGCAGGTCTACGCGACGGCCCGTCAGCGCCTGACGCAGTGGATCCCGGACGACGCGATCCGCGCTCGCCACGGCCACACGGTGCGCCAGCCGGTCCGGCTGCGGTTCACCGGGCCCGCGTTCTTCGACGGCATCCACGTGACGACCGGGGGCCACGGCAACTGCAACGACCCGCCGGGCGGCTACTGGGAGATCCATCCGGTGGTGGCGGTGGCACAGCCGTGATCGTCGGGTTCGAGCGACGTGCACAGGGGCCGGTGGGGCGATGAGCCACGGCGTCACGGTCGTGCCGGCGCAGGACCTGGCGCGGACGGTCGCCGAGTGGATGGCGGCGCAGGTGATCGCCGCGATCACGGAGCGCGGGCGCTGCGCCCTGGGGCTCTCCGGAGGGCGCACCCCACGCCCGGTCTACGAGGCGCTCGCGGCGCCGCCGCTCGCCGCGGCGATCGACTGGGCGTGCGTGGACGTCTACTTCGGCGACGAGCGCGCCGTGCCTCTCGACCACCCCGAGAGCAACTTCCGGATGGCGTCCGACGCGCTCCTCAGGTGGGTCCCGCTCGTCCCAGGCCACGTCCACCCGATGCCGGCCGACAGGGCGGACCGGGAGGAGGCGGCGCGGGAGTACGAACGGCTCCTGCCGGCGCAGCTCGACGTGCTGCTGCTGGGGATGGGACCCGACGGCCACACGGCGTCACTCTTCCCGCGGTCCCCCGCGCTCGCCCGGCGACGCCGGCGCGTCGTGCCGGTCACCGCGCCCATTGAGCCGGCCCGGCGGCTGACGATCACGCCGCCGGTGATCGCGACGGCGCGGGAGGTGGCGGTGGTCGTCGCGGGCGCGGAGAAGGCGGCGATGGCGGCCCGCGCATTGAGCGCCGATGCGGACCCGGCGGAGGTGCCGGCGCACCTCGCCGCCGGACGACAGTGGTTCCTCGACGAGGGAGCCGCGTCGCACCTGGCGACGCGTGCCGCTCCCGAGGCCTCGACGTGAGGGGAGAGACCCGATGCAGCTGGCGATGATCGGCTTGGGCCGGATGGGCGGCAACATGGTGGAGCGGCTGCTGAAGGGCGGCCACGAGGTCGTGGTCTACGACCGCTCCGAGGAGGCCGTTCGCGCGCACGTCGCGAAGGGTGCCCGCGGCGCGAAGGACCTCGCCGATGCCTGCCGGCAGCTCGCCGCCCCGCGGGTGGTGTGGATCATGGTCCCCGCCGGAGACGCCGTCGAGAGCACCATCGAGGCGCTCGTGCCTCTGCTGGCGAAGGGCGACGTCGTCGTCGAGGGCGGGAACTCGAACTTCCACGATTCGGTGCGCCGGGCGAAGCGCCTCGAGGCGGCGGGGATCGGGTTCGTGGACTCGGGCACCAGCGGTGGCATCTGGGGACTCGAGAACGGCTACTGCCTGATGGTGGGCGCCACGCCGGAGGCGTTCCGCCGGTGCGAGCCGGTGTTCCGGACGCTCGCGCCCCCCGATGGCTACGCGCACGTCGGCCCGCCTGGAGCGGGGCACTTCGTGAAGATGGTGCACAACGGAATCGAATACGGCCTCCTGCAGGCGTACGCGGAGGGCTTCGAGATCCTCCACGCGTCGAAGGAGTTCTCCATCGACCTCCACCAGGTGTCGGCCCTCTGGAACCGCGGCAGCGTCGTGCGGTCGTGGCTCAACGAGCTCGCCGAGCGGGCGTTCTCGGCGGACCCCCAGCTCTCGGCCCTCCAGGGCTACGTGGACGACTCCGGGGAGGGGCGCTGGACCGTGCAGACGGCGATGGACCTCGACGTCCCCGCGCCCGTCATCACCCTGGCGCTCCTCGCACGCTTCCGCTCACGGCAGACGGATTCGTTCGGCGCGAAGGTCATCGCGGCCCTGCGGAACGAATTCGGCGGGCACGCGGTGAAGAAAGCGTGAGAGCCTCGACCACGATCCTCCAGACCGTCGACGGGGCGCCGCCGGCGAAGGACCGCCTGCGCTGCCCGGAGCCGTGCGTGCTGGTGATCGTCGGGGCGAGCGGCGACCTCACCCGCCGGAAGCTCGTCCCCTCGCTCGCGCACCTCCTCCTCGACGGCCTCCTCCCCGGCGACTTCGCCATCGTGGGCGTGGGCCGCACCGGATGGGACGACGCGGCGTTCCGCGCCGCGATGCGCCAGGGACTCGACGAGTTCGGCCCGCACTCGGGCGCGGAACTGTGGGAGCGCCTCGCCCCGCGCCTCACGTACGTCTCCGGCGACCTCGCGGACGCCGCGACCTTCGCGGCCGTCGGACGGCATCTCGCCACGGTCGAGGCGACCCTGCCTCCCGGCAGCGGCCGCATGATCTACCTGGCGATCCCGCCGAGCGTCGTCCCGACGGCCATCGAGCACCTCTCGACGAGCGGCGTGGCCCCGCACGTGGCGGACCCGGCGACGCGCCCCTGGGTGCGGGTGATCCTGGAGAAGCCGTTCGGCACCAGCCTCGCCAGCGCGCACACGCTGAACCGGGTGGTGCGCGAGGCGTTCGCCGAGCACCAGGTCTACCGCATCGACCACTACCTCGCGAAGGAGACCGTCCAGAACCTCCTCGTGCTCCGCTTCGCCAACTCGATCTTCGAGCCGGTCTGGAACCGCCAGCACGTGGACCACGTGCAGATCACGGCGGCGGAAAGCGTCGGGGTCGAGCACCGCGCCCGCTACTACGAGGAGTCCGGGGTGGTGCGCGACATGTTCCAGAGCCACCTCCTCCAGCTCCTCGCCCTGACGGCGATGGAGCCGCCCTCCACGGCGAACGCCGACTCGGTGCGCAACGAGAAGGCGAAGGTGCTGCGTTCCATCCGCCCCATCGCCCCCGGGGAGTTCCCCTCGGCGGTCGTCATGGGCCAATACGGCGCCGGGACCGCTGGAGGCGCACCGGTCGCCGGCTACCGGGACGAACGCGACGTCGCCGCCGGCTCCACGACGCCGACCTACGCCGCGCTGCGTCTCTACGTGGACAACTGGCGCTGGCAGGGGGTGCCGTTCTTCCTCCGGTCGGGGAAGTGCCTCCCGCGGCGCGCCACGGAGATCGCCATCCGCTTCCGCCGCCCGCCGCATCTGATGTTCCCCCTCCCGGCGGGACACGACCTGGAGTCGAACACCCTCGCGGTCCGCATCCAGCCGCAGG
>JADGQW010000236.1 GCA_017881505.1 Gemmatimonadales bacterium
GAACGCCACCTGGTTGGCGAACTCGACGTCTGCGGCACCCTCGGTCCCCGCCGAATCGAGCAGCGCGCAGGCTCCGCGCGGGTCGCCGATGTCGAACGCGGCGCGCCCCGCCCACAACGCCGCGCGGGGGCGCAGGTCGCTGTCCGGGTAGTCGCTGCGCAGCCGCTGCGCCAGCGCGAACGCGGATACGGGATTGCCGGCCGCCATCGCGAGCTGCGCGAGCTGGAGGAGCGCTTCGTCGGCCCAGCGCGACGTGGGATACTCGATCGCCACGCGCCGGAGGTCGCGCTCGGCGCTGTCCCCCGTCGCCGCGATCCGCGCGCGCCAGTAGAGGGCCTCGACCCACGCCGGCTCCCCCATACGCGCCTTCGCCAGCTCGGCGTTCACGAGGCGCCGCGCCTCGTCCCCGCGTCCTTCGCCGGCGAGCCGGACGGCGTTCTGGATGACGGGATCGTCCTGCGCCCGCGCCCCGCCGGCCGCGCACGCGAGGAGGCCGGCGAGGACGAGCGCGATGCGCCGGGCGCTCACGCGGCCCCCGCGGCCTGGCCCGCCATCGTGAGGAGCGCCTCCTGCAGGATCTCCACCGCGCCCGCCACCGTGGTGTGCTTGAGCCGGCGATCGGCGCGGAACAGCTCGGCGATCGCCGCGTCCAGCTCCGCCAGCGTCCACTGCGCGGCGTCCCGCGCCCAGCGTTCCGCCTCGAAGCGGAAGTCCCGCAGGCCCCAGAGGCGGGCGTCCTTCATCGTGCCGAGCAACCGGCCCTCGACCGCCCCGTGAGAGACCCCCTCGTCGAGGAACGCGCGGGCCAGCGCCACGCCCACCAGCGCCGTGCTCAGCGTCGCGACCAGGCGCACCGCGGTCACGCCCGGCGCCTCGAGGAGGCGCGGCGCCATCTCCGCGGCCACGACGCCGCGGCGCCCCGTCACGGCGTCCACGAAGTCGAAGAGCGTCTCGCCATGGCGCACTCCCACGAGATCCGCCACGTCGTCGGCGGTGGCGACGCGACCCTCCACCGCCGAGGCCAGCTTCGCGATCTCCGCGGCGAGGCTCGGCAGGTCGGAGCCCACGGTCGCGAGGAGGTGCGCGGTCGCGCCGTCATCGAGGGCGACGTGCGCCTTCTCGGCCTCGCGCACGATCCACCGAGCCAGACGGTGGGGCGCGAGCGGCTCGAGCGCCACCTCCTGCGCGAGCTTCGCGATCGCCGGGTCGGGCTTCTCGCCGGCGGACTGGACCAGCACCAGGAGCGTCTCGGGAGACGCCTGGCGGGCGTATGCCAGCACCGCCGTCCGCAGCGCCTGGGCCTTCGCCTTCTTCTGGAGGAGGAATTCGACCTCGGTGATCACCACCGCGCGCCGGGCCGCCATCATCGGCGGCGTGTGGACCAGGGCATGGAAGTCGTCGGCGGCGAGCTCGGGAGCCCGGCGGCGGTCGAGGTTGAAGTCGCGGGTGGCCTCTTCGACGCCGGCCGCGAGGAGGTTCCGGACGGCCTCGTCCTTCAGCAGCTCCTCGTCGCCGTACAGGTAGTAGACCGGATGGAGGGGGCCCTTCCGGACGGCCTTCCACAAGGCATCGAAGTCATAGGCCCGCATCGGGCGCAACTTAGCCCGCCGTGACCCTGGGGAAAAGGCGCGGAGGTGCTACCGCCCCGACCAGACGGCGGGGACCTCCATGGTGATGCGGAACGAGGGGTCGGGGTCGAGGAGCCGGAGCACCGCGTAGGCATCGCCGGGGGCCGGCTCCGAGGCGTCGCGCACACGGAACGTGATCCGGTCGCGACGGTCGACGGAGGGCGTGAGCGGAGGGAGCGGGTCAGGATCGGCTTGGGCGATGCGGTCCGCGGCGGAAGCCCGGTCCGCGCGCCGCTCCTGGATGTCGAGCACCACCACGGCCACGAGCGTCGCCAGCAGGAGCGCTCCGGCCGCGCCATAAGCCCCGAAGAGCGCCGGGAGCCTGCGCTCGCGCCGGACCCGATGCAGGATCCGCACGCTGAGGTCGCGCGCCGGGCACTGCCGCTCGGCGTCCCGGAGGGCGGCGACCCCCGCCCGATAGGCCTCTTCCATCCGGCGGCACGGCCCGCAGGCCTCAATGTGCCGGCGCGCGCGGACGGTATCCGCGGCGTCGAGCACGCCGTCGATGTAGTCGGAGAAGGTCTGGTGGAACGCCTGACAGTTCATCACACGCCGGGTTCAGACAGCTATCCTACCACCGGCGCGCCCCGAGGTTCCCCCCGGCGCTCGGGCCGGGGGGTCGGGGTGGATCAATCCAGGTGGGGTTCGATGATGGAGGCGAAGCTGGTCCGGGCCCGGTTCAGGCGGCTCTTCACCGTCCCGAGGTTGCAGCCGGTGATCTCCGCGATCTCCTCGTAGCTCTTCCCTTCCAGCTCCCGCAGCACGAATACCGCCCGATGGTGCTCGGGGAGTTGCGAGACGGTCGACTCCACCAGCTCCCGCAGGTGCCGCTTGTGGAACATGTCGTCCGGCCGCGACTGGGTGTCCTCGAACTGCAGGGGCCGGTGGTCCGGCTCCCAGTTCTTGCGGATGGTCTGGAAGAGCACCAGCGGATTCCGGCTGCGGTTGCGCAGCTCGTTCTTGGCCAGGTTCGACGCGATCGTGTAGATCCACGTCGAGAACTTCTTCCCCTGATCGAAGCGCTGCAGGTGCCGGTGCACGCGGATGAACGCTTCCTGCACCAGGTCCTCCGCGCGCTCGCGGTCGCCGATGGAGCGATAGACGAAGTTCAGGAGTCGGGTCTGGTAGCGCAGAACGAGTTCGGTGAAAGCCCTGCTGTCACCGTCAAGACACGCTCGCACCACCGCGCTGTCATCGAGCTCGGCGAAAGAAGGGAGCGGAGGGAGAGTGGTCCGGCGTTCCTGCGCCTTCAGTGTCGTACCCATGTGAGGTCGCCCCGGTGTCTGCGGTGGTTCCGAAACGGAAAAGGCAGGAACCGTACCCACCGCTGACGCCCGCGCCGCAAGGCATGTAACGCTATCTGGCGTAAAGGATTAGGGCGAAGGAGGCGATCCACGGCCCCCTTCGCCCCCCAGGAATTCGTCCTCCGCAGGCTACACTGGCAGTCCGAATTGAGAGAAAAACAGTAGGGATACAATCGTCTTACCGTCCACGATCTCGCCGGTGCGGATCATCTCCAACGCGCGGCTCATCGGGAGCCGGCTCGTTTCGATGAATTCGTCCGCCTCGCGGTGGTGCTCGCCGCGGGTGAGGTCCCGTGCGACGAAGAGGTGGATGCGCTCGTCGGTGAACCCGGGGGTGGTATAGAAAGTGGCGAGCCGGTCGAGCCGCCCGGCCCTCTCCCCCGTTTCCTCGACCAACTCCCGCGCCGCGCACGCCTCCGGCGTCTCCCCCGGATCGAGGCGGCCCGCGGGGATCTCCCAGATCGGGCCGTCGGCGGCGTGGCGGAACTGCCGGATGAGGAGGATCTCGGGGTCGGCGGCGGCGTCCGAGAGGACGGGCACCACCGCCG
>JADGQW010000075.1 GCA_017881505.1 Gemmatimonadales bacterium
CGGGGCCGACCTCGATCGGCCGCTGCTCGTAGGACGCCCGCAGGTACGCGTACACCGGCACCGACTCGATGACGATGATGACCGTGAGGAGCGCGATGGTGGCCATCATGAACACGAGGCCGCCGAACGACGTGGGGATCTGCGCGGCGTTCTCCGTCTCGAACTGCGGGTAGAGGGTCCCGAAGCTCAGCGCCATCGCCGAGATGGCGAGCGTGAGGAACACGATGGTGACGACACCGACCCCCATCATGAACGGCGTCGCCTTGAGGAGCACGTTGGTGAGGATGGTGATGAGGAGCGCCAGCACCAGCAGCGGGATGGTCCCCACCCAGTACTTCGACCAGAGGAGCGCCCGGAGGTCGAGGGGGGAGCTCCGCAGCAGCCACATCTGCCGCCCCTCGAGGCTCACCGCGGGGAAGACGAACCGCGCCGCGATGGCGGAGAGGACGAACCCCGCCAGACCGAGGTTGAGGAACGACACCACCGAGACGAGGGAGAAGGGCACCTTCTCGCCGCTGAAGAGCGGCAGCGCCTTGATGTTGAAGAGATAGACGAAGAGCAGCGCCGCCAGCAGGATGAGCTGGCTCCACTGCGTCGTGTCGCGGAAGAAGAGCCGCAGGTCCTTGAGGATGAACTCCCGCTTCGAGGGGCCGAACCGCCCCAGCAGCCACCCGAGCGACGCGTTCCAGAACCCCCCGCGCACGAACCGCTCCGCCCCCTCCTGCGCCCGCGTGTAGCCGACGGCGAAGAGCTTCCCGTGCAGCCAGGCGCCGACGACCATGAACGCCGCCGCGCTGGTCCAGGTCAGCGCCACCGAGAGCCAGTCGGGCCGCCCCGTGAGGTACGTCATGATGCCGCGCGACACCCATTCGCTCGGCAGGAAGGGCGAGGTCGGGGTCCGGAGCACCGTGACGAAGTCGAGCAGGTTGCGGAACCCCTCGGGGCGCGCCAGCTGCTCGGGCCGGATGATGCGGAAGAGGAGGATGACGCCGGCCGCGGCCCCCAGGGCGATGATCGAGAGGAGGTCGCGGGTCCGCCGCGCCGGGAAGACGTTCACGAGGATGGTCGTGACCGCCACGCCGATCACCGCGGGGAGCAGCAGCGATGGGAGGAACACCACCACCGCGTACGGCGCGAAGAGGAGCCCGCCCTTGTAGACGATCCCGTACGCCGCGAAGATCGGCACCGCCATCAGCGCCACCATCCACGACGACGCGATGACCGTCTCGAGGAGCTTCGCCAGGTAGATGCGCAGCGCGTCCACCGGCGAGGAGACGAGGAGGTCGAGATCCTTCGCCAGGAAGTACGACGAGAGCGCCGTGATGACGTTGGACAGGAGGAGGACGCTGGCGAAGCTGAGGAGCAGCAGACCCAGCAGCTTCCCCGCCAGGAGGGCGCCGATCTCCTCGGTGTTCTTGAAGTACCGGAGCATGCGGAACAGGACGCCGAACACCGCCGCCCAGAAGATCAGCCCCACCACGGCGAGGACGATCGCCTTGCCGCGCCCCCCCGAGGCGCGCTCCTGCCGCGCCCGCGTGAGGGTCGTCCGCCACTTGGGGGTGAGGACGTGGATGAGGCTGGGCTGCTTCACCCTTCGAGCACCTGCTTCAGCTCCATCGCGGCCGTGCCGCCGGTGAGCCGCAGGAACAGGTCCTCGAGGCCGAGGTCGCCGGCGTCGTGCTGTTTGCGGAGGTCGGCCATCGCGCCGTGCGCGACGATGCGGCCCCCCTGGATGATCGCCATCTGGTCGCAGAGCGCTTCGGCGATCTCGAGGGTGTGCGTGCTCATCAGCACCGTGCCGCCCCGCTGCACGAACCCGCGGAAGAGGTCCTTGAGGAGCCGGGCCGCCCGCGGGTCGAGGCCCACCATCGGCTCGTCCACCACGATCACCTCGGGGCGGTGGATCAGCGCCGAGGAGATGATCAGCTTCTGCCGCATCCCGTGCGAGTACGACTCGATCAGCTCGTTCTTCCACGTGGCCAGCTCGAAGACGTCGAGCAGCTCGTCCACGCGCCGATCCACGACCATTCCCTCCTGGCCGTAGAGCCCGGCCACGAACCGCAGGAACTCGGCGCCGGTCAGCTTGTCGTAGACGAACGGCCGGTCGGGGATGAACCCGAGGCGCATCTTCGCCTGGAGGGGCTTCAGCACCACGTCGTCGCCGCCGATGAGCACCCGGCCGGTGGTGGGACGCAGGATCCCGGCGATCATCCGCAGGGTGGTCGTCTTCCCCGCGCCGTTCGGGCCAAGAAAGCCGTACAGCGACCCCCGCGGCACCGCGAGCGTGACGTGGTCCACGGCGGTGAAGGAGCCGTACTTCTTGGTGAGGTCGTGAATTTGGATCATGCCGGTGGCGCCCCCATCACTTGGTATCCACGACCGTCAAGCCCAGTCGTCCGATCACCCGCAGCAGCTCCACCTGGCGCGCGAGGCCGCCCACCGTGAACCGCAGGTGGGAAGCGTCGGCGGGGTACTGCCCGAGGGTCGGGTCCACCGCCACCCACTCCCCGAGCCACACCTCGGGCCAGGCGTGGTAGTAGAACTGACCCCGCAGGTAGACGAGCCCCGCGGCGGTCCGCGCCGGCAGGCCGAGGGCCCGCGCCAGGGCCACGTAGAGCACCGTGTGCTCGTTGCAGTCGCCGCGCCGGTCCTCGAGGACCTGCACGGCGCTCGGCACGCTGATCGTGATCTCCTTCTTCAGGTTCTCGTACACCCAGTGCGTGAGCAGCTCCGCCACCGGGCCCGCGCGCCGCTCCCGCCCCACGATCTGGCGCGCCTCCGACTGGATGCGCGGGTCGTCCGCCTGCACCAGCGGCTCGCTCGCCAGCTCGGCGGCGAACGCGGTGTCGTGCAGCGGCAGCGCGGTCAGGAGGCCGCGGAGCCGGCTCGAGGGCGGCGCGCTGAGCGCGTACCCCGTCTCGCGCCGGACGACGAGGGTGTCCCCCACCAGCCGCTGGCGCCCGCCGCTCAGGTCGAGGCCGTGGAGGTCCACGTTCCGGAGCACGACCCGGAGCTCCGCGAGCGTCGCCGGCCGGAGGTCCACGTTCGAGGCGATCGCGGTCGCGGCGATCACGTCCCCCGCGCCCGCCGCCGCCGCGCGCGCCGCCACGCGGTTGTGGCGCCAGTTCTGCACTGCGATCTCGAACGCCGTGCGCTGCATCCGGAAGCCGATCGGCGACGTTTCGGAGACCACGCGCCCCTGCTCGTCCACCCACGACGTGATGCCGACGCCGCCGTACTGCTGCTGCACCTTCCACGCCTTCAGGGTGTCGAAGCGCGCCGGCACCCACTGCTGGGACGTGGAGTCGAGCTTGGCGCTGTCGGGCACCACCAGCGTGCTCTCCGCGAGGATGCGCACCTCCACCGGCTGCTCCTGGAGCAGCATCGGGTCGAACATCCGCACCGTGAAGGTCTCGCCGACCTTCAGCCGGTGCCCGAGCGCCAGCTCCAGCGACAGCAGGGAGGGGAGGACGATCGGGTGGTCGAGCTTCACGCGCGTCTGCTGCGGCCGGTTCGTCCCGGTGACGATCTCGAGCACCAGGACCGAGTCCCCCTCCACCGTGCCGGTGGCGTGGAACTCCCCGGCGGGGGAGGTGACGGTGGCGTCGAAGGTGCGCAGCCGCATCCCCCGGCTCAGGTGCACCTCGGTGACCATCTGGGTGCGCTGGATGCTCCCGAGCGCCTCGATGTCCACCGTGAGCTCGTCCCCCACCCGGATCTCGTCGGGGAGGGTGTCCACCGTGCTGGTCGCGTACCCGATCGGGCCGCCGCCCATCGCGATCGTGTAGTAGCTCGCGGTCGGGCCCACGGTCCGCGCGGCCTCGGCGAGGCGGACGGTGCTCGTCTGGAAGTACTCGCGCCGGACCAGGAGGCCGATCGCTCCCGCCCAGAGCAGGATGATGAGGGTGCCGACGAGCTTGCGGTTCAGGAGAAGCGGCTCCGTCCGGAACGACACGAGGCGCGCAGAGGGGGGCGATACATCGGCCCTTCTAACCCGAAGGGCCCGCCCCGTTCCGCGCGCCTCGGCATGCGGGCCCGCGCTAGCGGCGCGCGACCTCCCGGGACTTCCGGTACATCAGCGCCGCGTCGTCCGGCCGCGCGAGGCGGTCGTAGATGATCCCGAGGCCGTAGAGCGCCCGAGCGTTGGCCGGCTGCAGCTCCGTGGCCCGCTGGTACGCCGCGAGCGCGCCGAGCAGGTCGTCCACGTGGTTCAGCGCCTCGCCCAGATAGTAGAAGGCGGCGCCGCGGTCCGGGGCCAGCTCGGTCACGTGCCGGAGGGGCGGCACCGCCTCGCCCCATAGCCCCTTCTTGGTCATCACCACGCCGAGGTTGAACAGGGCCTCGACGTTCGCCGGCTCCGCCCGCAGCACGCGGCGCAGGTCCCGCTCGGCGGCGGCGTAACGGCCCTGCGCGCCGAGGAGCGCGCCGCGATTGGTGAGGAGCGTGGTGTGCTCGGCGTCCAGCTCCAGCGCCCGGTCGAGCTCCGCCAGCGCGCCCTGATGGTCGCCCGCCGTGTCGAGCAGGAGCGCGAGGTTGTTCCGCGCCCGCAGGTGGCGGGGGAACTGCGCCACCAGGTCGCGATAGAGGCGCTTCGCGTCGGCGGCGCGGCCTTCCTCCGCCGCCGCACGCGCGTCGGCGTACAGCAGCTCGGCCACGTCGGGTGGCTCCGAGGCCGGCGCCGGCTCGACGATCTCCGCCGCCGGGTCGCTCGCCGCGTCGGGCTCCGGGTCCATCGCCAAGGCCGTCTCCGCGGCGGGCGCGTCCACCGTCTCGTCACGCGTGGCCAGCGGGTCCCCCTCCTCGAAGTCGTCGCCTTCCGCCATCACCGCGTCGCGATCGGGGCTCCACGCCTCCAGCTCCAGCTGGTCGGGGTGGCTGAAGGTCAGGCCGATATCCTCTTCCGTCCCGGGCTCTTCCAGGGCGAGGGCCGGCCCGGCGATCTCCGCCCAGGGGTCCAGCCCCTCGAGCGGGAGGACCGGGGCGACGACGACCCTCTCCGGCGCGGCCGGGGCGCCCGCGCCCGAGGAAATCGCGAACGCCGGCTCGGTGCGCTCGATTTCGGCACGGACCGGGATGTACGTCGGAGCCAGGGTCGGGGCCACCCCGGCGGACAGGCCGTTCGTCAGATGCTCCATCCCAAGCCGCTGGCGCTTCCTCATGCGACCCATCGCCTCACTCCTTCCGCGTTCCGATGACCGCCGTCTCGTCGCTCAACCACTGCAGATACGCCGGCAGGCCGGCGGACGCCGGCACCGCGATCAGCTCGGGGACCTCGTAGGGATGCAGCTCGGGCAGCGCCGCCGCCAGCGCCGACCATCGCTCGGTGGTGGTCTTGAGGATCACCATCGCTTCGTCCTGCTGCTCCACCGCGCCCTTCCACCGGTAGATGCTCACCGCTCCGGGGAGCACCGTCCCGCACGCGACCAGCCGCCGCTCGACGAGCGCACGGACGATGGTGCGGCCCGCCTCGGCCGACGGCGCCGTCGTGAACACGATCAGATGCCTTGCGGCCGAGTCGTCAGGTGATGCCATACCAACCGGTTAGGCGCGGACCCCGAAGATGCGGTCCGGACCCGGAGGCCGCAAGACCGGGGCTCCCCCGAGCCGGTCCGGGGGGCTCCCGGGGCGGCTTCCGGGCGCCCTCCGGGGGCTAGGGCCTCGGGGCCGGGCGCATCAGGAACGCCAGATCGCCCTTGGGGCCCACCTCCCACGGCGCCCGGCCGTGGAGGAAGAGGCGCGCGCTCTTCTCGCCGAGCAGCGCGATGGCGCCGTTCTCCACCTGGAGGATGCTCCCCTCCCGCAGGCCCACGACGAACATCCCCGGGTTGGCGGCGATGTACTCGAGGAGCCGCTCCTCCCGCGTCTCCCCGCCGTGTCCCTGCGGGTGCACGTCCAGGTAGTGGGGATTGATCTGGAACCGGACCAGCCCGGTGGCCTTGAGGCTCTTCGGCTCGACGATGGGCATGTCGTTCGTCGTCTTCACCGTCGGGCAGGCGACGTTGGCGCCGGCGCTCCAGCCGACGTACGGCGCTCCCCCGCGCACCCGGTCGCGGATCGCCTCCACCAGGCCCTTGGCGTGGAGCGTCGCCAGGAGCTGGAAGGTGTTGCCTCCCCCGACGACGACCGCCTCGGCGGCGCGCAGCGCCTGCTTCGGCGAGCGCGCCTTGTGGATCGGGTCGATCGCGTAACCCAGCTCGGCGAAGCGCTGCGCCACCATCTCGCTGAACTCGTCGCAGGAGACCCGGACCGCGGCGTACGGCACGAAGAGGAGGCGCTGCACGCCGCGGCCGAGGAAGGCCGTGAGGTGCGGCGCGGCGTGCTCGAGGTATCCCTGGCCGACGTTGCGGGAGTTGCTGAGGAGGAGGAGGCGGGGCGAGGCCATCGGGGACTCCGCGCTGGTCGGTATAGTGGGGCGCGCGGCCGGGCCGCGCGAATGGCTCCCCGCAATCATCTGCCGCGACGGAAGGGAGGGCAAGGGCGCGCGCCCTGGCGGCACCGGAGCACGGCGGGCATCTTCGGCGGACGGCCGGCCGCTGGCGCGCTTGTTGCGGCGGTCCTCCCGCTGATCCTGCGCCGCCCGCGGCCGGTGCCGCGCACGGCGAGTCCGCCCTCGCAGTCCGACGTGCTTCCCGGGAGTCCCTGATGAGACCGGTGCTGCGATTCCTCGGCGACGACCTGGTGGCGCGCATCGTGGCCGAAGCTCGTGCCGTGCTGCGCGAGGTCGGGGTCGAGATCCACAACCCGGGCGTCCTCGCGCTCCTCGCGGACCATGGCGCGCACGTGGAGGCGGCGACGCGGCGCGCCTTCCTCCCCGACGCGCTGATCGACGCGGCGCTCCGCACCGCCCCGCACGCCTTCTCCCTCTGGGACGCCCCGGGCCGCACGGCGCACGAGCTGGCGGGCTACAACGTGCATTTCACCCCCGGCTCCGCCGCGATCCGCGTGCTCGATCACGGCGCATCGGCGTCGCGCGCCCCGCTGACGTCCGACGTCGTCGCCTACACGAAGGTCGTCGCGCAGCTCGGCAACATCGCCTTCCAGAGCACCGCGATCGTCCCCGGCGACGTCCACCGCAACATCGCCGACAGCTACCGTCTCTTCCTCGCGCTCCTCCACGGCGAGAAGCCGGTGGTCACCGGCGCCTTCACCGTGGACGCGTTCGCGGTGATGCGGGACCTCCAGATCGCCGTCCGGGGCTCGGCCGAGGCGCTGCGCGCGAAGCCCCTCACCATCTTCTCCTGCTGCCCCACGGCGCCCCTCAAGTGGAGCGACGTGACGTCGCAGAACGTGGTGGACTGCGCCCGCGCCGGCATCCCCGTCGAGTACGTCTCGATGCCCCTGACGGGCTTCGTCTCCCCGGTCACCGTCGTCGGCGCGCTCGTGGAGCACACCGCCGAGACGCTGAGCGGCGTGGTCATCAGCCAGCTGGCGTGCCCCGGCGCGCCCGCGCTCTGGGGCGGTTCCCCCGCGAGCTTCGACATCCGCTACGAGACCACGCCGATGGGCGCGACGGAGACGATGCTCATCGACTGCGGCGCGAACGAGATCGGCAAGTCGCTGGGCCTGCCGACCCAGGCGTACATGGGGCTCAGCGACGCGAAGCTCCTCGACGCCCAGGCGGGCCTCGAGACGGCCTCCGGCGCGCTCCTCGCCGCGCTCTCCGGCATCAACAGCGTGTCGGGCCCCGGGATGCTGGACTTCGAGAGCTCCTTCAGCCTCGAGAAGCTGGTCCTCGACAACGAGATCTGCGGCCTCGCGCTCCGCGCCGCGCGGGGCATCGAGCCGCGCGAGGACTTCCCCGCCGTGCCGCGCTTCCAGGAGCTGCTGCGGGAGAAGCACCTCCTCATCGCCGACCACACCCGCAAGCACCTCAAGGCGGAGCACTATTTCCCCGGCCCCACCATCGATCGGGCCAACCGCTCCCGCTGGGCCGCGGAGGGGAGCCGCACCCTCGGCGAGCGGGCGCACGCCGAGGTGGAGCGGCTGCTGGCCGCGTGGCGGCCGCCGGCGCTCGCCGGCGAGGTCCGCGCCGAGCTGGTGCGTCTGATGCGCGCCGAGGCGCAGCGCTTCGGGATGGACGCGCTTCCCGACGAGGGCCGGTGAGCGACGTCTTCACCGTCGCGCCGGAGGAGGTGTCCCCCGAGCGGGACGCGGTCCTGGCGCTCCTCGGCATCCCCGCGGGGACCCAGCTGGGCGATCGCATCGAGCGGCTCTACACCCACGCGCTCGGCGTGCTCGGCGAGACCATCGCGCCGAGAGGCCTGATTGCGGAGATCGAGGGCGGGGCCTTCGACGCGGTGTACGCCGGCGACGGGAAGAACGCCCCCGAGACGCCGGTCGCGCTCGTGGCGCCCCGCGCCGAGCACCGTGCGCTCTTCGCCGTCACCCTCGGCGAGCCCTTGAGCCGCGCGGTGGCCGAGTGCTTCACGGGCGCCGACTTCGCGCTCGGCTACACCCTCGACGCGATGGCGTCCGTCGCCGCCGATGCCGCCGCGGCCGTGGCGGAGCGGCGGTTCGCGCGCACCCTCCGCGAGCGGGGCTGGGCCACGGCCGACGGCGCGGTGCTGCGCTACAGCCCCGGCTACTGCGGCTGGGACATCACGGGCCAGCGGCGGCTCTTCGCCGCGCTCCAGCCCGGCGCCATCGGCCTGACCCTCAACGACAGCTGCCTGATGCAGCCCCTCAAGTCCGTGTCGGGGGTGCTGCTCGCGGGTCCCAGGACCATCCACAAGTTCCCGCCCACCTTCGACTGCTGCGCGCGCTGCGCGGAGCGCACCTGCCGGGACCGGCTGGCGACGCTCTTCGCCGGCGCGGCGCACTGATCCCGGAGCACGCGCCCATGCCGCCTCTCACCGATCTCGCCGACGCCGTCATCCGCGGCGACCACCCGCAGGCCGGGGCGCTCACCCGCGAGGCCATCCGTCTCGCGATCGAGCCCAAGACCATCCTCGACGACGGCCTCATCGCCGGCATGACCGTGGTCGGCGACCGCTTCCGCGTCCACGAGATCTTCCTCCCCGACGTCCTCCTGGCGGCGAAGGCGATGTACGCGGGGATGGACGAGCTGCGCCCGCTCCTCATCCGCGACGGCGTCCCCTCCCTCGGCAAGATCGTGATCGGCTCGGTGAAAGGGGACCTCCACGACATCGGCAAGAACCTCGTCGGCATCATGCTGAAGGGCGCGGGCTTCGACGTGATCGACCTCGGCCACGACGTGGCGCCGGAGGCGATGGTCCGCACGGCGAAGGAGCAGGGCGCCGCGGTCATCGGCATGTCGGCCCTCCTCACCACCACGATGCCCGTGATGGGAGAGGTGGTGTCGCGGCTCAAGGCCGAGGGGATGGGCGGCACCGTCCGGACGGTCGTGGGCGGCGCGCCGGTGAGCGAGGCGTTCGCGCGGGAGATCGGGGCCGACGCCTACGCCTTCGACGCAGGGAACGCCGTGGACGTGGTGAAGACCCTCGTCGGCCGGCGCTGAGGTGCGCGCGCTCCGGGAGCGGCTCGCCGCCGGCGACGTCCTGGTCGGCGACGGGGCGATGGGCACGATGCTCTTCGAGCGCGGCCTCCCCCCGGGCGAGCCCCCGGAGACGGTCACCCTCGGGCGCCCCGCCGTGCTGGAGGAGATCGCCCGCCTCTACCTTGAAGCCGGCGCGGACCTCCTCGAGACCAACACCTTCGGCGGCTCTCCCCTCAAGCTCGCGCTCCACGGCCTCGAGGCCGAAACGGTGGCGGTGAACCGCGAGGCGGTACGGGCCGTCCGCCGTGTGGCCGAGGGGCGCGCGTACGTGGTGGGCTCGTGCGGGCCGAGCGGCCGGATCCTCGAGCCGTACGGCGACGTCGGCGAGGAGGAGATGCTGGCGAGCTTCCGCCGCCAGATGGACGCGCTCGCCGCCGGCGGGGTGGACGCGGTCTGCGTCGAGACGATGACCGATCTCCGCGAGGCGGCGCTCGCCGTCCGCGCGGCGAAGGCCGCGGCGCCGGAGCTGCCCGTGCTGGCCACCATGACCTTCGACCCCACGCCGCGGGGCTACTTCACGATCATGGGGGTGAGCGTCGCGCAGGCGGCCGCCGGTCTCGAGGAAGCGGGCGCCGACGCCGTGGGCTCCAACTGCGGCAACGGCATCGAGCACATGGTCGCCATCGCGCGGGCGTTCCGCGCGGCCACACGCCTCCCCCTCGTCATCCAGGCCAACGCTGGCCTGCCGAAGAGCGTCGGCGGCCGCACCGTCTATGACGAGACGCCGGCGTTCCTGGCCGAGCGGGCGCGGGCGCTGCTCGACATCGGGGTCGCGGTCATCGGCGGCTGCTGCGGCACCACGCCCGAGCACATCCGCGCCCTCCGCGCGATGGTCGATGCCGAGCGGAGCTAGCGCGCCGCCTCGCACCCTCGGCATGTGGACGACCACGGCGCTCGTCGTGGGCAACATGGTCGGCTCCGGCATTTTCCTCCTCCCCGCATCCCTGCGCGCGTATGGCGCCGTGGGCCTCGTCGGATGGGCGTTCACCGCGGCCGGCGCGTTCCTCCTCGCCCTCGTCTTCACCTGGCTCGCGCGCATCGTCCCCGGCGCCGGAGGGCCGTACGCGTACGCGCGCGCCGGCCTCGGGGCGTTCCCCGGCTTCCTCGTCGCGTGGGGATACTGGTCGTCGTTCGTGACGGGGAACGCCGCCATCGCGGTGGCGATGGTGGGGTACCTGGCGTTCTTCTTCCCCGCGCTGGCGGCCGACCCGGCGCTCGGCGCGCTGGTCGCGCTCGCCGCCATCTGGCTGCTCGTTTGGGTCAACGTCCGGGGCGTCCGCGAGGCGGGCGGCCTCCAGCTCGCGACGACGGTGCTGAAGCTGGTGCCCCTGGTCGCCGTCGGCGGCGCGGGGCTCTTCGTCCTCCACGCCGCGCACTTCGCGCCCTTCAACGCGAGCGGGCAGGGCACCTTCGGCGCGGTGTCGAGCACCGCCGCGCTCACGATGTGGGCCTTCCTCGGCATTGAGTCGGGGACGGTCCCGGCGCCCGACGTCGAGCGGCCCGAGCGCACCATCCCCCGGGCCACGCTGCTCGGGACCGGCATCGCGGCCGCGGTCTACATCGCAGGGACCGTCGCGGTGATGGGCGTGGTGGAGCCGGCGACGCTCGCGCACTCCACCGCGCCCTTCGCGGACGCGGCGCGGGCGCTCTTCGGCCCGTGGGCCGCGGCGGCCGTCGCGGTGGGTGCGGTCGTCTCGTGCTTCGGCGCGCTCAACGGCTGGACGCTGCTCCTCGGCCAGGTGCCGGCGGCCGCGGCCGCGCACGGCCTGCTGCCGCGCGTCTTCGGCCTCCGCTCGCCGCGCGGCACCCCGGCGGCGGGGCTCGTCCTCTCGAACCTGCTCGTGACGCTCGTCGTCGCCACCAACTACACCAAGGGGCTGGTGGGGGCGTTCACCTTCCTCATCCTCCTCGCGACGCTGGGCTCGCTCGTCCCCTACGCCTGCTCCATGATCGCGTTCGTGGTGCTCGGCCGGCGCGAGGGCCGCCGGATCCCCGCGGGGCGGCTCGCCGTCGCCCTGCTCGCCCTGGCGTACGCCCTGTGGGCCATCGCGAGCACCGGCTCCGCGGCGCTCCTCTGGGGCGTGGTATTGCTGCTGGCGGGGATACCGGTATACCTGTGGATGGTGCGGGGCCGGTCCCCGTCGCCGTCCAC
>JADGQW010000076.1 GCA_017881505.1 Gemmatimonadales bacterium
CAACGTGGGCGTCACGGACCTTGACGCCTTCATCGCCTATCTGCGGCGGCTGCCGCAGCCGGTGCGCGCGCCCGGCGAGGCGCGCATCACCGGGCAGTAGCCCGGGAGAGAGAGCCGCATGTCGGTATCCCGCGAGACCCTCCGGAAGCTCCCCAAGGCCGAGCTGCACGTGCACCTCGACGGCAGCCTGCGGCCCGAGACCCTCGTCGAGCTGGCGAAGGACCAGAAGGTGAAGCTCCCCGTCACCGATCCGGTCGCGCTGGCGGAGCGGATGCACGTCACCGACGCGCGCAACCTCGTGGAGTACCTCGACCGCTTCAAGATCACGCTCTCGGTGATGCAGCGCCCCGAGCCGCTCGAGCGGATCGCCTACGAGCTGGTCGAGGACGGGGTGAAGGACGGCGTGCGCTACATGGAGATCCGCTATTCGCCGATCCTGCACACGCACAAGGGGATGCCCCTCGCCGAGACGGTGGAGGCGCCGCTCCGCGGCCTGCGGCGCGCCGAGAAGGCGTTCGGCGTGAAGACGGGGCTGATCATCTGCGGCATCCGCAACATGAGCCCCGACACCTCCCTCGAGCTCGCCGCGCTGACGGTGGCGTACAAGGGCAAGGGGGTGGTGGCCTTCGACCTCGCGGGGGCGGAGTACAACTTCCCCGCGAAGAAGCACAAGGAAGCGTTCTACAAGGTCATCGACGCGCACGTCGGCGCCACGATCCACGCCGGCGAGGCGTACGGCGCGGAGTCCATCGCGCAGGCGCTGCACTACTGCCGCGCCGACCGCATCGGGCACGGGACCAAGCTGTACGAGAGCCCGGAGCTCGAGGCGTACATCACCGACCGGCGCATCCCCCTCGAGATCTGCCTGACGAGCAACGTGCAGACCCGCGCGGTGCCCTCGTACGAGGAGCACCCGGTGCGGCGCTACTTCGACCTCGGGATCGTGGTCTCCCTCAACACCGACAACCGGCTGATGAGCGCCACGACCCTCACCGAGGAGTACTGGCTGGCGCACAAGAAGCTCGGCTTCACGCGCCGGGAGATCGACCGGATGATCGTCTACGGCTTCGAGAGCGCGTTCCTCCCCTGGCGCGAGAAGCAGGCGATGGTGGCGGAGGTGAAGAAGCGGCTGGAGGCGATCGCGTGAGCGAGCGCGACGCGGGCCTCGTCCAGCGCGCGACGGACGCCGTCGCGAAGGCCATCGCGCCCCGGAAGCCGCGGGTCGCGGTGGTGCTCGGCTCCGGTCTCGGCTTCCTCGCCGACCAGATCGAGGGCGCCGTGCGGGTGCCGTACGCGAAGATCCCCGGCTTCCCCCTGCCCACGGTGGCGGGGCATGCGGGGGAGCTGGTGGCGGGCACCCTCGAGGGCGTCCCCATCGTCGCGCAGAGCGGACGGTTCCACCTCTACGAGGGGCACGACGCGTGGACGGCGGCGCTCCCGGTGCGCGTCTTCGCCGCGCTGGGCGTGAAGACCCTCGTGGTGACGAACGCCGCGGGGGGCATCCGGCGCACCTTCCGCCCCGGCACGCTGATGCTGATCGCCGACCACCTGAACCTGATGTTCCGCAACCCGCTCGCGGGCCCCGTCGAGCCGGGGGACGAGCGCTTCCCCGACATGAGCGACCCGTACGACACGGAGCTGCGCGTGCTGGCGCGGCGGGTGGCGTCCGAGCGGAAGATCGCGTTGGACGAGGGCGTCTACTGCGGGCTCCTCGGCCCCTCGTACGAGACGAAGGCCGAGATCGAGATGCTGAAGCGCTTCGGCGCCGACGCGGTGGGGATGAGCACCGTCCCCGAGGTCGTCGCGGCGCGGGCGCGGGGGATGAAGGTCGTCGGGATCTCGACGATCACCAACGTCGCGGCGGGCCTCGGCGGGGGCCAGGCGCTCGCGCACAAGGAGGTCCTCGAGACCGCCGAGCGCGTGAAGCACCAGCTCGGGGACCTGATCCGCGGGATCGTGGCGAAGCTGTAGGCGCCGCGCCCCGTGGCGCGGCGCCCGAGCCCCCCTAGGCTGGCGGCGCCGGCGCGAAGTGGTTGAGGGGCCCGTGCCCCTTCCCGAAGCCGGGTGCCGTGGCGATGGCGAGGTGCACGAACTCCAGGGCGTCGGCCACCGCGCGCTCCAGCGGGCGTCCGAGCGCGAGGCCCGCGGCGACGGCCGCGGAGAGGGTGCAGCCGGTGCCGTGGGTCGAGGTGGTCGGGAGCCTCGGCCGGGTGAACCGCCGCACCGCGCCGTCCACCGCCAGCACGTCCACCACCTCCTCGCCCTCCAGATGCCCGCCCTTCACGAGCGCACCCTTGGCCCCCATCTTGAGGAGCGCCAGCGCGGCCCGCTCCATCTGGGCGACGCTCGTGATCTCCTCGCCGACCAGGATACTGGCCTCGTCGAGGTTCGGGGTGACGAGCACGGCCAGGGGGACGAGGCGCTCGGCGATGATCCGCTCGGCGTCCTGCGCGAGGAGCCGGTCGCCGGAGGTCGCGACCATCACCGGGTCGAGCACGTAGTTGGGGAGGCGGTGCCGCGCGATCCCCTCCGCCACGGCGTGGACCAGCTCCGCGGCGCCGAGCATCCCCGACTTCACGGCGCGCGGCGGGAGATCCGTGGCCACCGCGTCGAGCTGGCGGGTGACGAGCGCCACGGTCAGCGCGGCCCAGTCGTGCACCCCGACGGTGTTCTGCGCCGTCACCGCGGTGAGGACGCTGGTGCCGAACACGCCGAACTGGTGGAAGGTCTTGAGGTCGGCCTGGATGCCGGCGCCGCCGCCGGAATCCGAGCCCGCAATGGTCAGGGCGATGTGCATCGGCTGCGCCGTGGGGCGTGGCGTGCGGGGGGACGGACCGATCCGTGACGAGGCATCGTGGGTAATCTGCACTCGCTGATCCGCGATCTCCAACGCCGCAAGGCGCGCGAGCGCCGCGGCCTCGTGGTGGCCGAAGGGCGTCGCCTCGTGGCCGATGCGCTCGCCTCGGGCGCGGCGGTGCGCGCGGTGCTCGCGGCCGGCGACGTGGCCGCCGGTCCCGCCGCGGCGCTCATCGCTGACGCCGCCGCGCGCGGGATCCAGGTCGAGGTGGTGGCCCGCGCGGAATTCGACGCCCTCGCCGACACCGAGACGCCGAGCGGCGTGCTCGCCGTCGTGGAGTGGGCGCCGCTCGCCCTCGCCGCGGTCCGCCTCGAGCCGGGGCCCGCGGTGGTGCTCGTGCTCGACGCCGTGCAGGACCCCGGCAACGTCGGCACGATGGTGCGCACCGCCTTCGCCCTCGGCGCCCGCTGCACCATCGCCCTCGACGGGAGCGCCGACCTGCGGAGCCACAAGGTCCTCCGCTCGGCGATGGGGGCGATCTTCCGCCACCGCGTCGTCCAGGCGCGCGCCGAGGAGTGCCTCACCTTCCTCGAGGCCGAGGGCGTCGTGCTCTGGGCCGCCACGATGGATGGCGCGCCGATCGTCCCCGGAGCCCAGGTGCCCCAGCGCCTCGCCCTCGCCGTGGGCAACGAGGGGGGCGGCATCCGGCCCGAGCTCCTCACCCGCGCCGCACTCCGCGCCGCCGTGGCGATGCGCCCCGGCGCCGAGTCCCTCAACGCCGCCGTGGCGGCGGGGATCCTCCTTCACCAGGTGCGCGATGCCGGCCGCTGACACGCTGTTCGCCTCGTACCAGGGACCGTGGGGCATCGCCGTCGCCGGGATCCTCGGCGCGCTCCTCGGGAGCTTCCTCAACGTCTGCGTCTACCGCCTCCCGCGGAACGAGTCCATCGTCACGCCGCGCTCCCGCTGCCCCCGTTGCGGGAAGGGCATCGCGTGGTACGACAACGTCCCCGTCTTCTCGTGGCTGGTGCTGCGCGCCCGCTGCCGGCACTGCCGCGCGCCGATCAGCGTGCAGTACCCCCTCGTGGAGCTGGCGGTCGCGGTCATCTGGGCGGGGAGCGTCGCGTGGCAGGGGGTGTCCCTCGACGCGCTGATCGCCGCGGTCTTCGCCACGCTCCTCCTCGGCATCGCCCTCACCGACGCGCAGTTCTACATCATCCCCGACGCCCTCTCCCTCGGCGGGATGGCGGTGGGGCTGATCTTCGCGCTCCTCCCCGGGGGGGTGGCCTGGTGGATCGGCTTCGTGGGCGCGGCGCTCGGCTACGGGCTGCTCTGGACCGTGCGGTGGCTCGGGGACCTCGCGCTCCGGCGCGGGCTGATCGGCGGCGAGGAGCTGGACTCGGTGCTCGACGAGGGGGAGAAGCCCACCTCGATGGGGGAGGGCGACCTGCGGATGATGGCGATGGTCGGCGCCTTCCTCGGCCCGGCGGGCGTCCTCCTCACCGTCTTCCTCGGCGCGCTGGCGGGGAGCCTCGTCTTCCTCCCGCTCCGGCTGCTGGGCAAGCGCATCGCCATCCCCTTCGGCGTCTTCCTCGCGGTGGGCGCGCTGTTGGCGTTCGTCTTCGGCGACGGCCTCATCGCCTGGTACCTTCGCGTGGCGTACGGCGGATGAAACCGCGCAGGCGGGCGCGGGGTAAGGTGACCTCGTGAGCGACGACCCGATGGACACGGGGGCGACGGAGACCCGCGACGAGACCTTCGGCCGCTTCGGCTACGACCTCAATGAGGCCGCGCGCCGGGGCGACCTCGAGCCGGTCCGCTGCCGCGATGCTGAGATCGCGCGGTGCGTGGACATCCTCCTCCGCCAGACGAAGCACAACCCCGCCCTGGTCGGCGCGGCCGGCGTGGGGAAGACCGCGATCGTCGAGGGGCTCGCCCAGCGCATCGTCGCGGGGGACGTCCCGGCGGCGCTCCGCGGGGCGCGGATCGTCTCCCTCGACCACGTGGCTCTCCTCGCGGGCACCATCTACCGCGGCCAGTTCGAGGCGCGGGTCCGTCGCCTGGTGCGGGCCATCGAGGACGACCCCGAGGTCATCCTCTTCGTGGACGAGATGCACAACCTCATCGGGCAGGGTTCGGCGGTCGGCGTGGCGATGGACGCCGCGAACATGCTGAAGCCCGCCCTGGTGCGCCCCGACATCCGGGTGATCGGCGCCACGACGCAGGCCGAATACGACCGCTGGGTGAAGGGCGATCCCGCGCTCGAGCGCCGCTTCCAGCCGGTGGTGATCCGGGAGCTGACGTCGGAGGAGACGCTCGAGATCCTCCGCGCCCGGCGGACGCGGCTCGAGCATCACCACGCGGTGGCCATCGCCGACGAGGCCATCGTTGCGGCGCAGGTCCTCACCGACCGCTTCGTCACCGACCGCGCGCAGCCCGACAAGGCCATCGACGTCCTCGACGAGGCGTGCGCCCACGCCCAGGCCACCGCGCGCCTCCCCGCCGAGCTGGAGCACATCCTCGGCGAGCGCCGCCACCTCGACGCGGTGCTGAAGCGGGAAGCGGGCGCCGGAGCGCGGGGGCGGCGGAGCGCGGAAGAGGAAGACCCCTTCGGGTCGTTCACGCGCGAAGTGCTTCCCGTGCTCGACCGCATAGGCGAGGAGATCGAGAAGTTCTTCGGGGGGACGAATGGGAAGGCGGACGCACCGACGCACCGGCGCACCGACGCACCCGGGGCCCGGGGCTCGGACGTGCCCTCCGCCGCGTCCATCGAGACCCTCGCCGAGCGCCGCGACCGGCTCGACGGCGAGCTGCGGCGCGGGCTGGAGAAGCTCGGCATCGTGGTGAGCGCGCAGGACGTGGCGCGGGCGGTGAGCGTCGCGGTCGGGAAGCGGATCGAGTGGGCGGGTTGAAAGGTGCCGGGAACCGGAAGCCGGCGGCCGCGGCTTCCCGGCTCGGGCTGGTCCTGCTCCTCGCCGCAGGCGTCGGCGCGCCGTGCGCCCTCGCGCAGCGGCCCCCTCTCCAGGACGACGGTGTCCAGCGGATCGCGCGGGAGCTCATCCCCCAGGTCGAACGCGCGGTGGGTCTCACCTTCAAGCGGGCGCCGGTCGTGGCGACCCGCTCCCGCGACCAGGTCCGCGCCTACCTCAACCACAAGATGGCGGAGGAGCTGCCGCCGGCCGAGCTGGCGGGCGTCACCCGCGCGTACCGCGCCTTCGGCCTCGTCCCGGACACCCTCGATCTCCGCCGCCTGATGCTCGACCTCTACGGCGAGCAGGTGGCGGGCTTCTACGATCCCGACTCGTCGGTGCTCTACGTTGTGCGCGGCGCCGAGCCGCTGATGGTGCGCCTCATCCTGGCCCACGAGCTGGTGCACGCCCTCCAGGACCAGTACACGCCCCTCAACGCCATCCTGAAGCTGCGCCGCCAGAATGACCGCCAGATGGCCGGGCAGGCGGTGGCCGAGGGGCAGGCGACGCTGGCGTCCCTCCTCGCGCTCGTCCCCGACGCCGACCTGAGCCAGCTCTCGCGCGCGGGCAACCAGACCCGGGAGGCGATCCGCTCGCAGCAGTCGGCGATGCCCGTCTTCGCCGCGGCGCCGCACCTGATCCAGGAAGACCTGATCTTCCCCTACCTCTCGGGCCTCGAGTTCATTCGCGCCTTCGACGAGCGACGCACCGACGCCCACGAGGAGCCCTACGGCGCGCGGATGCCCGTCTCGACCGAGCAGATCCTCCACGCGAGCAAGTACACCGCCCGCGAGCGCCCCGCCCGCGTGCGCCTCGGCGTGGCGGCGGGGGACACCCTCGTCTACGACGACGACTTCGGCGAGTTCGACACGCGGACGGCGCTGGAGGCGTGGGGCGCGAGCGCCAGCGACGCCGTGGTCGCGGCCTCCGGCTGGAACGGCGACCGCTTCGAGGTGCTCGGCGGGCGCGCCGGCACCGCGCTGGTCTGGGCGGTGGCGTGGGATTCCCCCGCGGAGGCGGCGGAGTTCGCGCGGGCGCTGCGCGCGGGGTGGCAGCGCCGGACGGGCGCCGCCGAGGGGAGCTACGTCGCGAAGGGGAGCCCGCGCCGCTGGCAGGTGGAGAGCGTCACCCTCTCGGGCGTCGCCGTGGTGCGCCTCTTCGACGCCCCCGCGGCGTGGTCCGGGTGGCGCGCGGCGCCCACCGTGACCGTCACCCCGGCAGCTCGCGCCACAGGCCGCTAGACCACACCGAGCAGGATCCGCAGCCCCACGAACCCCAGCGCGATCGCCAGGCCGCGCATGATCCACACCCCGTGCACCCGGCTCGAGAGCCGGGCGCCCACCTGCGCGCCGGCAATCACCCCCACCGCGAGGGCCGCGATCCGCCCGAACCCCGGTGTCAGCGCGCCGCTCGCGAGGTGCACCAGCGAGCCGGCGAGCGCCATGATGGAGAGGGTGAAGTGGCTCGTCGCGGTGGCGATGTGGACCGGGAAGTCGAGGAGCTGCGAGAGCACCGGCACGTGGACGATCCCGCCGCCGATGCCGAGGAGGCTGGAGACGAACCCGACCACCACGCTGATGCCGACGCCGAGGACCGGGTTGTAGGTGAAGCGGTGCGCGGTCCCGTCCCGTTCCACCAGGTACCGCTCGAAGTGCCCTGTGGGGCGCCGCCGGACGGGCTCCTCGCTGGTGCGGATGGGGCGCCAGATGAGGTAGGCGGATCCGAGGGTGAGAAGGATGCCGAAGAGGAGGTCGAAGGTGCGCCGGTCGAGGCGCGCGGTCGCCATGGCGCCCAGGACCGCGCCGGGGATCGTCGCGGCGGCGAACATCAGCCCCGACCTGAAGTCCACCCGCCCCATCCGGGCGTAGGCGAAGGAGCCCGAGCCCGCGTTGAAGAACACCACCGCCAGCGACACCCCGGTGATGAGGGCGGGGCTGTCGTGGGGGTAGAGGAGGAGGAGCGCCGGGACGAGGAGGAATCCCCCTCCCGCGCCGATGAGCGTCCCGAAGGCGCCCACGACCAGGCCCAGACCGACCAGCCCTACCGTCTCACCCATGGTTCACCGTTGACCGCGCACCGTTCACCGATGACCGTTCACCGCCCACGATCGGCCGTTCATGGTCCACGGTGAATGGTCTACGGTCGCTCAGTTGCCTCAACCCCATCCCCCGGCTAACCTTAAAGGCTCATGTTCGACGAGCTTAGCGAGAAGCTCTCTGCCGCGCTCGGCCAGCTTCGGGGGCGCGGCGTTCTTTCCGAGGAGACCGTCAAGGACGGCCTCCGGACGATCCGCCGGATCCTCCTCGAGGCGGACGTCGGGTTCGAGGTCTCGCGGACCTTCGTCGAGCGTGTGGAAGCGAAGGCGGTCGGTCTCCCCGCCCTCAAGACGGTCGCTCCGGGCCAGCAACTCGTCAAGATGGTCTACGAGGAGCTGGTGGCGCTGCTCGGCGGCAACGGGCCGCCGGCCGCGATCCGGTTCGCGAGCGTGCCGCCCACGGTGGTCTTCCTCGTCGGCCTGCAGGGCTCGGGGAAGACGACGACGGCGGCGAAGCTGGCGCAGCGGCTCCAGCGGGAGCAGAAGGCGCCCTTCCTCGTGGCGGCCGACGTCTACCGCCCCGCCGCCGTGGACCAGTTGGTCCTGCTGGCGGCGAAGGCGGGGGTGGGCGTCCACGCCGAGCCGGGCGTGACGGACGTGACGGGCATCGTGCGGCGCGGCGTCGAGGCGGCGAAGCACGCGCGGGCCCGGACGGTCCTGGTGGACACGGCGGGGCGCCTCCAGATCGACGAGGCGATGATGGGGGAGCTGGTGGCCCTCAAGGCCGCGGTACCCCCCCACGAAGTCCTCCTCGTGGCCGACGGGATGACGGGGCAGGACGCCGTCCGCATCGCGCAGGGATTCCACGCCGCGCTGGGCATCACGGGCGTGGTGCTGACGAAGATGGACGGCGACGCCCGCGGGGGCGCGGCGCTCTCGGTCTACGCGGCCACGCAGGCGCCGATCAAGTACATCGGCACCGGGGAGTCGCTCGAGGGGCTGGAGCCCTTCCGCCCGGACCGCATCGCGGGCCGGATGCTGCAGATGGGCGACGTGCTGACGCTGGTCGAGAAGGCGGAGCAGTCCCTCGACCGCGAGAAGGCCGAGCTGCTCGCCAAGAAGGCGATGTCGAAGAAGGGGCTCGACCTGGAGGACTTCCTGGTCTCGCTCCGCGAGATGCACAAGCTCGGCCCCCTGGAGTCGCTGGTGGGGATGCTCCCTGGGATGAACAAGCAGGCGCTGCAGGCGGTGAAGGGGGCGGACCCGAAGCGGATCAAGCACGTCGAGGCGATCGTGCTCTCGATGACCCCGGCGGAGCGGCGGGATCCCGCGCTCCTCGACGGGTCGCGGCGGGCGCGGATCGCGCGGGGCTCGGGGCGGCCGGTGTCGGAGATCAACCGGCTGCTGGCGCAGTTCAAGGAGATGGGCAGGTTCATGAAGGGCGCGAAGAGCGCGAAGGGCCTGAATCGGCTGGGCCGAGGAGCATTCTGAGATGTCGCTGAAGATCCGATTGAAGCGCGTGGGCAGGAAGAACCAGCCGGCGTACCGCATCGTGGTCGCCGACTCCGAATCGCCGAGGGACGGGGCCGTCGTGGCGGAGATCGGCCACTACAGCCCCCGCAGCAAGGGCGCGCAGTTCGACGTGAACGTCGAGCAGGCGCGCTCGTGGATCGCCAAGGGCGCGACGCCGTCGGAGACGGTGGAGTCGCTCCTGAAGAAGGCCGGGTGCTTCCCGGCGCCGGCGCCGAAGCAGGCGTAGGCGCGGTGAGCGGGCCGACTTTCCTGGTGGTCGGCCTCCTGAAGAAGCCGCACGGGATCAAGGGCGAGGCCCTGATCTATCCCGTGACGGACGAGCCGGAGGCGGTCTTTCTCGTGGGCCGGATCCTCGCGGTGGTGGACCGGGACGGGGAACCGACAGGGCAGGACTTGGTGATCGAGCGGGTGCGGCCGTTCCACCGCGCGTGGCTCGTCCACTTCGCGGGCTTCGAGGACCGGACGCCCGTCGAGAACCTGCGGGAGCGGTACCTCGCCCTCCGTCCCCAGGACGTGCGGGAGCTGGGCCCGGCGGAGTTCTACTACCACGAGCTGGTCGGGATGGTGGTGGAGACCGGGGGGACGGACGGGGCCGAGGTGGGGACGGTGACCGAGGTGATCGAGGCGCCGCAGGGGCCGCTCCTCAACGTGAAGGGCCCCGCGAAGGAGCACCTGATCCCCTTCGCGCCGTGGCTGGTGCGGCGGGTGGACCGCGCGGCGAGGCGGATCGAGATCGCGCCGCCGCCGGGGCTCCTGGAGGTGTAGGTGCTCGACATCACGGTCGTGACGCTGTTCCCGGAGTACTTCGCGGCGCCGCTGGCGACGAGCATCCCGGGGCGCGCGGCCGGCAAGCAGCTGGTGCGGTACCGGGTGGTGGACCTGCGGGCCCACACCCACGACCGGCACCAGACCGCCGACGACGAGCCCTACGGCGGGGGCGCGGGGATGGTCTTGAAGCCCGAGCCCTTCTTCGAGGCGATGGACGCCCTGGCGGTGCCGCCGCCGGTGGTCCTCCTCTCGGCGCGGGGGAAGAGCTTCACGCACGACGACGCGGTGCGCTACTCGGTGGGGACGCACCTCACGCTGCTGTGCGGGCACTACAAGGACGTGGACCAGCGGGTCGCCGATCACCTGGCCACGGAAGAGCTGTCCATCGGCGACGTGGTGCTCTCGGGCGGGGAACCCGCCGCGCTCTGTGTGGTGGACGCGGTGGTGCGGCTCCTCCCCGGCGCCCTCGGCGACCACGAGTCGGCGCAGACCGATTCGTTCTACGAGGGGCTGCTGGCGCCGCCGTCGTACACGCGGCCGCCGGAGTACCGGGGACACAAGGTGCCGGAGGTCCTGCTGTCCGGCGATCACGCGAAGATCGCCCAGTGGCGGCAGGCGGAATCGGAACGACTGACGCGGGAACGGCGCCCGGAGCTGTGGGACCGCCACACCGCACTGACGGGGGAGTGACGATGGACCGGCTAGCGAAGTTCGCGCGCGAGGGGATGCGGGAGGACCTGCCCGACTTCCGTCCCGGCGACACCGTGAAGGTGATGGTGCGCGTCCGCGAGGGGGAGAAGGAGCGCCTCCAGGCGTTCGAGGGCGTGTGCGTGGCGAAGAAGGGCGGCGGGATCAGCGAGACGTTCACGGTGCGGAAGGTCTCCGCGGGCGTGGGCGTGGAGCGCATCTTCCCGGTGCACTCGCCGAGCGTGGGGTCGGTGGAGATCGTGCGGCACGGCAAGGTCCGGCGCGCGAAGCTCTACTACCTGCGCCGGCTGACCGGCAAGGCGGGCCGTATCAAGGAGCACCGCGAAGGTTGATGTGCTCGACGAGGCGGTCGAGCTGGCGGTCTTCGCCCGCGGCGTCCGGCGGCTCGCCGGCGTGGACGAGGCGGGCCGCGGGCCGCTGGCGGGCCCGGTGGTCGCCGCCGCCGTCCTCCTGACCCCCGAGTCGCCCCGCATCGACGGGGTGAACGACTCCAAGCAGGTGCCCCGACGCCGCCGCGAGCAACTCGCGGCGGCGATCGTTTCCACCCTCCAAGTCGGCGTGGGCGCCGCGAGCACCCGGGAGATCGACCGCCTCAACATCCGCGTGGCCACCGCGCTGGCGATGCGCCGCGCCGTGCTCCACCTCCCCGAGGGGGTCGACGCGCTGCTGGTGGACGGGCTCCCGATGCCGGAGATCGGGATGCCGCACGAGGCACTGGTGGGAGGGGACGCGCGGAGCTACGCGATCGCCTGCGCCAGCCTCGTGGCGAAGACGGTGCGCGACCGGCTGATGCGGAAGCTGGCGGCGCGGTACCCGGAATACGGCTGGGAGCGGAACTGCGGCTACGGGACGCCGCA
>JADGQW010000077.1 GCA_017881505.1 Gemmatimonadales bacterium
AGCTCCAGCGATACGCGGCGTGCCCGCCGGCGTACACCTGCATCCGGCTCGCCCCGTTCCGGAACGAGAAGGACGCGGGATAGAAGCGCGCGGTGAAGGCGGCGGTCCAGGCGCGGTAGCGGGGCGAATCGCCGGCGTAATACGTCGGAGGCGCGCAGAGCATGAGCATCCGCGGGTCGCACACCGGATACGGGCCGCTCTGCGTCGCGAGGTAGCCGTAGGGGGGGACGAGCACGTCGCGCGGGTGCGCCGTGTGCGAATAGCCGATGGACGCGCCGAGGGAGACCCGGCCGAGGGTGAGCGCCTCCACGCCGGCGAGGATCTCGTCGTCGGCGAGGGCGGCGGCGTCGAACCAGAGGCTGTGGGGCGCCGGCGGGCCCGGGTTCCCCGGGGTCTGGCCTGCGGCGGTGCCCACTCCGAAGAGCGCGGCGACGGCGAGGGCGATGAACGGGCGCGAAGGGTGGTCCATGGTCCTCAAGACCCCGCACGCCGCAGGCGCGTCACAGGGGGCTCGTGGTTCCGCACCCTCGTCCCGCGTCCCCCTCACTTCTCACCTCTCACCACCTCACCTCATCACCTTCTCACCATCTCACCTTGTCGTTGCCAGTTCCAGCGCGCACCTCACCACCGCCTCCGTCGCCCGGGTGAGGAAGTCGTAGTCCAGCGTCTCCGGCGTATCGCTCGCGCGGTGGTAATGCGGATTGCGGAGCTCCGCGGTGTCGGTGAGGAGGAGCGCCGGGTACCCCTCGTCCCAGAAACGCGCGTGGTCGGAGCGGCGCACGTCGGGGGCGAGCCATCCCCGGAGGGGCACCGTCAGGGGCACGAGGGGGAGGAGGCCGCTCGCCGCGCGGGAGAACGCCGCGAGGAGGTCCCGCGAGCGCGTGTCGCCGATGGCGGCGAGGAAGTCGCCTACGCGGGGCACCTTGGCGAGGAGCCGCACGGTGGCGGGCACCCGCTGGACGGGGCCGGTGAAGCCGAGCATCTCGAGGACGAGGGCGCCCGCGACCGCCTGCCCCGCGTCGCGGAGCCGGCGCGCGTAGGCGCGGCTCCCGATGCGGAAGCTCCCGAGGGCGTGCACCTCGCCGCCAAGGCGGAGGGCGCCGAAGGGATTCTGGATCTCCTCGAGGTTGAAGGCGACGCACTGGACGGTGGCGGGGGGACGGGCGCGAGCGAGGAGCCGGGCCGCCTCGAGCAGTGCGGCGACGCCGCTGGCGTTGTCGTCGGCGCCGGGGGAGCGCGCGACCGAATCGAAGTGCGCGCCGATCACCACCCAGGGCCGGGCCGGGTCCGTGCCGTCGAGGGTGCCGAGGACGTTGTGGTATTCCCGGCCGCCCCAGCGGAAGAGCTGCCGCTCCACGCGGAGCCCCGCCGCCCCCAGCTCGCCGGCGACGTGGTCCTCCGCGGCGCGGAGCGCCTCGGGGCTCGTCACCGGATGGCGCGGCACCGCGAGCCGCTCCACGTCGGCCCGCAGCCGCTCCCGGGCTGGCAAAGCGCTGGGCTCCCTCATATTCTAGACGCTCACCTTTCGGAGGATCCGATGACGCGTCGCGTGCTGCTGGTCTCGTTCCTGGCCCTGGGCGCCTGTTCTCCCGGCACCGGGCGGCAGGGGGGGACTCCCGCGGACACGGGAAGCGCCCTCCCCATGGCGCAGCAGCGCATCCTCCGGGCCGCGCTGCTCACGGTCCCTTCGGCCCCGGTCCGGCCCGAGAGCCTCCCCGACCCAACGAACGCCGGCGCCCGGGTCCTCGTCCAGTATTGCACACAGTGCCACGCGATGCCATCGCCCAGCGCGCACGGGGCGCAGGACTGGCCCTTCATCACGCGGCAGATGTGGGTCTACATCGACGAGATGAAGGGCGAATTGGGCGTCCAGGCCCCCTCGACGGCCGAGCGCGTGCAGTTGCTGACCTACCTCCAGGCGCACGCGCTGGAGGTGGCGACCTCCCTCCCGCCGGGCGCGGGGAAGGAGACGTTCCAGGCCACGTGCTCCCGCTGCCACGTCCTCCCCGACCCGCGGCGCCACTCGCCGCCGGACTGGCCGAACGTCGTGATGCGGATGGAGCGCAACATGGAGCGGTTCCACGTCTCCGGTGTCAGCCACGTGATGGCGGAGCAGATCGTGGGCTACCTGCAGATGGCGTCCGCGCGCAAGTAGCGCCGTGAAGGCCGTCCTCGCCCTGGACCAAGGCACCACGGGCAGCACCGCCCTCGTCGTCGACGGGGGCGGTCGCGTTCTGGGGCGCGGCTACCGCGAGCTGGCGCAGCACTTCCCCGAGGCGGGGTGGGTCGAGCACGATCCGGTGGAGATCTGGGAGAACACTCTCGCCGCGGGGCGCGAGGCCCTCGCGGCGTCGAAGGTCGCGGCCGCGGACGTCGCCGCCATCGGCATCACCAACCAGCGCGAGACGACCGTCCTCTGGGACCGCCGCACCGGCGAGCCGCTGCACCGCGCCATCGTCTGGCAGGACCGCCGCACCGCCGCGCGCTGCCGGACGCTCGACGCCGAGCGGATCCGCGAGGTGACGGGCCTCGTCCCCGACCCCTACTTCTCCGCCACGAAGCTGGAGTGGCTCCTGGCGCGCTACCCGAGCGAGGGTGCGGCCTTCGGCACGGTGGACAGCTGGCTGGTGCACCGCCTCTCGGCGGGCCGGGCGCACGTCACCGATCCCACCAACGCCTCGCGCACGATGCTCTACGACATCGAGGAGGGAAGGTGGGACGAGGGGCTCCTCCAGCTCTTCGGCGTCCCGCGCGAGGTGCTCCCCGAGGTGCGGCCCAGCTCCGGGACCTTCGCCGTGGCGGATGCGCGGTGGTTCGGGCGGGAGATCCCGATCGCGGGGATCGCGGGGGACCAGCAGGCGGCCCTCTTCGGCCAGGGGTGCGTCGCCGCGGGGGGCGCGAAGAACACCTACGGCACCGGCGCCTTCCTCCTCCTCAACACCGGCGCGACGCGGCCGCGCTCGACTCACGGGCTCCTCACGACCGTCGCCTGCGACGCGCGGGGTGGCGCGGCCTTCGCCCTCGAGGGCTCGGTGTTCATCGCCGGCGCGGCGGTGCAGTGGCTCCGTGACGGCCTCGGCGTGATCCGGCTCGCGGCCGAGACGGAGGCGCTCGCGCGCTCGGTGGAGAACACCGGCGGCGTCACCTTCGTCCCCGCCTTCGTCGGGCTGGGCGCGCCGCACTGGGAGGCGGAGGCGCGCGGAACCCTCGTCGGCCTCACCCGTGGCACCACCGTGGCGCACCTGGCGCGGGCGGCGCTCGAGGCGATGGCCTTCTCGACCCGCGAAGTCCTGGAGGCGATGACCGCCGACAGCGGCCTCGCCACCCCCGATCTCCGGGTGGACGGCGGCGCCGCGGCGAACGACTGGCTGATGCAGTTCCAGGCCGACGTCCTCGGCGTCCCGGTGCGCCGCCCCGACGTGGTGGAGTCCACCGCCCTCGGCGCGGCGGGGCTGGCGGGGCTCGCGACGGGCGTGTGGCCGTCGGCCGCGGCGTTCACCGCGTCGCGGCGCTATCGGACGTTCGAACCGGGAGTCGAGCCGGTAGCGGCGTGGAGAGAATGGAGAAGGGCGGTCCGCGCGGCGCTTTCCTGGGCGAAGGACAGGTGAGTGCGAGGTCGTTTCCTTCCTCTCCGCCCCCCGCTATCTTCCCTCCCGCAGGAGCACCCCGGCATACCTGAAGTCGGATAGCCGATTGGTGAGTCTTTTTGTCCCATATGGGGGCGGATCCACCATCTCCAGGGGTGGTATTACTTTTGCAAAGTAGAATGGTCGGATATAGAGCGGTCCCGTATCCCCGTGGCAGGATGGTGTCATGAAAGCTGGCACGAAGTTCATCATCGGCGGCGCGCTCGTCCTCGCCACCGTGGGCTACCTGATGGCCACGGGCATCAAGGAGACCGGCGTCTATTATCTCACGCCGTCGGAGCTGGCGACGCGGGTCCAGAACGACCGGTCGTTCTACAACGTCGGCGTGAAGATGGGGGCGCGGGTGGTGAAGGGCTCGATCTCGCGCGACGTGGCCACGCAGACGATCACCTTCCGGGCGACGGACGGGCAGAACAGCTGGCCGGTGACGTACCGCGGCCTGGCGCCCGACACGTTCACGGACGAGGTGGACGTGGTAGTGGAGGGGCGGCTGCAGCCGGACGGCGTGTTCCACGCGACGACGCTGCTGGCGAAGTGCGGCTCCCGGTACGAAGCGGCGCCGGCGCGCACCTGACATGACCGACCTGGGCAACATCGCGCTGTGGATCGCGCTCCTGATCGGCGTGTACGGGAGCGTGGTCGGGTTCCTGGCGGGGCGTTCGGGCCGCGCCGAGCTGGCGCTGAGCGCCGAGCGGTCGGTCTATGTCGTGTGGGGCCTGCTGGCGATCGCCTCCGCGGCGCTGATGCGCGCGCTGCTGGCGCACGACTTCACGATCGAGTACGTGGCCGCCTACACGAGCCGGAACCTCCCGGTCTTCTACACCTGGTCGGCGTTCTACGCGGGGCAGAAGGGGTCGCTCCTCTTCTGGGCGATCGTGCTGGCGAGCTTCTCGGCCATCGCGATGCTCGTGAACCGCGGGAAGAACCGCGAGCTGATGCCGTACGTCGCGGTCGTCCTGCTGGTGACGATCACCTTCTTCATCGCGGTGATGGTCTTCGCGTCGAACCCCTTCGAGCGCCTCGGCTTCACCCCCCCCGACGGCCGCGGACTGAACCCGCAGCTGCAGAATCCGGGGATGGTGATCCATCCGCCGATGCTCTACCTCGGCTACATCAGCATCGCGGTGCCGTTCGCCTTCGCGATCGCGGCGCTGGCGTCGGGGAAGCTGGACACGGCGTGGCTGGCGGCGATCCGCCGCTGGACGATCATGAGCTGGCTCTTCCTGTCGGTCGGGATCGTGCTCGGGATGTGGTGGGCGTACGTGGAGCTGGGGTGGGGCGGCTACTGGGCGTGGGACCCGGTGGAGAACGCCTCGCTGATGCCGTGGCTCGCGATGACCGCGTTCCTCCACTCGGTGATGATCCAGGAGAAGCGCGGGATGCTGAAGAAGTGGAACATCGGCCTGATCATCGGCGCGTTCCTCCTCTCGATCTTCGGCACCTTCCTCACCCGCAGCGGGGTGATCTCGAGCGTCCACAGCTTCGCGCAGTCGAACGTGGGGTGGTTCTTCCTCATCTTCCTGGTGCTGGCGGGGCTCTCGGCGTTCACGCTCCTCAGCTACCGGTGGCCGCAGCTGGCGGCGGAGTCCACCCTCGAGTCGATGGTGAGCCGTGAGGCGGCGTTCCTCTTCAACAACCTGATCTTCGTCGTCATCACCTTCTCGGTGTTCTGGGGGACGGTCTTCCCGGTCCTCTCCGAGTGGGTGCGGGGGACCAAGGTGACGGTGGGACCGCCCTTCTTCAACCTGGTCAACATCCCCCTCGGCCTCCTGCTCCTCCTGCTGACGGGGATCGGGCCGCTGGTCGCGTGGCGGAAGGCGAGCACCGCGAACCTGCGGCGGCAGTTCATCTGGCCGGTGGCGGGGATGGTGCTCACCGGGGCGGCGCTGGCGCTGCTCCGGATGAGCGACGCCTGGGCGATCGTGGCCTACGCCCTCGCCGTGTTCGTGACGGTGACCGTCGCGCAGGAGTTCGTGCGCGGCACGGCGGCGCGGCACCGGCAGTACCACGAGGCCTGGCCCCTCGCCGTGGTGCGGCTCGTGGGCCGGAACCGGCGGCGCTACGGCGGCTATGTGGTGCACCTCGGGATGGTGATGCTGTTCGTCGGCTTCGCCGGCCTCGCGTTCAAGAAGGAGATGGAGGTCACGCTGAAGCCCGGGCAGACGGCGGAGATCCGCTCGCCGTACGGGCACGTGTACCGGGTGACGCACCAGGGGGTGTCGCAGTACGAGCAGCTCAACCGCTTCGTGACGGCGGCGAGCCTCGACGTCTACCGCGACGGGAAGTACGTCGGGGTGATGAAGAGCGAGAAGCGCCAGCACATGGACTCGATGGGGCAGCCGACCTTCGAGCCCTCGACGGTGGTGGCGATCCGCAGCGACGTGCGCGAGGACCTGTATGTGGTGTTCGCCGGATCCGTGCAAGGGACCGAGGAGGCGGTGTACCGCCTGACGATCAACCCGCTGGTGTGGTGGGTGTGGTACGGTGGGCTGGTCCTGGCCATCGGCGGGCTGATCTCGATGTGGCCCACCGGGCGCGGCCCGAAGATCGTGGCGCGGCGCCGGGCGCTGGAGGCAGGATATGTCGCGCGTGTCGGGGCGTAGCGCCCTCGCGGCCCTGGCCGCGGTGCTCCTGGCGGCTCCGGCGGCGGCGCAGATCCGCGCCCCGCAGGCGCCGTCCTCGCGTCTCCCCGCGGCGCAGACGGCGGTGGCTCCCGGGCCGCCGCAGGCCCGCGCGCCCGGCGACACCAGCCGGGGGCGCCTCCTCGCCCCGGAGATGGCGGGCCGCTCGCAGGCTCCCGTCGGCTCCCGCGTCAACGACTCCCTCGTGAAGATGATCGAGGGGAAGATCCGCTGCACGTGCGGCTGCAACCTGGACGTCTTCACCTGCCGGACGACCGACTTCACCTGCACCACCTCGCCGGCGATGCACCGCGTGGTCCTGGCGCGGCTCGACTCGGGGATGACGGCGCCGCAGGTCCTGGCCGCGTTCGAGAAGCAGTACGGCGAGGTGGTGCTGATGGCGCCGCCGCGCCGGGGGTTCAACCTGGCCGCCTACTTCATGCCCTTCGTGGGGCTCCTCGCCGGCTTCGTGATCGTCGGGCTCGTGATCCGCGGCTGGTTCCGGGTCCGGCCGAAAGCGCCCCTCGAGGGCGCCGCGAAGGCCGAGCCGGAGGCGCCCGCGGCGTCGGACGACGATCTCAAGCGGCTCCAGCAGGAGCTCGAGAAGTTCGAGGCGTGACGTGATCCCACTGCTGCTCGGCATCGTCGTGGCGCTCGGCGCCGTGGCGCTGGTGCTCGACCCGATCCTCCGCCCCGGTCGCGCGCGGCCCGCCGCCCTGGACGCCGAGCCGGAAGAGGATCCGCGCGAGCACCGCAAGGACCTCGCCCTCGCGGCCCTCAAGGAGATCGAGTTCGACCGCGCGACGGGGAAGCTCGACGACGCCGACTACGACCAGATGAAGGCCACGTACACGGCGGAGGCGATCGAGGCCATCCGCGACGCGGACACCCCGGCCGAGCCGGTCCCCCAGGAGCCGGCGCTGGCGAAGCGCCAGGTGCCCGCCGGCGTCGGGGCGAGCGCCGGGGGCGCCGCCGCCGATCCCGTCGAAGCCCTCATCGCCGCCAAGCGCCAGGCCTCGCGAGCGGGACGGAAGTTCTGCTCGGAGTGCGGGGCGGAGCTGGAGGGGGCGGGGAAGTTCTGCGTGGAGTGCGGTGCCAAGGCGCCGTGATGGGTGATGAGTCATGAGTGATGGGTAGTGAGTCATGAGTGATGAGTGATGAGCGCTGGGTGAGAGGGGCGCCCCGGGGAGGATACCGGCGGCGCCCCTCATTACTCATCACCCATCACTCCTTGCTCATCACTCATCAGTCATCACTCATCACTCCGTCGCCCCCGGTCTGGCGCTCCGGCCTCTCCCGCACAACATTCTCGGCCAGCCAGGCGTAGTGAAGCATGTCCCTCATCCGAAGGTCCTTCCCCATGAATCGCAGTCTCGGTACCGCAGCGCTCCTCGTCGCGTCCCTCGCGACGGTCGTCAACGCCCAGCAGCCACCGCGCACGCCGCCGCAGAACCCGCCCGCGGGCCAGCAGCCCCAGGGCCCGGGCTTTCCCGGCGGCCGGCCGCAGGCGGCGCAGGAGGCGCCGAAGCCCTACCGGGACGTCATCCCCGCCACGGCGAAGCCCGACTCCGGTGTGTTCATCGTCTACCGGATCGGCGAGAAGCTCTTCTACGAGATCCCGCGGGCGATGCTCGGCCGCGAGTTCCTGTGGGTCTCCGACAATCGCGGCACGATCCGCGGCGTCGGCTACGCCGGCGAACAGACCACCGACCGCGTGGTCCGCTGGGAGCGCATGGGGAACCGCGTGTTCCTGCGGGTCGTCTCGTATGACATGGTCGCCGACAGCAACCTGCCCCAGGCCCGGGCGGTCCGGCTGTCGAACCAGGCCCCGATCATCGTCTCATTCGACGTCGCGGCCTTCAGCCCGGAGGACAGCAACATCGTCATCGAGGCGACCAAGCTGTTCACGTCGGACGTCGCGGAGCTGAACATCCACCAGCAGCGCGGCGTGCGCGTCCGCTCGTTCGATGCCTCGCGCTCGGCCATCGACCGGGTGCGGAGCTTCCCCCGCAACATCGAGGTCGCCGCCTACCAGACGTTCGCGGTCGACTCGGTCCCCGGCCCGGCGGGGGAGCGCGCCGACCGGTCGCTCAACAGCCTCACGATGCTGATGAACTTCTCGATGGTGCTGCTGCCCGACCAGCCGATGCTCTCGCGCCTCTGCGACAACCGCGTCGGCTTCTTCTCGATCTCGCAGGAGGACTTCGGCCGCGACGAGGCGCGGATCCCGCGCCGCTGCTACATCGCCAGGTGGCGGCTGGAGCCGCAGAATCCGGGCGCCGCGGTCTCGGACCCCGTCAAGCCGATCGTCTTCTACGTCGACCCGGCCACGCCCCCCAAGTGGGTCCCCTACATCATCCAGGGCGTCAATGCGTGGGAGCCGGTCTTCCGCGCCGCCGGCTTCAGCAACGCCATCAGGGGCAGCCGGGTGCCGACCGCGCAGGAGGACCCGCAGTTCGACCTGGACGACGCGCGCTACTCCACCATCCGGTGGTTGCCGTCCACGATCGAGAACGCGTACGGCCCCTCCACGACCGACCCGCGCACCGGGGAGATCCTGCAGTCGGACATCGGGTTCTACGCCAACATCACCTCGCTCCAGCAGGCGTGGTACTTCACGCAGGCCGGCGCCGTGGATCCGCGGGCGCGGCATCTGCCGTTCCCCGATTCGCTGATGGGGAAGCTGCTGGCGTACGTGGTGGCGCACGAGGTCGGCCACACCCTCGGCCTGCCGCACAACATGCTCGCGTCGAGCGGCTTCCCGGTGGATTCGCTCCGCAGCCCGACCTTCACGGCGCGCTACGGGACGACGCCCTCGATCATGGACTACGCGCGGTTCAACTACGTCGCGCAGCCCGGTGACGGGGTGACCAACCTGATCCCGTGGATCGGCCCGAACGACTACTTCGAGATCAACTGGGGCTACCGGCGGGTGCCGGGCGCCGCGACGCCCGACGCCGAGCGGCCCTTCCTCGACTCGCTTGCGCGGCAGCAGGACACGAACCCGTGGTACCGGTTCGGCAACATGGACGGCATCGACCCGCGCACCCAGCGCGAGGCGATCGGGGACGACGCCGTCCGGGCCAGCGGCTTCGGCGTGGCGAACCTCAAGCGCATCATGCCGATGGTGCTCGAGGCCACCACCTCCGAGCGGCTCGATGACTATGATCTGCTGAACGACATGTACGGCCGCGTCATCGGCCAGTGGGCGCTCGAGATGTCCCACGTCTCGGTCGTGGTCGGTGGTGTCTACCGCCACGAGCGGTACCCCGACCAGCCGGGCGCCATCCACACGGCGGTCTCGCGGGCGGAGCAGCTGCGCGCCGTGCGGTTCCTCCTCGACAACGTCTTCACGACGCCCACCTGGATGCTCGACACGGCGATCCTCCGCCGCATTGAGCCCACCGGGAGCGTCGACCGCATCCGGACCCGGCAGGCGGCGGTGCTGAACGACCTGCTGCTCGATGCCAAGCTCTCCCGCCTGGTGGAGCAGGAGGCGTTCGCCACGCGGGCGAGCCCCGCCTACACCGTCGCCGAGCTGTTCGGCGACCTGCACCGCGGGCTCTTCAGCGAGCTCACGGGGGCGCGTCCGGCGGTGGATCCCTATCGCCGCAACGTCCAGCGGCTCTGGGTGGACCAGATGGACCGGCTCATCAACTCGCCGCTCCAGACCCCGCTGCCCCCCGGCTTCGGCGCTTTCCCCGGCTTCGTGCCGCCGCCTCCGCGGCCGGCCGACGCCCGGGCGCTGGCCCGAGCGGACCTCGTAGCGCTCGATGCGCAGCTCCGCGCCTCCCTCCTCCGCACGGGCGACGTGGTGACGAAGGCCCACTTCCAGGACCTCCGCGCCCGCATCGACCGCGTGCTGAACCCGCCGCGGTAGCTTCGCGGCGGCACGGAAACACGACGGGCGCCCGAAGTCGGGCGCCCGTCGTGCATCCGGGACCGGGCGGCGTGCGCCGCCGGCCGTCTCCTAGAAGAAGAAGCCGAGCTCGAACCGCGCGCCCGCCCCCGTCCCCGTCTTGAAGCCGCCACCCAGGGTCGCGCCGGTGACGTCGAAGTACAGCACCCGGGTCTCGATGCCGAGACCGCCCGTGAGCCCCGTCCCGTAGTCGCCGGCGTGGATGAGGCCGATGCGGAGCGGGACCCAGCGCAGCAGCCGCAGGGTGGCCCCCGCCTCGATGGTGGCCGGGGCCGCGAAATCGCCGCTCACGCTCGCGGTATACGCCGCGTCCACCTGCAGCATCGGGAGGATCCAGGTGCTCGCGGCGAACCGGAGCACGCGGGGGAGCGTCACCGTCACGTCCGTCGTGTCGCGGACCCGGAGCTTGACGTTGTTGAGCGAGTCCTGGACGGTCTTGAAGGTGGTCGCGGCCACGTTGAAGGTCGCGAGCTTGCGCTCGACCCCCTGGATCTTCACGGAGCCGACGTTCACCAGCATCACCTCGAACGCCGCGCGGCGCTGCGGCAGCTCGAAGCGGACCAGGAAGTCCGTGGCGAGCCCCGAGCCCTTCACCTTCGCGGGGTTCCCGTCCGTCAGGTAGGTGAACTCCGTCTGCGCCTGCACGTGGGCGATGATGCTGTCCCCGGTGACGCGGATGGTGCCGCCGTTGCTGATGGCCGAGCCGCCGCGGGCGAAGGCCACGGGCCGGAGGTAGCGGGCGCCGAGGCCGGCGATGAGGCGCCAGCCCGTCTCGTTCCCCGTGGCGCCGAACCGCAGCACCAGGTGTCCCCCCGCCTCCGCCGCGCCGAGGGCCGCGCCGCCGGAGGTGCCGAGGGAGAAGTTCTGCCGCGCGCCGTTGCCGTCCCGCAGCAGCGCCACGGTGTTGTCGTCGAGGTGGAAGGACGAGTAGGCGGCGGCGCCCAGCGAGAGGCCGAGGCCCACGTGGCGCCCGAACGGCCCGCCAAGGTGGAAGCTCGTCCCGCTCTGTACGAAGCCGAGGAGCCCTTTCCCGGGGGGTACGAGACCGAGGGCGTCGATGATGTTCCCCGAGGAGAGACTGTCCTTCCTGCCGAGGAGCATCAGCGCGCCGATGTCGCTGAAGTTGAGGCTGTTGTTGTCCCCTGCCGCGCCCACCGCGATGACGAATCCCCAGTGCGGGACGAGGGCGTAGCGGAACGGGTCCTGGGTGAAGGTGGGCGTGCGCCGGTAGGCGAGCTGCACGCCGGGGCGCCACGCCGCGCGCGGCGGCGCCGCGTGCGCCTTGTGGGCGGCGGAGTCGGCCCGGAGGGAATCGGCGCGGAGGGAGTCAGCGCGCAGCGAATCGGTCCGCAGGGAGTCGAGGCGGAGCGAATCGAGACGCAGCGAGTCCACGCGCAGCGAGTCAGTGCGCGTGGTGTCGGGCTTCGGCGCCGG
>JADGQW010000237.1 GCA_017881505.1 Gemmatimonadales bacterium
TGGGGGTTGGTGTCGGTGTGGGGGTTGGTGTCGGCGTGGGCGTGGGCGTGGGGGTTGGTGTCGGCGTCGGCGTCGGCGTGGGTGGCGCGGACGGTCCCGGAACGGGGGGCGCCGCGCGGCTCTGCGGGATCGGCGCGAGGAGCACCGCCCAGTCGGCGGCGTTCTGGTTCGTGTCGGTGACGTTGCCACTGCTTCCGCCGGGTCTCCGCTCAATGCTCTGGCCGGCCGGCGGTGCCGTCGCCGCGGCGCCCTCGACAAACGCGTTCGTGGCATCGCCCCAACCAACCGCGTCGACGGGAGTCCCACCGACCGGGCGAAGCACCAACGAGCCGCCCGTGGCCGCGAACCCGCCGGAGTACGTGGCATCGGCGGTCGCCGCATACGATCCGAGGGCGTTCGCCACGAGCAGGTGCTGGCCCGTGGCGAGGAGCGTCAGGTCGCTCCAGGTCGCCTTCCTGGTCACGGTGGACCCCGACGACGTGACGTAGGCCAGCTCCATGCCCGCCAGGTCGGCCGGGACGGCACCTGCGTTCGTGATCTCGACGTATTCGTCTGATGCGGACGTACCGCCGGTGACCACCTCGGCGATGAGGAGTCCTGCGGAGGGCGGCCACGCGACCGCCGCCGCGGGGCGCAGGTTCACCATCGGAGCGGGTGTCGCCTGGGGTCGCGGCGGGCCGCCGACCAACGTGGCAAGCAGAAGCAGGCTGGCGACCGCGCCAAACGCGGCGCTCCTCGGGGCGCGCATGGACAACCTCCCGGCGGGCAGGTGGGCGGGTGGCCGGCGGGCCGGGCGTCGTGGCGGCAGCGACGCGATGGGTGTACCACGCACCGCTCACCCATCACTTATCCGCAGCCGCGCTACGATGCTCGGCGCGGCACACCCCGCCGCCCCCCAACGACACGACCCAGGAGGATCCGTGGCCCGCGCGAAGAGGACCGAGCGCGCCGAAGCTCGCCGCCGCTACCGCTCCGTCGAAGCAGTAACCGAGAACCCGGACCTCGAGATGGACGAGGCCGACGCCTTGGACGTGCCGACCGCCGCGCTCCCGCGCCGCTCCCGCGCGAGAAGGGCCGAAGGCGGGGCGACCGCCCGGGGTGACGCCGCACCGCCCCCGCGCGCCGGCTTCCTCGCGTCACTTCGCCGCGCGGCGGCTCCGGCGGACATCCGCGCCGATCTCCGGGCGCTGCCGGCGATCGCGATCCACTCGAAGGCGCTCTGGGTGCCGCTCGCGGTGATCGGTGGCATCACGGTGCTCTTCTTCATCCCCGGGATCTCGCGGAACCCGATCGTCGCGCTGCTGGGGAACCTGGCACTCCAGCCGCCGCCGATGATCCTGCCCTTCCTCGCCGGCATGCTGGCGCCACGGGGCGCCTGGCTCGCGGGTGGGATCGTGGCGCTCGCCAACGCGGCCGCGTACGCACTGCTCTTCGGGGTCTTCACGAACTCGGTCCAGACCGGGCTGGGCTTCACCTACGTCATGACCACGGACCAGAAGGTCGGGATCGTCGTGAACGCGATCCTGACCTCGGTGCCGTTCGGCATCCTCATCGGGGCGTTCGCCGGCTTCTACCGCCGGTTCCTCGCGATGTCGACCCCGGCCCGGCCCGTGCCGGCCAAGTCGAAGCGCCGCTGACCAACCGTCAGATCCGGCATCGGGTGACGCCGGACCGGTCCGTCGGTCGTCATCCCAGCCGACGCATCCCCGCGTGGCCAAGCTGGCGCACGCCGTCGGGTCGCTCGGGGCCGCCGGCGGGTCGGGCCATCTCGACGAGCGGGCGGATCTCGTGCGCCACCACGTTCACGACGCTCGACTCCCGTTGCAGGCTTCCGTCAACCACCAGGAGGGCGTTGCGCCGTACCACGCCCCGCAGGCGCGCCCACGTGTCTGGCCAGAGCGTGACGTTGACCATCCCGGTCTCATCCTCGAGCGCGAGGAAGACGGTTCCCTTCGCCGTCATCGGGTGCTGGCGGGTCACGACCAGGCCGCCGACCAGCACACGACCAGGCCGCCGCTCCGCGAGCGCTGCGTTCGTGACCGCACCCAGCCGCTCCAGCGCAGGGCGGAAAAGCCCCACCACCTGGCGCCGCGCGTCGAGCGAGAGGATCGCGTAGCTGTCACCGAGCCGCTCCAGCTCGGTGAGCGGCGGGAGGTCCGGCGCCGGCGTCGCCGGGAGCCGCAGGTCCAGGGGCCGGCCGGCCACCCGGCCACCGCCCCTGGGTGCTCCTTTCGCCGGCCGTGCCACCTCCCGCAGCTGCCAGAGAAGCTCGCGGCGCGGCCGCCCCAGCGAGTCGAGCGCACCCGCGCGGATCAGCCGTTCGAGCACTTCCTCGGGGAGGCCGGTCCGTTCCACGACGTCCGGGAGCGACCTGTAGGGACCGCGCGCCCGCTCCGCGTCGAGGTGGGCGGCGTGCTCCTTGCCGATCCCCTTCACGAGATGAAGCCCCAGGCGGACGCCCCAGCCCACGGTGCCCTCCGCGGCCCATCGCTCACGCGACGCGGAGACCGGGATCACGCAGGCTGACGAGCGGACCGGGCGCGGCCGCGCCGCGATCCCGGCATCGGTGGGGAGCGGCTCCCCGGGGTCGCCATCGTGGCGCCCGGCGTCGCCGGCCGTGCCCGCGAGCACCCAGCCGGGCCGACCCGCCCACTCGGTCGTGGTTCGATGGAGGGACGCGTTGACGTCCACGGGGAGGACCGCGACGCCGTGGCGCTTCGCGTCGTTCACCAGCACCTCAACCGGATAGAAGCCCATCGGCTGGGCATTGACCAGGCCGACGAGGAACTGGGCCGGGTAGAAGAGCTTGAGGAACGCCGACTCGTAGGCGGTCCGGGCAAAGGCTGCGGCGTGACTCTTCGCGAACCCGAAGCTCGCGAAGCCGGCGACCCCGCGGTAGAGCTCCTCCGCATCGACCCGCGGCATCCCCTGGACGCGGACGCAGCCGTCAACGAACCGGGCGTGGAGCTTCTCCATCTCCGCACTGGAGCGCCACGTTCCCATCGCGCGACGGAACCCGTCGGAGTCACCGGGCGAGAACCCGGCGACCTCGATCGCGATCCGCATCACCTGCTCCTGGTAGAGGATCACGCCCATCGAATCGCGGAGGATCGGCTCGAGCGACGGATGCAGGTAGGTCACCGGCTCCAGCCCCTGCTTGCGGCGCAGGTACCGGTGGACGGCGTTCCCCTGGATCGGGCCCGGCCGGATGATCGCGACCTCCACCACAAGGTCGTCGAGGCAGCTGGGCCGTGACTTCGGGAGCGTCTGCATCTGGGCCCGGCTCTCCACCTGGAAGACGCCCACGGTGTCGGCCGCCTGGAGCATCGCGAAGACCTCGGGGATCTCCTCCGGGAGCCGGTCGAGGTCCACGCACGTCGCGCAGTCGTGCTCCACGAGCGCGAGCGTCTCGTCCATCGCGGCGAGCATCCCGAGGCCGAGCAGGTCCAGC